>JAJQGP010000174.1:19059-28104 GCA_021200475.1 Lachnospiraceae bacterium
TTTATTTATTTTTTTCTGCTACATACTTCTGCTTATACGTATTATTCGCAGTCTTAATCCTCTGTTCATACGGAGGCTTCCCAGGCGGAAACCGCTGTACAGACGGAAGCTCCGCAGTCCGAAACTACTGCGCAGACGGAAGCCGAAACGGAGGCAAGCTCCTCCGACAGTTCTTCGGCCAGTACGGGTGAAGCGATTGCGGATTATGCGCTTCAGTTTGTGGGGAACCCATACGTATATGGGGGGACAAGTCTTACAGACGGTGCTGACTGCTCCGGATTTGTACAGTCTGTGTTTGCGCATTTCGGAATCTACCTGTCCCGTACGGCAGCTGCACAGTCTACAAATGGCACATCGATCAGCTTAAGCGAACTGCAGGCAGGCGATCTGCTGTTCTACAGCTCCAGCGGTGACGGCACCATTGATCATGTCGCGATTTACATCGGCAATGGCTGTATCGTTCATGCGGCGAATTCCACGCGCGGAATCTGCACGGACAATGCCTATTATACTACACCGGTGTGCGCCGTGCGCTGTTACTAGATTCGCTGGTACGTATGAAAAGGTATCATTGATTTGCTTTTTTGATAAGAAGAGGGAGTTTTCCCCAATCTATGTGAGGATATGAATGAAAAACCCGGCAGGCGGAAGCGTCTGTCGGGTTTTTGCTTTTTATGCGCAGGGACTGCGGGAGGTATTTTCCCGCTGCTGCCGGATGCAATCCGCACGGCCAGCAGCGGTTCGCAAGTCGCCTCTTCTGTCCGGACCATTAAAAGTCCGCGTCAATCGCTTTCAGATACCGTGCAAGCGCATCCTGCCATACCGGCAATGGTTTGAAACCGTTCGCCTGCAGCTTGCTCTTATCCAGACGGGAATTGAACGGCCGCTTTGCCTTCGACTCTCCATATTCCTCTGTCGTCACCGGAACCACTCTTAAATGCGCCGCATCATATTCTTCTCTGCCGAGTGCGGCAGCCTGACGAAAGATTTCCGTGGCAAATTCATACCAGCTGATGTACCCGCCCTCGTTTGTTGCATGATAATAGCCATATTTATCCGTAACGATCATATCTGCAAGCAGACGTGCGAGATCCTCTGTATAGGTCGGGGTACCGATCTGGTCATCCACAACGCGAAGCGTATCATGCGTCTTCCCAATATTCAGCATGGTGCGGATAAAATTCCTGCCGTTTACGCCGAACACCCATGCGATGCGGACGATGAAAAACTTCTCCAATGTACCGGAAACTGCCAGTTCCCCCTCCAGTTTGGTCTGACCGTACACGTTCAGAGGCTTATAGTCCCTGCAATCCGGCTCCCAGGGTGTCTCCCCCATCCCGTCAAACACATAATCCGTGGAGAGATACAGCATCTTCGCGTCCAGCACTTTACACGCGTCGGCAATATTCTGCGTACCGCCCGCATTGACCGCGCGCACCTTTGCCACCTTGTCGTCATCCTCGGCAAGGTCTACTGCTGTCCACGCGGCACAGTGAATCACCGCGTCCGGCCTTACCTCCGCAAGGATTCGGCTCACAGCCTCTCCGTCTGTGATATCCATCTGTACGTAAGGCATTTTTGTCACAGCCGTTCCATCCGCAATTCCACTGTATACCGGCGCAACATCAGAACCGATACCTTCAATTCCGCGCGCAGCCAGCTCATTCATCACATCATGTCCCAGCTGTCCGCCAACCCCTGTCACTATAATTTTCATCTTAATCCTCCGATCCGCTCTCTTTCCCGAAGAGCTCCAAATCAAGCCCCTCATGCTGTTTCCTGCCACTACGTTTTCCATCCAGACCACGAAGCAGGTACCTGGTCGGGTTGGAACAGCAGCTGTTTTTTCTCATTTTCAATCTATTTATACATTTGCCGTTGTTCAGTTTATCAGAGAAATTCGCATACGGCAAGATTTTTTTCCGGTTTCAGAAAGATTCCTGTTTCAGCAGTCTGGATTCAGCCGCCAGACTGATTCTTTTTCTCAATCGCGGTAAATACCTGTCTGGAAAACGCAGAGATCGTATAAATAATCAGCCCAGGTCCAATCACAATCGCAAAAAAGTAAGTAGTCGTATTAAACAGTAAAATGAAAATCTCCAGCAGGAGAATTACCGTCATCAGCATCGACCTTCCGAAATACTGACGGAAGATATCGAGGGAATTCTTCATGGATTTCATCAGCGTATTCTCATAACGCGCGATCAGAGGCCAGGCGTAGATGACCGCAGTGTAAGCAATGGCAATCAGCAGCATCCCGCAGATCAGGAATACGATTGGGTTATCCTCCAGCACATCAAAAAGCTGAAAATCTATGTAAATCGCATACAATGCGACAAACGTGATCAGCGCCAGCACCGTCCCCTGCTTCCAGTTCTCCTTAAACCCTTTCAGGAATCCTTTCGTGATATAGCCTTCCTCATCTTCGGCCAGCCTCAGTGCTACAGAAAAAGCGGCAGCAGTCGAGGCTCCGATTGTTACAATCGGAAGGCTAAACAGAATCCATAAAAAATTCAGCTTGATTAAGCTGGCAAATTTGCAGACAAAACGGTACAGCGGACTGTCTGTGCTGAAAAATTTCATCTTGTTATTCCTTTCTATCAAGTCAATAATATCATTTCATAATCGCCGGATTGCTTACTTCCATATGCGATCGAGCAGGAGGCGGCTTGCCGAATCCTGCTCGCCCGCGTCTGGCGTTAGCCATATTCCTTACGCGGTCGTGCGATCGAGCAGGAGGCGGTATGTCAAATCCTGCTCGCCCGCGCGGCTGCGTCCGGCGACAGCCGGAAAATACCTCTCGCAGCCCTGCGCTTAGAAAGCAAAGGGCGGAGACTGTCAGAAACAGTCCCCACCCATCGCAGTGATATCTCAGATACAGATAATTATTCTCCAGCCAGAGCTCTCTCCTCTGCTTCATGGCGAAGAATCGCTTCGTTCTCTTGGAATTCGATGCACTCATCGAAGCCATAATCATAAGCATCAGTTGTCATCTGTGCTACGATCTCATCAAACGCTTCATCAGAATCCGCATAAATTGCGTTCCAGGAACCGTTCTTGATGCAGTTCGTTACCTGATTCCAGGTGGTCTGCAGCTCATCAGACTTAGAGCTGGTGGAATAATCAGTACCTGGCGACAGCATATAATCCGTTGTCTTTACATACGCATCAAACGTCGTGCAGCCGCTCCACTCTCTCCAGTCTGCTTCCACCAGAGTCGACGCCTCCGTCTGCTGGCTTGCCCACTTCTGATAATTGTAGGTCTCACCTACCGGAGAATCAAGATTAATGGTATCCAGAGCCCAGGTGGTATTGTTCATCTTGAAGGAACCATCGTCAAATGTGCCTGAATAGCCATCGCTCATCTCTGTATTCACGTCCGATTTGCAGGAAGCGCCAAGCTCAGTAAGGTAGAGATAGCCTTCCTCATCATAATACCAGCATACATCCTGCGGGCCATACTCATAGGTCAGGCGGCCTTCCGGTGTGGACAGCCAGTTGATAATCGCCATACAGAGCTCCGGATATTCGGTATTCTCACCGATGGACCAGATACGGTTGCTTCCATAAATTGTCTGACCATAAATGATCGGTCTCGCCTCATTCGGTACGCGCGGGTACAGAGCGCCGCCCATGGAACCGTCTTCCTTGTCTGCCAGATGCGCGTCTGTGTTGTACATACTCTCGCCGAGGAAGTTAAAGATGTTGAAGAACGCGCCGCCGTTCTGATAATCCTCGCAGGCGTTGTCATAGGTCTGCGTCATGGAATCCGGATTCAGCAGGCCATTCTGATACAGCTTATTGTAGAAGCGCAGGGTTGTGAGATACGGGCCATCCTCTTCCAGCGCGTTGTGATAAACACCATTCTCCGGGTCATACAGGCCAATACCAAACTCATCATATCCATAATAAGCGGTCGCCAGAGATTTTACATACATTACCATATCGCCGTCCCAATCCGGGAAGATGGACATCGCATAGGTCGCATTGCCATTGTCGTCAGTCGGGCAGAGCTCTTTCATCTGAATCAGAACTTCCAGAAGGTCATCCAGGTTGTTGATTTCCGGATAGCCCAGCTGTGCGTACAGATCCCAGCGGAGATCCCAGGTGTACATCGCATCCTGGGTATCATCTGCGTCCACCGCTACGTCATGACCAAATCCATAGATTGTGCCGCCGGAGAGATTGCGGTTCTTCTCCAGAGCCGGCTCCATATGCTCCAGAATGTATGGGCCATACTCGCTTAAGAGATCTTCATCTTCCCAGTCAAAAAGCAGTCCCTGATTTACTGCCTCCAGATATTCGTCTCCGTCATTGCCCCAGATCACGATATCGCCAAGATCGCCGGACTCCATACGGCTTTCATATACACCGTCCTGGTCATCAATAATGTTCAGCTTTACATTAAACTTCTCCAGCATGATCTGACCAAACCAGCCAATCTGCTCGCCAGAGTAGTTTGCCAGCTGATCATATACATTCAGGGTAACTGTAGAATCCGGAATCACGTCCGCCGGAATGTCCTCCGTCGCAAATGCGGTAACGCTGCCTCCGATAAAGCTCGACAGAGCTACGCCAACCACGCCAGCCGCAGAACCCTTCAGAAAGTCTCTTCTGGATATTGTTTTCATCATGTTTCTATCCTCCGTTTCCAATAAAGAATAATTGTTTCACAGCCGTTTTCTTTTTTAGAAACAGCTGCTTTTTCTATACACAAACTGCCAGACAAAGGCAGCGTATGCCAAACATATCTGACGATGGATCATCCGTCAGCCTTTCACTGCTCCCAGCATAATACCACCCTCAAAGTAGCGCTGCAGGAATGGATATACCAGAAGAATCGGCAGCACAGTCACCATGGAGATGGTATACTTGACCACCTTTCCGGAAAGAAGCGACTGCAGCGCGTTCTCCGCTGAACTGCCGCCGGACTGCATCAGCGCACTCAGATTCGAGGTACTGTTCAGATACACATACAGTCTGTGCTGCAGCGTATACAGCTGCGGGGAGGACTGCATGTAAAGAATGGAATCCATGAAGGAATTCCAGTGGCCAACCGCGCCGAAGATCGTGATCGTCGCCAGAATCGGCGTACACAGCGGCCAGATGATCTGCCGGAAAACTTTGAACGGACCGGCGCCGTCAATCTCCGCACTTTCCTCCAGCTCCCGCGGTATGGATTCGATATAAGTCTTCACCAGAATAATATTGTACGGAGCCACAATGCCAGGGATAATATACACCCAGAATGTATTCGTCAGACCCAGCATCTGCATATTCAGGAACGTAGGGATAATACCTGCGTTAAAATACATAGTCACTACGATAAACCGATACCAGAAGCTTCTGTGCCAGAGCTCCTGCTTTGTCACCAGGTAACCAACCAGTGCCGACGCCATTACCATGAGCGCCGTGCCCAGAACCGTGCGGGCAATCGTTACCATAAACGCCTGCCCAAGATCATTGATCGACAGCAATGAAATGTAGTTACTGAACTGAATTCCTCTCGGATAAAAATTAATCAGTCCTTTTGATACCAGGTCATTGTCACTGATCGTATTGATAAACAGGTAGTAAAACGGGAAAATACACAAAAGAGTAAACGCTCCGAACACCGCGTAATTGATCACGTTGAACACGACATCCCCCGGTGTCATACGATAAATACTTTTGTGCGTCTTCGCATATTTCTTTTCGGCTTTCGCGTCGATTTTTTCCTGTGCTGTCTTCGCCATATTGCACCTCCTATATGATACTCTCGCCGCGCACCAGCTTCGAGAAGCCATTCGCGCCGAACAAAAGAATGACGCTGATGATAGACTTTAGCATACCAATCACGGTACTCAATGGAATCGAGCCGTCCTGAATACCCAGCTTATACACATACAGATCCAGAACCATCACGGAGTTCGAATTCACAGCATTTTCAAATACGAGGTACTGGTCCATGCCGTTTGTCAGAATGTTCGCAATTGACATCAGCAGTAAAACAAAGAAGGTCGGCATCAGACCGGGAACAGTAATATGCCACATACGCTGGAAGCGTCCGGCACCATCCACTCTCGCGGACTCATACAACTGCTGGTCAATACCGGAAATCGCGGCTATGTAAATGATCGCACTCCAGCCGATACCTTTCCAGGTGCCCCAACCCCACATCTGCAGCCAGGTGTGTGAGTTATTCATCAGTAAGTTTTTACCGGAATCCCAGATGCCCAGATTCACCATAATACTGCTGATAAAGCCGTCAGTAGAAAAAATACACACCGCGATCGCGTACACCAGAACCCAGCTGATGAAGTTCGGGATTGTCGTACAGGTCTGTACAAAGCGGCGGAATTTATTGCTCTTCATCTCACTTAAGAAAATCGCGAATGCCATCGGCAGCCAGCTCGTGATGATGCCCAGGCCGCTCATAGCCAGGGTGTTCTTCATGACATTAATGACATCCCGCACAGTCGCGGCGTTTTTAAACAACTGTGTAAACCATTTGAAGCCGACAAATTTGTCCCACGAAAGCGACTGGCCAGCCTTATAATCAAAGAAGGCGTAACGCCACCCCCACAGAGGCAGGTAGCTGAACAGTGCGCAGAGTACAATAAACGGCAGCAGCATCAGAAACAGAGAAAACTTCGTCTCCATGTGATAGCTGTCTTCCGATGGATATTTGGAAAGCAAACCTGTCTGAAGCACATTCAGAACCAGGACAAGCACGAATACCACCAGAAGAATCCAGTAAGCAGTCGGAAACATCGGTTCAACCTTATCCGGATTGCTCGTCTCACAGACACGCTGATAGGCAATATAAATACCGGCCATGCCGACAAGCTCTACAGCAGAACCGGCCATGCCGATCTTTGTGCCAAGCTTTCTCATACGGGTATTTCCTAAAGACATACATCCATTCGCTCCATTCGCCACCACTCCGACGATAATCACAAGCGCGGACGCATAAAGAATCTGAACATCCTGATAGGTCAGCCACTCTTTCCGGAACGCACGTCCGAACTGGCTGGCCAGAGATGAGTAGGAGACTCCTACTGTGAACAGGGAAAGCTTTGAACTGATCATACCACTGATTCTCGCCGGATTCAATCCTGGCAGAAACAGGCAGGCAATCGAAAAGATAACCCCCGCCCTGATCAGGTAATATACCCAGTCCACCGTCGTCCTCTGGGTGCCTGAAACGCTCGCACCTACCGCTTTCTCCATAGTTTCTTCTCCTTTCCATACTCTGCTGCTGCAAAAGAATAACCGCAGCCGCCTCTTTTGTGAAAATTCCCTGTTTGCTGCCCTTTTCGCTATGTACAAATCATTATTTCCAGGCACCGGAAACCAATTGTCCAAAACAAAGAACCAGGTTATCACGAAACCGATGAACGGTCAGTTTTTCGCAGTTTCGTACTGCCTGGTCTTCTGTTTTTGGCATATTTCACAAATATATCTTTTTACATTTTACAATATTGCATTTTTTTATACAATGATTTATACTCGTAAAGGATTGACTTATCCTCTAAAAAGGAAAATGGTTCTCAGTATGTTTTAGAAAGGATTTTTCTATGAATAAAGTTTTCGCAGCCGGTTATTCCTCAATTCATCCGGCAGATTTCGTATATGACACCCCCCCTGGGCGGTTTCTTCTGGTCATGACACACTCCCCTGCGATCTTCCGCTGTGGGGAAACGATGCTGCAGTTTCCGGAGGACACTGCGATTCTGTATGAACCCGGTGAAAATATTTATTACCGCGCGGACGGAGAAAGCTACAGCGATGACTGGCTCTATTTTTCAACAAACGAAAAGATGATTCTGGATTTTCCATGCAGGAATCGTCCGTTCCCCATTTCAGAGCCGGAATACTGCTACAATCTGCAGCAGCTGATCACCTGGGAATACTATTCGGATAAAGGAGGGAATGAGGAAATACTCTCTGATCTGGTACAGATTCTGTTCAGCCGCCTGTACGACGACTCCAATGTGCGGGAGGTCACACCATTTTCTCACGCGCTCTATGCACTGCGCAAATCCATTCAGGTGGAGCCGTGGCAGGACTGGACGGTAAAGGGCATGGCAGAACGGCTGAACATCAGTCCCAGCTATCTGCAGGCGCTCTACAAACAGCAATTCGGCGTCTCCTGTATCGAAGACGTCATCAACAACCGCATCAAACGGGCCAAACGGCAGCTGGCACACACAAAAAAAAGCTCCACCGAGGTCGCAATGGACTGCGGCTACCACACGGTGGAACATTTCAATCGTCAGTTTCGCAAAATTACAGGCATGTCTCCCCTGGAATATCGGCGGAAAGTGAGCGAAGAGGAACCCCAGTGGCCGCCTGAGTTGTATACACCGAAAGCCGATGACAGCTGTCGCTAGTCTCTGAAAAAAATATCACGTGTATACACTTTTTCCTTTACATCATCCAGACAGGAATCATAGCGGTTCGCGATCACTGCATCGCACTGTGCCTTGAAAGCAGTCAGATCATTTACCACAACACTGCCGAAAAAGGTGCTTCCATCCTCCAGCGTCGGCTCATAGATGATGACGGTTGCCCCCTTTGCCTTGATGCGTTTCATCACACCCTGAATACTGCTCTGTCGGAAATTATCTGAATTGCTCTTCATGGTCAGCCGGTAAACACCAACCACACAGGATTTCTCGTTTGCCGCGCTGTAATCTCCGCGGTTGTAATAGTCGTAATACCCGGCGAGCTTGAGCACCCGGTCCGCGATGAAATCCTTGCGCGTGCGGTTGCTCTCTACAATCGCCTCAATCAGATTCTCCGGCACGTTCTCATAGTTTGCAAGCAGCTGTTTGGTATCCTTCGGCAGACAGTAGCCGCCATAGCCAAAGCTCGGATTGTTGTAGTGGGTGCCAATGCGCGGGTCCAGGCAGACACCATTGATAATCTGCTGCGTATCCAGACCCTTCATCTCTGCGTAAGTATCCAGTTCATTGAAATACGCAACACGAAGCGCCAGATACGTGTTCGACTGACCCTATAAAAAGGGAACCATGCGCAGAAAACCACAAGATATAGACA
>JAJQGP010000003.1 GCA_021200475.1 Lachnospiraceae bacterium
GAATTTTATGAGGCAAGACATTTTACGCCCGGAAGCGAAACGGTTATTTATGTAGAGTTTGGCGGGAAGATGGTGCCGTTTGGGATGAACCTGCTGTTTTTATGTGAAACGAGAAAGATGGCACGGAAAGCTTTTCCTTCCGGGAGCAACGGCGCGTGTACGGAGGCTGGCGTTTCCGGTCTGAAAATAGCACAGGAAGCGTCACAAAAAATACCACGGGAAGTATTGCAGGAAATGGGGCTGGTCGTGGCGGCGGAGCTGTGTGAGGATCTGTGGGCGCCGAATCCGCCAAGTATCGCTCACGCCCTGGCCGGGGCAAATGTGATTGTAAATCTTTCGGCAAGCGATGAGGTGACTGGGAAAAGCGACTACCGCAGATCCCTGGTTGAGGGGCAGTCGGCGCGGCTGCTTTGCGGTTATATCTACGCGAGCGCAGGTGAGGGGGAGTCGACACAGGATCTGGTTTACGGCGGGCACAGCCTGATCGCGGAGAATGGGCATATTCTGGCACAGTCCCCGCGTTTTGCAAGCGGAATGATCTATGCGGAGCTGGATATCAGCCGTCTGCGCGCGGAGCGTCGGCGGATGACAACGTTTCCGGCGGGAAATGACGTTTCCGGGTGCGGGATGGGAAACCAGGCAGGCGCGTCGGATCATGTGGCAGCGAGGTATGCCCGGGAACATGTGGCAGGAGGTTATGCTCCGGAGCCCGCATCGGGAGCTTACAGGAAGATTCCGTTTCAATTATGTATAGAAGAGACGCCTCTGACCCGCCGCTTTGACCCGGCACCGTTTGTGCCGGCGGGAGAGGCGGATCGCGGCCGCAGATGCGAAGAGATTCTGATGATTCAGGCGCTTGGCCTGAAAAAACGGATGCGCCACACCGGTGCAAAGAGCCTTGTGGTCGGGATATCCGGCGGACTGGATTCGACTCTTGCTCTGCTGGTGATGACGAAAGCCTGTGATCTGCTTGGCCTTCCACACGATACCATGACTGCTGTGACGATGCCTGGATTTGGCACAACGGATCGCACGTACCATAACGCCTGCAGCCTGACCAAAAGCCTGGGAGCGAAGCTGCTGGAGGTGGACATCCGGGATGCCGTAAACATTCATTTCCGCGATATCGGGCAGGACCCGGAGGTACACGATGTGACTTATGAGAACTCGCAGGCACGGGAGCGGACGCAGATTCTGATGGACCTTGCCAACAAAACCGGTGGTCTGGTGATTGGTACGGGGGATATGTCGGAGCTGGCGCTCGGCTGGGCGACCTACAATGGCGATCATATGTCCATGTATGCGGTCAACTGCTCTGTGCCGAAGACGCTGGTGCGCCATCTGGTGCGTTATTACGCGGATACCTGCGGGGACGACGCGGTAAGTGAGATTCTGTACGATGTTCTTGATACGCCGGTCAGTCCGGAGCTGCTGCCACCGCAAAATGGCGAGATTGCGCAGAAAACGGAGGATATTGTCGGACCATACGAGCTGCATGACTTTTTCCTGTACTATCTGCTGCGGTTCGGCTATCCGCCGGCCAAGATCTGCCGTGTCGCGAAGCAGGCATTTGCAGGCATTTATGATGAGCGGACGATCCTGAAATGGCTGAAAACCTTTTACCGGCGGTTTTTTGCCCAGCAGTTCAAGCGGTCGTGCATTCCGGACGGGCCGAAGGTCGGGAGTGTGGCGCTCTCCCCGCGCGGGGACCTGCGTATGCCGAGCGACGCCTGCGCACGGCTGTGGCTGGACGAGCTGGAGCAGCTGTAGATGAGCGGGCACAGGCCAGATAAAATGTACGAAAAACCGAGTGATTCTGGCAAAAAGTTTCGACAAAAAAGACACAAAAACGTGTATTCGACCTTTACGGAAGACACAAATTGTAGTATACTTTTTCTATGGGTTCACAGGCAGTGATACCATAGGAGAGAAGAGAAAAATGAAAAATGAGAGATTTTGTGACTGTTATGTAAAGTACCAGAGATATGTGATCCGGATCGCTTATGAGCAGGTGAAGGATCATGAAGCCGCAGAGGATATTTCCCAGACGGTATTTTTATCCTTTTACCAGAATATGGATCACGTCGTACCCGGCGCTGAAAAATGCTGGCTTTTCCGTTGCACGAAAAACGCTGCGATTGATTACATTCGGAGAATTTGCCGCAAGCCGGAGCTGTGGATGGATGAAGAGGTTCTGGAAAGTGCGGCAATTGGAGCAGGGGGAAGTGTCGGACTGGTGGAGAGTTCCATGGATACGGAAGATTTGATTAAGCGGATCCTGAGCGAGTTGCGGGAGACGCACCCACTGTGGTATGAGACGGTGTATCTGATTTGCGTGGAAGAGCTTACCTATGAAGAGGCAGCCGGGCGGCTTGGGGTGAAACCGGGTGTGCTGCGTTCCAGGATTTACCGCGCCCGTGTGTTTGTGCGGGAACAGTTTGGGGAAGAGGTTTGCCTGGAAAATTGATTGAATAATTGCTTGAAATCTGACAATTATTGTAGTACACTAGACAATCGAAGCAGAGGTTTCTGCTTCGAGAGTTACTTTTTATAACTTTATAATGCAGCTGGTTCCGGATGCATAATCATCCGGCTAAGAGGGAAACAGGTGAGAATCCTGTACGATCCCGTCACTGTATTTCGGGAGTGCGGCCGATATGCCACTGGGAAACTGGGAAGGCGGCTGGCACGGAGACCAATGAGCCAGGAGACCTGCCTGCTGTATGCTATGGAACACGGATTTGTCCGGAAGAGTTCGAGGGAACTTTGCGAGGCTTGGGCTGTGTTCCGAACCACGGGGAATTGGTTCGCGGATGGAGAGGAGCTGCTTTTGGTATTGCCCTTTGAAGAAAGGCTGTCCGGAAAGCATACTCCGGTTTCGTTCACCCTTTTACCCTGTGTAAGAGGGTTTTTTCTTGCGCGTTTCGCCGTGAGAGACCCTGTACCTATTATCCGGGAGAGCCGCGCTATGCTAAATTGCCTTCGGCAATGGCGCGGCCTGCGTCGTAAGGGATCCACCGGCAAGCCGGTTCCCCTTATGACATATCACAGGAGGGAATCAAGATGAAAAGAAAAACACTGAAAGCTCTTGCAGCTGCGCTTGCGATGACCACTGTTTTTTCGATGGGTTCGGCAAACGTTTTTGCAGAGGAGACAACGGAAGCGGCAGCTTCGGATGAAGATCAGGCGGCTGCGGATGAGGTGGCGGCACTGATCGACGCGATCTATGTGCAGACGAGGACAGATGACACGGACGCGCAGTGCGCGGCGGCAAAGGAAGCCTGGGACGCGTTGACCGACGAGCAGAAGGAACTGGTCGAGGGCGAGAATGCGGATCCGGATTATTTTGGCAGAGATACCGGCGATGCTTCCCTGGATGACGCGCGGAACCAGGATGACATTGGCGAAAACGAGATTCTGGTTGTAAGCTTTGGTACATCCTTTAACGACAGCCGTGTAGAGGACATCAAGGCGATTGAGGATGCGATTGCCGAGGCATATCCGGACTGGTCGGTGAGAAGAGCCTTTACCGCACAGATCATCATCAACCATGTGCAGTCCCGCGACGGCGAGGCGATTGATAATATGGAGCAGGCGCTGGAGCGCGCGGTTGCGAATGGCGTGAAGAATCTGGTGATTCAGCCGACGCATCTGATGCATGGCGCGGAGTATGATGAGCTCGTTGAGGCTGTTGAGGAGTATGCGGATCAGTTTGAATCTGTGACAGTGGCAGAACCGCTGCTCGGCGAGGTCGGCGACGATGCGACCGTGATCAACGAGGATAAGGCGGCTGTGGCTGAGGCAGTAGTAGCGGCAGCAGTAGAGAGCTCTGCGTATGACACGCTGGAAGCAGCGGCAGAGGACGGCACCGCGATTGTGCTGATGGGACATGGCACTTCTCACACCGCAAAGGTTTCCTATAGCCAGATGCAGACCCAGATGGAAGAGCTTGGCTATGAAAACGTATTTATCGGCACGGTAGAGGGTGAGCCGGAAGAGACCGCCTGCGAGGCAGTGATTGAGTCTGTTTACGCGGCTGGTTACACGAAGGTGATCCTGCGCCCGCTGATGGTAGTGGCAGGCGACCACGCAAACAATGACATGGCAGGTGAGGATGAGGATTCCTGGCTGAGCATGTTCAACGCATCCGGTTATTTTGAGAGCGTAGACACACAGATCGAAGGCATGGGAAGAATCGAGGCAGTTCAGGAGCTCTATATTGAACACACCGCGGCAGCGATCGAATCCCTGGGACTTTCAGACAGTGAAAGCGCGGATGATACGGAAGATGCGACCGAGACTGCGGCCCTGGCGGACGGCGTATATACGGTGGATTTTGACACCGACAGCAGTATGTTTCACGTAAATGAGGCACTGGACGGCAAGGCGACCCTGACCGTCGAGAATGGCGAGATGACCGTTCATGTATCTCTGGTATCTCAGAGCATTGTGAACCTCTATTACGGGCTGGCTGCGGATGCTGAAACAGAAGGCGCGGTTCTGCTTGAGCCGACGATTGATACCGTTACCTACAGCGATGGCACGACCGAGGAGGTCTATGGATTTGATATTCCGGTACCGGCTCTGGACGAGGAATACGATGTGGCACTGATCGGGACAAAGGGTGTATGGTATGACCACAAGGTCAGTGTCTCCAACCCGGTAGCGGCAGAGTAAATGTCAGCGGATACGTGCTGTAAAGTATATAAAAACGAAGTTATATGGAAACAGTAGTAAATAGCCGCTGAGAAACGACAAGTGTTGTTCCTTATAGATATCAGGTAATCTGCCCTCGCTTTTTCTGCGGGGGCAGAATCCGTTTTATGCGCAGGGCTGCGAGAGGGAATTAGCAGCTTCGCAGATCAGATCACCCTTGCATAGCAGATAGAGGGCGAGCACTCCCCTTATCTGATTACGCAGGGTCGGGCTGGGAACTGCTGCGAAGCTGGAAGGGCAGGATATCGGAGGATGATTATGAAGAATGGAAAAGCTTTTTTTGCAGGAATCTTTTTTGCTTTGCTGATAACAGCCGGAATGACATCAGGGATATATTGGGTCTGGCCGATGAACGCTCTGAATGTGTCAGCCTCTGAGATCTCCGATGATTCAGGAGAAGAGGACGCGGATGAGAGTACGGATACAATCATAACCGCGGACGATCTGGGACTGGCGGACGGCAGTTATTGGATTGACGTTACACTGAGCGGCGGCTCCGGGAAAGCTTCGGTCGAGAGTCCGGCGACGATTGCGATTGAGGATGGGCAGGTTACCGCAACCATTATTTTCAGCAGCAGTTACTATGATTATATGCTGGTCGATGGAGAACGGTATGAGCCGGTGAATACGGAAGGAAATTCTGCTTTTGAGATTCCGGTTGACGGTTTTGATTATGAGATGGCGGTCACCGCGGATACGACCGCGATGAGTACGCCGCATGAGATTGAATATACGCTGTACTTTGATTCTGCAACGATCTGTGAAGTAGATTCGGATGAAGATACAGATGACATAGAAAACACGAAAACAAATGATGCGGACGCTGGAATGAATGAATCTGACTTAGATACGGAGGATTCAGCTGCGGCTGAGGCAGCAGAAGAAAATACGAGCGGGCAGGAAACGAATACAAGTGGAATTGACACAGGCGAAACCGGGGAACGGAATTATCCTTCCGGGGAAGACTGGTGCGGCCTTGCCTGGGAGAGCAGCCTGGAGCTTCTGTATGCGGAAATGTTCACAGTGGATTATTATGAGGGCGGTTACGCGCGGATTGTCATCGCGGATGAAGATGCTTTTCTTGTGGTTCCGGAGGACGCCGGGGCTCCGGATGGCCTGGACGGGGATGTGACTGTTTTGCAGCAGCCGATGGAAAATATTTATCTGGTTGCGACCTCCGCAATGGACTTTTTCTGCTCCCTGGATGCGCTTGATTCCATCCGGCTTTCCGGCACGAACGCGAGCGGCTGGTATATTGAAGCAGCACAGGAAGCGATGGAGGCGGGCGATATTCTTTATGCGGGAAAATACAGTGCGCCGGACTATGAGCTGATCCTGGCGGAGAACTGCGGCCTGGCGATTGAATCTACGATGATTTACCACAATCCGGAGGTGCAGGAGAAGCTGGAAGCGTTTGGCATTCCGGTGCTGGTGGAGCGCTCCAGCTACGAGTCTCACCCGATGGGGCGGACGGAGTGGATGAAGCTTTACGCGGTACTTTTGGGGAAAGAGGAAGAGACGGAGGAGATTTTCAACGAGCAGGTTGCGCGCGTACAGGAGGTGGAGGCTTCCGAATCGCTCGACAAGACGGTGGCTTTTTTCTACATCACCTCGACCGGCAGCGTGAATGTCCGCAAATCCAGCGATTATGTGGCGAAAATGATTGAACTTGCGGGCGGCACCTATATTTTTGACGACCTGGGAGAGGATGACAGTGCGGCTTCAACGGTGAACATGACGATGGAAGAATTTTACGCGCAGGCGATTGACGCGGACTACATCATTTACAACAGCACCATTGACGGTGAAATCTATACCCTTGACGAGTTGTATGGGAAAAGTGCGCTGCTGGCGGATTTTAAGGCGGTGCAGGAAGGGAATGTCTGGTGTACGGGAAAAAATCTGTTCCAGGAGGCTACGAGCCTCGGTGATCTGATCGTAGAGATTCATACGATTCTGGCAGACGGGGACATGGAGGATAGTGAGCTGAGTTATCTGCACCGGATCACGGAATGATGGGAAGAGGATTGGCATTCCTGAACAGCTGTGTTATCATAAGGAAAACCAGGGGGATTATATATGAAACGCTACACATTTTCTTTCCTTATACTAATTGTGCTGACCGGCGTTCTCTTTGTCTGGAACGTGAATTCCGGCAGTGTGGATTTGTCGGTGGCGGAGATCTGTCGGATTATTTTTCTGCGGACGGGCGACAGTACGGCCTATAACATCATCTGGCAGATTCGGCTTCCGCGGATTCTTGCGGTTATGATTTTAGGTGGGGCGCTTTCTGTGTCCGGCTTTCTTTTGCAGACCTTTTTTGGAAACCCGATCGCGGGACCGTTTGTGCTCGGCATCTCTTCCGGCTCCAAGCTGATCGTAGCGCTGGTGATGGTCTGGTATCTTTCCATGTCAAAATCGATGTCGTCGGGCGAGATGATTGTCGCCGCCTTTGTAGGGGCCATGATTTCCATGGGCTTTGTGCTGCTGGTCTCCCATAAGGTGAAGCGGATGTCGATGCTGGTCATCTGCGGCGTGATGATTGGCTATATCTGCTCGGCGATTACGGATTTTGTGGTGACGTTCGCGGATGATTCGAATATCGTCAACCTGCACAACTGGTCGCAGGGAAGCTTTTCCGGTATGACCTGGAACAATGTGGCGGTGATGGCGGTTGTGGTCGGCGTGACGATGGTGATTACCTTTTTTCTGTCGAAGCCGATCAGCGCTTATCAGCTTGGTGAGGTGTATGCGCAGAACCTTGGCGTGAACATCAGCTCATTGCGCGTTGCGCTGATTCTGCTCTCCAGCGTACTCTCCGCCTGTGTGACCGCCTTTGCTGGACCGATTTCTTTTGTGGGGATTGCGGTGCCGCATCTGGTAAAAAGTCTGCTGAAGACGGCGAAGCCGCTCCTGGTGATTCCGGCCTGTTTTCTGGGCGGCGCGGTGTTCTGCATGTTCTGTGACCTGATCGCGCGGACGGTCTTTTCCCCGACGGAGCTTTCCATCAGCACAGTGACTGCGCTGTTTGGCGCGCCGGTGGTGATTTATATCATGGTAAAGAGGAAAGCGGGGTAATCTGGATGGCAGAAGCAAATGAAAGCAGTATGCATAATTTTGAAACAGATGCTTTGGGAGCGGTGACACACACAGAGGCGGGAGATTCGCTGAATCAATTTTACTTCCGCACGGAAAAACTCACGGTTGGCTACGACGGCAAGCCCCTGATCCGTGAGATTGAGATGCATGTCCGCCGCGGAGAGATCCTGACTCTGATCGGGCCGAACGGCGGCGGAAAATCGACGATTTTAAAGAGTATCACGCGGCAGCTGAAGACGATTGCGGGCACGGTGTATCTGGAAACTGAGGTTTTGCATCGGCTTTCCGGGAAGGAGCTTTCGCAGAAGATGGCAGTTGTGCTCACGGAACGGATGCATTCGGAGCTGATGACCTGTGAGGATATCGTGGCGACCGGGCGCTATCCCTATACGGGGACGCTGGGCATTCTGACCGATGAAGATCGGGCGAAGGTGCGTGAGGCGATGGAGATGGTGCACGCGCTCGATTTGTGCGACCGGGATTTTAAGGCAATCAGCGACGGGCAGCGGCAGAGGATTATGCTTGCGCGCGCGATCTGCCAGGAGCCGGAGATCATTATTCTCGATGAGCCGACCTCGTATCTGGATATCCGGCATAAGCTGGAGCTCCTTTCCATATTAAAACGGCTTGTGGCGCAAAATCAGGTCGCGGTGATTATGTCTCTGCACGAGCTGGATCTGGCGCAGAAGGTATCGGACCAGGTGATCTGCGTCCACGGGGAATACATTGACCGCGCGGGTACGCCGGAGGAAGTCTTTACCCCAGAGTATATCCGTCAGCTTTATGGTATAACGACCGGCAGCTACAATCCACGCTTTGGCAGCATTGAACTGGCGGGGGCGGCAGGTGAACCGGAGGTCTTTGTGATTGGCGGGGGCGGCAGTGCGATTCCAACCTATCGCCGGCTGCAGCGGGAAGGGATTTCCTTTGCCACGGGGGTTCTGCATGAGAATGACGTGGATTACGAGGTGGCAAAATACCTCGCGTCCACGGTGGTTACGGAGCGGATGTTTGAGCCGGTCAGCGGGGGAAAGGTACAGGAGGCGATGAAGATTCTGCGCGGCTGCGGGCGCGTGATCAATTGCGTACCAGCGTTCGGAACAATGAATGCGCGGAATGAGGAACTGGTCACGGAGGCGAAACGGCTGGGGATTCTGATTGCAGAAAATGAGGTGTCACCATAAGGAAGGCATATCATGAAGCGATTCTCATAATCAATTGTTTTTACGCTGATTTTATGGTAAGCTTACGATTGACAGATCGAAAAAGGATATGATGAAGGAGGAGACGAAGAATATGGAACCGATCCATTTTTCCCAGATGTCGTATGAACGGCCGGATCTGGAGGAATTGAAAAAAGCGTTCACTGCGCTGACACAGCAGCTGAAGGATGCACCGGACTACGCGTCTGCACGGACGGTGTTTTTACAGAAGGAAGAGATGGAGAAGCATAGTTCGACGCTGTCGACCCTGGCGAGTATCCGTCATTCGATTGACACGCGCGACGACTATTATGATCAGGAAGCGAAGTTCTGGAATGCCGCGTATCCGGAGCTTCAGGAGTATCAGCAGGTGTGGACCATGGCGCTGCTTGAGAGTCCGTTTCGGGCGGAATTTGCGGCGGAATATGGGGATCTGATGTTTCTTAACGCCGAAATGGAGCTGAAGACTTTTTCGCCGGAGATCATTCCACAGATCCAGCGTGAGAATGACCTGACGCAGGAATACGAAAAGCTGCTGGCGTCCGCGCAGGTTCCATTTGAGGGGAAGAATTATACGCTCTCCCAGATGACGCCGTTTAAGAACGACCCGGACGACGCGCGCCGCGAGAGTGCGTGGAAGGCGGAAGGGCAGTGGTATAAGGACAATCAGGAGCAGCTGGACGGGCTTTTTGACGAGCTGGTGCATTTGCGGGATGAGATGGGCAAAAAGCTCGGATATGAAAATTATCTGCAGCTTGGCTATTACCGGATGGGCCGTAACTGCTATACGAAAGAGGACGTAGAGAAGTTTCGTCTGGCGGTGCAGAAGTATCTGGTGCCGGTGGCAGACGGCATTTTCCGGGAGCAGGCAAAACGACTGGGAAAAGAGTACCCGATGAGCTTTGCGGATAATCAGCTGGAATTCCGTTCCGGGAATCCGCGCCCCTGCGGAACGCCGGAGGAGATTTTGGCACAGGGCAGGAAGTTTTACAATGAGCTTTCTCCGGAAACCGGCGCGTTTTTTGAGATGATGCTGGAGCAGGGCCTGCTGGATGTGCTGAGTACAGAAGGCAAGGAGGGCGGCGGCTATTGCACAAGCATTCCGGACTATGGCGTGCCGTTTATCTTTGCCAATTTTAACGGGACGCAGGGAGATGTCGAGGTGGTGACGCATGAGGCAGGGCATGCCTTTGCCTATTATCAGAACCGCGACCGCATTCCGATGTCCGCGTGCTGGCCGACCTCGGAGGCCTGTGAGGTGCATTCGATGTCGATGGAATTCCTCGCCTGGCCGTGGGAAGAAGGGTTTTTTGGAACGGATGAACGAAAGTTTTTGTACAGTCACCTTGCCGGTGCGCTGAAATTTATCCCTTACGGAACAATGGTCGACCATTTTCAGCACATCGTCTATGAAAAGCCGGATCTGACCCCGGCGCAGCGCCATGAGGCCTGGAAGGAGCTGCTCGGCATTTATATGCCGTGGATGCGGCTGGACGGCGAGATTCCCTTTTATTCCGAGGGCGAGGGCTGGCAGCGGCAGCACCACATTTACTCCTATCCGCTCTATTACATCGACTACTGCCTGGCGCAGACGGTGTCGCTGGAATTCTGGGCGATGATGCAGAAGGAACTGCGGGAACGCGCCGAAGAAGCAGGGGAGAAGCAGACGGCGATCCCGAAAACCTGGGCACGTTACATGGCCTATACGGAGCAGGGCGGGAGCCGCACCTTTACGGATTTGCTGAAGAACGCGGAGCTGGAGAGCCCGTTTGATGAGGCCTGCCTGCGGGGCGTGTGCGAGGAAGCAAAGCAGTGGCTGGGAAATTTTGACCTTTGTGGAATCGAGTGAAAAATACGAGGTGACCCAATTATGGAAACTTTTGTTTTTGACACCTGTTTTCGAAATGAGAGAACTTCTCATGTGGAGATGGATAGAGAACATTTATCAGTAAAATATGAGCGATATACAGATAAAATATCATATGTGCCATACTTGTTTGATGATCCGACCTTTGTACAGATGTTTGAATTTCTGGAGAGCCGTTGTATGCCGCGCGGTCGGACCTACCTTCAGGAGTATCTGAAATGCATGAACCTTACGGAATACAATCCTTATGAGATTGTGCGCATTACACATGGTGTGATGTGGGAGGACTTTCTCTGGCTGCGCTTTCCCGGAGAAACCATTACCTGGGACGAGGTGAAGGTTCGAGGCTGATGAAGAGAAGGGGCCTGTTTGATGGAGATGAAGTTTCATGATCAATTATGTGATTGATAATGAGTTTTTTGTTGGAAGCCAGTATGGCAGCCTTGGAATGACGAATAAATTCTACAGGGATGGATATTGGTATAAGCAGAACTTTAATGGTACAGAGGGAAAAAGTGAGGCGATCTGTAGTCGGATTCTTGCCTGTAGTAATGTTTCAGACTTTGTTTTTTATGAGGAATGTCTGATCAATGGGGTTCCAGGCTGTCGAAGTAAATCGTTTACCGGCGAGGGGGAAACCGTGGTTACCTTTCACCGATTATATAAGATGATTACTGGCGGTGAGTTAAAAAACAGAATATCCATGTTTGAAACAGTGAAAGAGCGAATAGAATTTGTCATTGCTTTTGTAAAAAAGTATACGGGTGTGGATTGTGGGAGTTATTTGAATAAAATGCTGTATTTTGATATGCTGACGCTGGACGTCGACCGGCATTTTCATAATCTCTCCCTTATTCAGACGAAGGATGCTTTTCGCGAAGCACCTATGTTTGACTTTGGCGCGTCTTTTTTTAGCCTGAAGCATGTTTTTCCAGACTCAATGACGGTAGAAGAGAAATATCAAAAAATGACGCCCCAGCCTTTTTCCAGGAGCTTTGAAGAACAGGCACATCTTTTGGGAATGTGTGAAATTAAGATTGACTACACGAAAGCTTACGATTGCATACGGAAAGAATCGAAGCAGGATCAGGAATTGGTATCAATGCAACTGGAGAAATATCGAGAGGATTTTTGGTGTTGCCAGTTTGATCAGGAAACACCTGTATGACAAGATTGTAAACAGTGAAAAAGTCTGGCATTGACAAAAGTCTGATATTCGGTATAATGAACTTATGCGAATGAAAAGAATATGACTTATGTTGAAAGGGCAGCAGAGTACGAGGATGTACGGGCTGCCCTTTTCTTATCCAATAGGAAAGTTCTCCGAACTTCCCTATTGGACAAAAACCCTCCGGGGGATGCACATGCCGCGCGAAAGGAAATTGTCTGCTTACACAGACGCGCGGCAGCGCGAGAATCCCGCAAAGCGGGATTCTAATTTATTTTTCTGGTTGACTTTAGCAAAGTAACGCGATAACATAATGAAAGCATGTTTCATTCGACAATTATTTACGGAGGCGAAAAGATGGCAGTTACGATTTCAAGAAGAGACTTTTTGAAGGGGACAGCGGCGACGGCCGCGACTCTGGCGGTTTCCACAGCATTTGGCGGTCTGTATACGCAGAAGGCGGTTCTGGCAGAGGAGGATTTTGATTTTTCCGCATACACGGAGACCTCGACGGAGCTTTATTATGAGGTACTCGGCGAATTTTACGATTCGTATCAGGTAGCCCTGGCGGCGGAGACGGTGCCGGAACGGTACGCGCTGATGGCGCTGGCGGAGGCAAAGCTGATGGAAGCGGCAGTGACACTCCCGACCACGACGGATGGCGGCTATTACCGGATTACCAAGGTTGTTCCGGGGTCAGGTTCCAGCGTGATGTGGGGCAGTGATTCCTACCGGATGCATAATTATCTGCTGACGACGGAAGCACTCAAAGCGGCGGATTATACAGAGCTGCGGACAATGTGGAATGAACTGCGCGGTACCGGTACCTTTATGGATTTCGCGCTGGCATACCTGGAGGAGAACGGCTACGAGACAAAAGATAACTACAGCCTGAATTACAATGCAGACGCGGTGACCTGGGATGTTTTGTCTTCTTCTTTGACGGTTGACTGTGAGAAGGTGGTACTGACCTATGACGGCCTTCTGGAATATGACAATGAGAATCAGCTGCAGCCGGCGCTGGCGGAGAGCTATGAAGTGTCAGACGACGGACTGACCTATACCTTCCATATCCGCGAGGGCGTTTCCTGGGTGGATGTCCAGGGCAGAGAGGTTGCGGCTGTAGTGGCGGATGATTTTGTGGCTGGCCTGCAGCACATGATGGACGCGCAGGGCGGTCTGGAATACCTGATTGAGGGCATTATTAAGAATGCCAGCGAGTATATCTATGGCGAGATTACCGATTTCTCAGAGGTCGGTGTGGAAGCGACGGATGACACAACGCTTGTCTTTACGCTGGAGAATCCGTGCTCTTATTTCCTGACCATGCTTGGTTACAGCGTATTCGCGCCGATGAGCCGCACCTATTATGAGTCCATGGGCGGCAAGTTTGGTATGGATTATGATCCGTCCGCATCGGATTATACATACGGCAAAGGTCCGGATTCCATCGCGTACTGCGGTCCGTATCTGGTATCCAGCCTGACAGAGCAGAACTCGATTGTTTTCTCTGCGAATCCGACCTACTGGAATGCGGATAATGTCCGCCTGCAGACCATTACCTGGAAATACAACGATGGCAGTGACCCGACCAAGTATTATACCGATTTCACCTCCGGCACGATTGATTATGTCAGCCTGAGCGACTCGATTGTACAGCTTGCGGTAGACGACGGTATTTTTGATGACTATTCCGTAGTCTCCGGCACGGGTTCCATGACCTATTACAACAATTATAACCTGAACCGCATCGCGCTCGCGAACTTCAACGACGGCACGACCGCCGCTTCCTCGAAGACCGAGGAGGATGTGGAGCGCTGCAACCAGGCGATGCACAACGTTCACTTCAGAAGAGCGCTTTCCTTCGCGACAGACAGAGGCTCCATGAATGCGCAGTCGGTAGGCGAGGAGCTGAAGCTTGTCTCCGTCCGCAACTCTCTGACGCCAGGCAAATTCGTTACCCTGGATGAGGATGTGACCGTGGACATCAACGGCGAGGCGACGACCTTTGCGGCAGGCACCTACTATGGCGCGGTGATGCAGGCACAGGTAGATGCGGACGGCGTTCCGATGACCGTGTACAGTGCAGACGCAGATGACGGCACAGGCAGCAGTGACGGCTTTGACGGCTGGTTTAATGAGGAGAACGCGGCGGCAGAGTTTGAGACAGCGGTTGCGGAGCTTGCGGAGGCTGGCGTAGAGGTCAGCGCGGAGAACCCGATCTATGTAGATCTGGTTTATGTATCACAGGTTGAGGCGCTGGTGAACCGCGCGAACGTCATGAAGCAGTCGATGGAATCCATCCTTGGCGGAGCTGTGATTCTGAACCTTGTGGATGCGGGCGACTATGACGGCTGGTATTACGCGACCTACTATCCGAGCTATGGCTACGAGATGAACTGCGACATCAACGATGGCACCGGCTGGGGGCCGGATTATGGTGATCCGTCGACCTTCCTCGATACCGCGCTTCCGGATTATGTAGGATATACAACGAAGTGCTACGGGCTGTTTTGACATAACCATTTAACGATGTAAAGAAAGCTTCTGGTACAGAAATGTGTATCAGGAGCTTTTTTTACTCCTGAACTTCAGGTGAGTGTGGTATACTTGCAGAAGAAACATTCATTTTGGGAGAGAAAAGCGGTGGTTTGAATTGAAAAAATATTTTTTAAAAGGAAAAACATTTTATACACTTTTCGTTATGTTTGCTTCGCTGATCCTGGCGCTGGTCTGCAGTGCTTACATGATCTGCTACTTTGCATTGAAAAACGCAAGCAGTCAGCTGGAGGCCAGTCTGGAGACGATTCTCACACTGCAGGTACAGAGTATCGGGGAAAGCTATTCCTCGGATGAGTATTCGGCTCTGGAGGCGGAGCTTTCTGAAAACGCGATCCTGACAGAACTTGCCTCGCGCGACCGGATCGACCAGGATGAGGATATGGAACAGGCGGAGGATTTGCTCCGGAACTATAAGGAATCCATTTCTTATGCGGATCTGATCTGCTATTTTTATTTTGAAAACAGCGGCTATCTGATGTGTACCATGCTTTCCGGGGAGGACGCCTCAGATCTGGCGCCGGACTACGTGACAGAGCGCCTTGCCAGTTTTGAGGATATGGAGATTGGCGCTTCTGAAAAGTATCTGGGTGTAGATGGAGACAACGTCTATTATGATGTCAGTCTGGTCAGGCTTACATCCAGCCTGGGACTGATTCGTGTGAACCTGGGCAGTCCTTCTTATGAGCTGCCGGAATTGTTCCTGTCCAACATGGAGGGCGTGGAAATGTATACCTATGATCGGTATGGAAATGTTCACGCGCTGGAAGAAAGCCAGGAATTAGCCGGGCTGTACAGCTACGATTCTCTGGGAGAGGAGGATTCAGATACCTTCACGTTTTCCAATGGAGGACATTCTTATATAGGCTCTTATTATACATATGCCTCCCGGCCCATCCGATTGGCTGTTTTCTGCCGGGATACGGCGGCGGAGAACCGGGCGTTGTCTTTGCGGATTGTCTTAGCGGCGGTATTTTGCCTGGCTTTTGTCTGTATTTTGCTTGCCTTTTTTTATGCCAGACGGGCGTACCGACCGGTGGAAGAGCTGGTATCCAGATTGCCGGAGGAGCCGGACAAAGCGGACGGTGAGGGAAAAAAGGTATTCAGGGATGACTTTGCTATTATCAACCGTGTGTTTGATCAGTGGGCAGAGCAGCTGCAGGAAAAAGACCGGATGCTGCAGAACCGCTCTGAGCTGGTGCCGGACAGTACACAGCTTCGCGATCTTTCTGCCGCGATAGAAGCTCATTCAAAGGAAGAGGTTTTCGAACAATACGACATTCTGATCCACCAGATGACGGAATTGTGTGGAAAGACTCCGGACAGGGAAGAACTTGTATTTTACCTGCTGGTGGATACGATTGCGCTTACTGTTCTGGACCTTTCTTTACCCGGAGATGTTGACCGCGAGAGCGTGCGCGGGTATGCGCAGAGGATTCGCCAGAGCCAGGACGCGGATGAATTGCGGGCGGCGCTGCTTTCTGTTTTGGAAGCAATGACAGGTGAAACGGAAGACAGGGGAGAAAATGAAAGAAAGCGGTTTGAAGAGATCCGGCAGTATGTGCTGGAGCATTTTAAAGATCCCAGCCTTTGTGCGGGAATGGTCGCGGAGAAATTTCAGGTCAGCCCTTCCGGTTTGTCCAGGAAATTTAAAAAATATTACCAGATCGGGTTTCTGGAGTATCTTCACCGACTGCGGGTGACTGAGGCAGTGCGTCTGCTGCGGGAAACGGATCAGACGATCACGGAAATTGCCAGGCAATGCGGATACACGAATGTTTATACAATGAACCGTGCGTTTAAATCCTATGCCAATACGACGCCGGGAAAAATTCGGGAGGCGGAACGCGCCCGATCATAGGGAATACCCCTTGATGATGCGTGTTTAGACGGATGAGACGTTTTAAGTGTGAACCGGACAGGGAGAAAATTCCCTGTCCGGTTCCGTTAACCCTGTCATGGTACAGATAAAACGCGCGTACCGGGGCTGTGCATGTTCCAGACGCCGGTTTTAACGGCTTGCCGTCAGAGCGAAGGCATGGATCTCATCGTCAAAATACAGAGATCTGCCGAGGCAGTTCAGCCAGCACTGGCCGCAGCTCTGGCAATTTTCCGGATAGGCGATTACAGATTTATTTGAGGCAGTGTCAAAACGGAATACATCCATGGGACAGATATTCACACAGTTCTGACAGCCGATGCATTTATTCAGATCATATCTTCTTACAGCCATCTTATCCAATCTCCTTTATTATTCATTGCTGTAAAAGCGTTGTCAATGGCAGGTTCCTGCCAGGCAATCCGCTTTTATATGTAGTGGCGCAGCCGTTTTACCAGGAGGAAGCTTCCGTCTCCGACAGATCCTTTGCCTCCGTTTCGCCCGGGAAGCGGAAATAAGCGCCGTACCTGTCTTCATAAGACATTGTCTGATCGCCCTTCCAGTCGTCTTTGATGTCCACTTTATTGATTTCCACAGAATCATCGTCGCCCTTCTGGAGGGTGATGTAGCAGAGATAATCGTCGTCGCGGTACGGATAATCTGTGCGGAAATGATAGCCGCGGCTTTCCTTTCGCTCAAGAGAGGCGCGGAGCTTCAGCTCGGCGACGAGTGCTTTGTGCTTCATCTCATGACAGAGACGCAGATCATGGCCGCTGGTTGCTCTCAGCTTGGGAATGATGTCTGTGCGGAACTGGACAATCTGATCCAGAGCGCTGCTCAGAGACGTCTCATTCTTGGCGATCGTAATCCAGTATGGTCCCATGATAGAGGTCAGAAT
Organism: Lachnospiraceae bacterium; assembly: GCA_021200475.1. Taxonomy (GTDB): domain Bacteria; phylum Bacillota; class Clostridia; order Lachnospirales; family Lachnospiraceae; genus Choladousia. Next base: position 17,389 of record JAJQGP010000003.1, read on the forward strand.
ATCGCGCGCCCAGTTCGGGTCATAGCCTTTTTCAACGCTTAACGGCGCAAGGATTTCTTCGCTCAGGCTGCTGATCTCCTCGTCAGGAATTTCAGCCAGGGATACTCCGCCGGCGTAAGCTGCCGCTGCCGCGCCGGCCATCTTTCCCTGCACACCGGCAAAGTTTGACGTCCAGCCAGACGGCGCACCCTTCGTGCCGCCGGTAGCCATGCAGCCGTTTGTGCCGTCTCCGGCTACCCAGAGACCTTCGATGCCGGTTTTTCCTTCTGTGTCGTCAATGCCGCAGAAGATGCCGCCCGCAAAATGGGTAAACATACCGGGGGCCGCGCCGAAAACGTCGCCCTTGAACACCGCGCTGGAGTATTTACCGGTTCTGGGATCGCTTTCATCCTCAGAGGTGGAAGCGCCGCGGCCATTGCCTGTAACAAGCTCATATTTATCTACCGGCGTAATGCCGTAAGCGCTGTCAAACACCGGTGTAATGACAGATTTGGCTGCTCCGGATGCTTTTGCGGCCGCGTTTTCCTTTGTCGAGCCGCCCGGAGCGCAAAGCCAGACATTTTCTACGTACTGCCAGCTGTTACAGGCCAGTACGTTGCCCGGCGCGTAAGAAGCGCTCATGTGGAAGTCTTCAAATTCCTGCCCGGTGACCGGAAGTCCGTGCATATAGCCCATATATTCTCCGTCAAAGGTGTCCTCGCCCGTCGGGAAGCCTGCCGGTTTGTAGCTGCCGGAGCCAGTGCAGAGAATGACTGCCTTTGCGCGGAAGGTAATCAGCGTGCCGCTCGGAACGTGCATGCCGATGGCACCTGCGATCCGCCCGTCTTCTTCGATGATATCCATAATCATCGTATGTTCGACGTAATCAATTTCCTGATCATTCAGAGCTTTTGTGAATGCCAGGCGGCGATCGTACTGAATGTTATCCAGATGGTAGTCTACCAGCCGGTCGTTCTGAACGGTTCCGTCTACCCAGTATCCGGCGTCCTCACCTTTGGTGTACTGGGTCAGAATCCCGAGCTCTACACACTTTTCATAGACCGATTTGGATTCCTCTTCCCAGACCTGTACCCATCCGATATTTGCCAGAAACTCGTTGGAATACATCATTGCGTACTCAAATTCTTCTTTGCTGTCCCCATAGCCCTCGTCAAAGAAATTGTGAGAGCTGGCCCAGGCACTGAGTCCGGAGTAACCGGGGCGTCCTTTGTCTACCAGCAGTACATTGCTGCCAGCCTCTTTCGCGGACATGGCGGCAAAAAGCCCGGCAAATCCACCGCCTACGACCAGCACGTCGCATTCGTAGTCTGTTACGTCCGGCGCTTCTGCTTCCGGGATATCCAGTTCTGTAACCACACGCTCCGTGGACTCGGAGGAGGCAGCTTCGGTCTGCGCTTCTGTCTCTTCTTCTGCGAATGCGGTTGTCCCAAGAATTCCTGCCGCTGCCAGACCGGCGGAACCGGCGGTTACGCTTTTCAGGAAATCTCTTCTGCTAATGTCTTTACTCATAGCGTCCTTTACCTTCCTTTCTTTTCATAACATTACAACCTTCAGACTCTCTGTCTTTTCGGCTGCCGGCTTTCGGCGAAAAAATTCTCCGGCAAACTGAGAAATGCCTGTAAGAAGAAGCCTGCGTTCTCATGTACTTTTGATTATAATTGCTGACAAAAAAGGAAAAAAGCGGCAGTATTTTCAGGAATGGCAAAAAATGCGGACACGGGAAACAAATACGGGCGTTCCGGAACCGTGCAAAAACTGCACAAACTGAAAAAAATGAAAATCCTGTTTTCAGCGATCTGCGAAGGGTGGATTGGCATTTTCACTATTTCCTCAACCGGGCGTTGACAAAATTCGGATATTATGTATAATGAACCTATGCGAAAGAAGAAAACTGGGGTTGATTTCGGAAAGAGCATTGTACAGGGACGTACAACGTGCTTTTTTGCTATTATGGACTTTGTGACTGCATAATGGCACAGCTTTAACACGGTAAATCGCCACAATTCTTTCCTACATTTATATATAGGAGGTAAAAATCATCATGATTGGAAAAATTTCCAGACGGGATTTTCTGAAGGGTTCCGCGGCGACGGCGGCTTCCCTGGCACTTTCCATGACGTTTGCGGGCGGCTTTTCACAGAGCGTAGTACAGGCGTCGGAGGACATTGACTTTGATGAGTATTATACGACTTCTACCGAGATCTACAATGAGGTGCTCGGCGAATTCTATGACGCGTATATGGTATCAAAGGATGCGGAGACGGTATCCGAGCGTTATGCGCTGATGGCAGTTGCAGAGGCGAAGATTATGGAGGCGGCTGTATTCCTGCCGACGAACTCAAACGGCGGTTCATACCGTCTGACCAGAGTCGTTCCGTATTCCGCTACGACGACCCTCTGGGGCAATGATTCAGATCGGTATTTTACCGTGCTGGTTACCACGGAGATGATCTCGCTTGAGGATTACAACGCACTGAAGACTCTGTGGAATGAGACCAGAGGCACCGGCACTTATGAGAGTGAGGCGCGTGCATATCTGGAGGAGCACGGATATGAAGTAAAGGATGAATATAATCTCGCATATAACACAGATCCGGTGACCTGGGATGCTCTGGCGACTTCCCTTTCCGCGGACTCTGAGGCGATTGTCAATACCTATGACGGTCTGATGCTTTATGATGTAGAGAATGAGCTTCAGCCGGCGCTGGCAGAGAGCTATGAGGTTTCTGAGGATGGCCTGACCTATACCTTCCACATTCGTGAGGGCGTGTCATGGGTGGATTCCCAGGGCAGAGAGGCGGCAGGCGTGGTTGCGGATGACTTCGTAGCCGGTATGCAGCACATGATGGACGCACAGGGGGGGCTTGAGTACCTGATCGAGGGCATTATCGTGAACGCTTCCGAGTATATCTCCGGCGAAGTGACCGATTTTGCTGAGGTCGGCGTAGAGGCAGTGGATGATTATACACTTGTCTATACACTGGAAGCTCCGTGCTCTTATTTCCTGACGATGCTCGGCTACAATGTATTTGCGCCGATGAGCCGTACGTATTATGAGTCTCAGGGCGGCAAGTTCGGTATGGAGTATGATTCCTCCGCAGCGGATTACAATTACGGCAAGAGCGCGGATACCATCGCTTACTGCGGTCCGTATCTTGTGACCGGACATACCGAGCAGAACTCCATCGTCTTCTCCGCGAACCCGACCTACTGGAACGCAGATGCGGTGAACATTCAGACTCTGACCTGGAAGTACGATGACGGCAGCGACCCGACGAAGCTTTACAATGACTTCCTCAATGGCACGGTTGACGCGGTTGGTCTGACCTCTTCGATTCTGGAACTGGCGAAGTCAGATGGTTATTTTGATGATTACGCTTCCGTTTCCGGTACGGATGCGACGACCTTCTTCAATATGTACAACCTGAACCGTGTTGCTCTCGTGAACTTTAACGATGGCACGACCGCTCCTTCACCGAAGACCGAGGAAGAGCTGGAGCGCTCCAACGTGGCGATGAAGAATGTACACTTCCGCCGTGCGCTTTCCTATGCGACCGACCGTGCGTCCATGATGGCGCAGGTACGCGGCGATGAGCTGAAGTACACGAATATGCGCAACTCCTACACGCCGTGGAACTTTGTATCCCTTGAAGAGGATGTGACCATTGATATCAACGGCGAGGCGACGACCTTTGCGGCTGGCACCTATTATGGTGTGATCATGCAGGCGCAGCTGGATGCGGATGGAATTCCGATGAATGTTTATGACGCGTCTGCAGACGACGGCAACGGCAGCGGCGACGGCTATGACGGCATCTACAATGTAGACAATGCAGTAGCTGAGATGGCGACAGCTGTGGAAGAGCTGGCGGCAAAAGGTGTGGACATCAGCGCTGAGAACCCGATCTACCTTGATCTGGTATATCCGAGCCAGGTAGAAGCGTACACGAACCGTGCGAACGCGTTCAAGCAGTCGATTGAGGGTGCTCTTGACGGACAGATCATCATCAACATGGTCGACGGCAGCGATTACTCAGGCTGGTATTACGCGAATTATTACAACACCTATGGCTATGAGCAGAACAGCGATATCAACGATACGACAGGCTGGGGTCCGGACTACGGTGATCCATCCACCTATCTTGATACACTCCTTCCGGATTACGCGGGCTACATGACTAAGGGCTTTGGTATCTTCTAAAATTGCATCTTTTAAAATTGTTCAGAACAGCAGTGAAGTGAATGCAGGAACAGGTTTACCTGCGAAAGGGCTGGTTTGAAGCATAGAGTAAAGTTTGGACCGCAGGGGGCCGGGGGTCTCCCCCGTTTTCCTGCGGTCGTTTCATGAGTAAGGCGTAGCTGCGCGGCTGGTTTGCGGTTACAGCCGGTACCAGAGCTTTTGCCCGGAAGATTCCCTTAAGGAGGGCAGAACCCGGAGGAACCCAAAAAGATAGGAGAGGCACAGTGGGAAAATATTTAGTCAAACGAATTATCACAGGCCTGTTGTCGGTCGTTGTCGTGGTCGCCTGTGTCATGATCATGGTTTATTCTCTCCTGAATCGTGATCTGGTCTTTGCGGCGGATACGACATACACGCATCAGAGCAACAACCAGAAGACCGTTTATAAGTACTCTAAGTGGGAAGAGTACGGTTATCTGGATTATGTGACATATTCCGATTATCTGTCCATGCTCGTCGATGAGGGAGAGATCGATGAGGATACCCGGAGCTCGGCGGTGAGCTTTGGCCGGACCGCAGACGCGGATTCGGAGCTGGTATCCGAATATGTGCAGAAATTTACGGAGTATTATGAATCGAGAGGATATACGGTGACGCGGCTGGATGCGGTCATGATGAACGCGAAGAAGGTCGCGACCGGCGGGCAGCAGCAGCTCTACGCTTACAAGGATGTTCCGCTGATCACCAGGCTGATCAAATACTTCAGCGGAATGATCACCGTCGATAATATCCACAATGTTGAGGAAGACATCGGAGAGCGGGGACTGACGTTCACCCTTTATGACCCGGTTTACGGTGGAGACAAATTATCGCCGGCGATTATGGGAAATGGTACGACGCATAAGTACCTGCTTTATATGACGTCGAGTTTTCCATTTATTCACCAGAACCTGGTATCGATCAATCTTGGCGAATCGTATACGGTCAACACGGGCGTGGACGTGTTTACGACAATGACGCGGAGCCAGGGCTCGTATGTCTCAAGTACGATCACCTACCCAACCGGGCTGACAGAGGAAAGCGCCGATGATCTGCACTCTGCGACCTATCTGGCAGGTTCTCTGGGGACGAGCCAGGTTTACGCGACCCGCTATACGGATGATTACACGAGCGTGCAGACCGTGAAAAAGGGCGCTTCCAAGATTGGCTATTCTTTTATCATCGGTATTCTGGCAGTGGCGCTGTCTTATCTGCTTGGAGTGCCTCTTGGTATTCTGATGGCGCTCAAAAAGGATACGATTGTGGATCAGATCGGTACGGTTTATGTGATCTTTATCATTGCGGTGCCGTCCCTGGCGTATATTTTCCTTTTCAAAGCGATTGGCGGGAAGATTGGACTGCCCACGACCTTTGACGTCGAGAAGCTGAAGTGGACGATGTATGTGCTGCCGGTGATTTCGCTTGCCTTGCCGTCCATCGCGAGCCTGATGAAGTGGCTGCGCCGTTACATGATTGATCAGATGAATGCGGACTATGTGAAGTTCGCGCGGGCAGGCGGCCTGACGGAGTCGGAGATTTTCAGCCGGCATATTTTCAAAAACGCAGTGATCCCGATCGTGCAGGGTATCCCGGGCAGTGTCCTGGGCGCGCTGGTCGGCGCGATCATTACGGAACGTGTGTACGTCGTTCCCGGCGCCGGCGGTTTGCTGACGGATGCGATTAACAAATACGACAATGGCGTGATTGTGGGCGTGACCCTGTTTTACGCGCTGCTGTCCGTGATTTCCATTATCCTCGGCGATGTGCTGATGTCCGTTGTGGATCCGAGGATTTCATTTACATCGAAAGACAGGTAGGGGCTTATGAGCAGAGTAGATTATGAAAAATACGGTATGACCAAAGAGGAACTGTTCGCCCCTGTCGAGCACAGTGATCTTGAATCTGAGAAGATCACCGCTCCGCGATACTCCTACTGGAACTCCGTGTTTCGTGTGTTTTTCCGTAAAAAGATTAATTTTGTAATACTTGGCCTTCTGGTCGTTATTTTACTGTTCACGTACGTTTATCCGGCATTGGTGGATTATGATCGGTTCGGGAACCTGCTGGATTCGACGACGAAGCACCTGGGGCCGCTTCAGGCAATGAAACAGCTGGGGTATAACATCCACTGGATTCTGGGCTCGGGCAGCTCCGGACAGTCCACTTTTGACGCAGTCTGGTACGGCGCACGTATTTCTGTGTCACTGGCTTTCGTCTGTGCAGCGATCAACCTGACGATCGGTACGATTGTCGGTGCGCTCTGGGGGTTTTCCAGAAGAATGGATTCCATTATGATCCCGATTTATAATATTATCGGGAACGTGCCGATGGTCCTGTTGGTTTCGGTGCTCGTCATGCTTCTGTCAGCGAGCTTCTGGACGCTGGTATTATCCCTGACGATTACCGAATGGCTGTTTGTTGCTTATTTTATCCGAACGCAGGTTATCATTATCCGTGACAGGGAGTACAATCTGGCGTCCAAGTGTCTGGGGTCCAGCTCGGTACGGATTACGATGAAGAATATTCTGCCGTTCATGACCTCTATAATCGTGACTCTGACAGCGACAGAGATTCCGTCCTATATTTCTTACGAAGTGTTCCTCGCCTACATTGGCATGGGTCTTTCGGAGATGTCGCTGGGGCGCCTGATTTACGCGGCGGAGAGCGCGATGGTGACGCCGGGATGGGAATTCGAATTCTGGTCTCCGGTAGCAGTCGTGGCGATCATTACGGTCGTTCTGTATGTTGTGGGGCAGAACCTGGGCGACGCGACTGACCCGAGAACGCATATGTAAGGGAGGCCGGTTATGGAAGAACAGAAGGTATTATTATCGGTAAAGGATCTGTGGGTGAAGTTCCGTGTGCGCGGCCGGGTGCTGACTGCGATTCGTGGGATTTCCCTGGATATTTATGAGGGCGAGTCGATCGCCATCGTGGGCGAGTCTGGTTCTGGAAAGTCTGTGTTTACGAAGACTTTTTCCGGTATGAACGACGCGAACGGATTTATTGACCAGGGAACGATTATCTTCAATGACGAGGAACTGGCGGACACGACAGCTCCGCTGAATAACAGAGCGAAAAGGCTGATTGAGCGCTCCAGACGCCAGCTGGATCAGTATGCGAAGCTGGAACTGGGCGCTGCGGTTTACCGGAAGATGCAGGATCTCGAGTCAGAGAAGCACCGCAGGGAATGCGTCAGTGAGGAAGAGCAGAACCGGGAAAAAGAAGAACTGGATGGGCTGGTTGCGAAGCGGACGGATCTGTATAATCTGAAGCAGACGCTTGACCCGCATAAGGAAAAGGATAAGATTCATGAGATGTCCAGGCAGATTTCCGCGCTGGACAAACAGATCAAAGAAGTACAGAAAAAGGACGGGGAGCTTTTAAAAGAGCAGCAGAAAAAAGCTTCACAGGACACCACGTTTCTGAAGGAATATGAGCAGAAAAAAGCCGCGCTGCAGGCGGAATATGATAAGCTGATTCAGGGAGAGATTTCAGAAAAGACAAAGCAGCGCAATGAGATTCTTGCAAAGGAAATTTACCTGTCTATTGGCCGATACGATGGAAGACAGCGCAGCAAGCTGGCAAAAGGCCTGACGGAAGCGCTGAAGCAGGCGATGCAGATCGGGGTGGATCTGGATGACGAAAATGAGCGCAATAAGGTTTTCGATACGGTCGCGTTTCGTGTGCGGTATCTGGATGAGACAGCAGATACGATTCACGGCACCTGTGTGCTGAACCTGGCGAATGTGAAGTACGCGAAGGACTGGAGCCGCATCCGCGGCAGGAAGATCGCGACGGTGTTCCAGGATCCGATGACCTCTTTGAACCCGATTCTGACGATTGGAAAGCAGATTACTTCTATTATAATTAAACATCAGGGCTGTTCAGAAGGCGAAGCCAGAAAACGTGCGCTGGTGCTGATGCACAAGGTTGGCATTCCGAACGCGGAGGCGCGTTTTGACGATTATCCGTTCCAGTATTCGGGCGGTATGCGTCAGAGGATCGTCATCGCGATTGCACTTTCCTGCCAGCCGAAGATCCTGATCTGCGACGAACCGACCACCGCTCTCGATGTGACGATTCAGGCACAGATTTTGCAGCTGTTAAAAGACCTGCAGAAGGAGCTGGGCTTCACGATTGTCTTTATTACGCATGACCTTGGCGTTGTGGCCAACATTGCGGACCGCGTGGCTGTGCTGTATGCCGGACAGATTGTCGAGCTTGGCAAGGTGGAGGAGGTCTTTTACGACCCGCGCCACCCGTACACCTGGGCGCTTCTTTCCTCGCTGCCGCAGCTGGCGCAGCGGAACACGAAGCTGTACTCCATCACAGGTACGCCGCCTTCGCTCTACAATCAGATCGTAGGCGACGCGTTTGCTCCCAGAAACCCGTATTGCATGAAGATCGACACTTTGGAGGAGCCGCCAATGTTCCCGGTCACAGAGACGCATTTTGCGAAGACGTGGCTGCTGGATGAGGACGCTCCGGAAGTGGAAGGCCCGGAGGCGATCCGGGACATCCACCAGAAGCTGCTTGATGCGTATCACCTGGCGTGAAAGGGAGAAGGGAGTAAGCTGTGGCGAAACAGAATCAGGAATTAGGATCCAGTGCGTCCCATCTGCCGGAGCACGGTCCGATTGATGAGCAGGGCAGAGAAATTTTATTATCCGTTAAAAATGTGGATATTACGTTTGGAAAGGGCGAGAATGCGGTTCGCGCCGTGAAGAACGCTTCTTTTGATATTTATAAGGGCGAGACCTTTTCCCTGGTGGGTGAGTCTGGTTCCGGCAAGACGACGATCGGGCGCGCGGTAATCCGCGTTAACCCGTGCGCGGCTGGCGAGATCCAGTATAAGGGCGTCCGCATTTCCGGCAAGATTCCGCATTCCCTTGACCGGGAGGTCATCCGGAATATCCAGATGGTATTTCAGGATCCGGCGGCTTCGCTGAATGAGCGTGCGACGGTCGACTATATTGTATCAGAAGGTCTGTACAACTTCCACCTGTACGAAAACGAGGCGGATCGTGTCCGTAAGGTGGAAAACATCATTGAAGAAGTAGGTCTTTTGAAAGAACATCTGACCCGCTATCCGCACGAGTTTTCCGGCGGACAGCGCCAGAGAATCGGTCTGGCGAGAGCGATGGTCATGGAACCGGAGCTGGTCGTAGCGGACGAGCCGATCTCCGCGCTCGACGTCTCCATCCGTGCGCAGGTGCTGAACCTGATGAAGAAATTCCAGGAGGAAAAGGACGTCACCTACCTCTTTATCGCACATGACCTTTCCGTCGTGCGGTTCATCTCGGACCGCATCGGCGTTATCTACAAAGGCAATATTGTAGAGATTGCGGCAGCGGAAGAACTGTTTGACTTTCCATTGCATCCCTACACTCACTCGCTGATCTCGGCGATTCCGATCCCGGATCCGCAGCTGGAGAAAAACAAGGTGCTGTATACCTACGATCCTTCGATCCATGACTACAGTACAGATCAGCCGGAGCTGGTCAACATCGGTCATGACCATTATGTCTACGGAAACAAAAAAGAGATTGAGGAATACCGCAAGATCCGTGAGAAGGGAGAGATCCTGCAGCCGATCCGTATCCTGAAAGAAGGAGAGGAACGCCCGAAGGAGGAGAAGGACGGTTCGCTGACTGCGGCGGACGATCAGTTCCTGAAGGCGCCGGTACACGATACCGGCAGCGGGATTTATATGTTCCTGTCGTTCTTCCTGCCGATCATCGGACTGATCGCGGGGCAGATATTTAAGAGCAAGCAGTATTATCGAAACTATCACGCCTGCAAAAAGGGCGCGATCGCCGGCCTGATCACGCTGGCGGTAATCATCGTCATCTTCCTGATCTTCCTGGGGCTGGCGATCATATGATTTAACCAGTTCAGAGCAGCAACAAAATGAAAAGACAGACTGTGCAGATTTATCTGCAAAAGGCTGTATTTTCATTTTGGGATGGGCGGGCGCTGAACGTCCAGTGGACGTTCGCTTAGCGCCGACCGAAGTGGAACGGAGACGCCCATCAGCCACAGATATATGACGCGAAAGCGGCATATAGGCTGCGTAGCAGACGGTCTGTGGCCTGCTGCTCTGAACGATTAGTAGTATTATCTTAATAAAATAAGATAGCCGCAGGGAACCGTCAAAGGAGATTGGGCGGTTTACCTGCGGCTACACTTTTACAGGTGAGCCGCGCCGTGCAGAATTGCCTGCGGCAATGGCGCGGCCTGCGTTATAAGGAATCCTCCGGCAGGCCGGTTTCCCTTATGACATATCATGAATGAAGAATGGAGCAGATGATTCTATGAAACGCACCACAAGGGGACGAAGGTCGACGGACTCAGATTCCGGGAAAAATGTAGATATTAAGATAAAACACTGGAAACTGCGTCTGGTTTTTGTGATTCTGTTTGCCATCGTCGGAATCAGTGCGCTGGCCAATGGCGTGCTTGGCCTCCTCAGTTCGGATGACGGCTGGCAGGAGATTGAGGCGGATTCTTCGTCGACCGGGAACAACGGCAGCGAATTCATTTTTGAATATTATCTGGGCGCGAGCGGCCTTTCCGTGTCTGCGGAGAAAAAGGCATTGATCTCGCTCTATACATCTGCGCTGGAGACGGCTTATCAGAATTTTCACAACGAGGAGAGCTTCGACGGCGTCAATAATATTTGCTATATCAACGCACACCCAAATGAGGAGATCGTAGTGGACGACATTCTCTACGATGCGTTTGCCCTAATGGAGGAATCTGGCGGCCGACAGCTTTATCTGGGGCCAATTTATACCGAATACAACAACCTGTTTTACTGCAATGATGACTGGGAGACTGCGGAGTATGACCCGTATCAGAATGAGGAGGTGGCGGAGTATTTCGCGGAGATTTTATCCTACGCCTCTTCGGACGAACAGATTGAATTGCGTCTGCTCGGAGATAACACCATAATGCTTTATGTTTCGGATGAATACCTGGCCTATGCAAAGGAAACAGGGTTCCTCAGCTATATTGACTTCTTCTGGATGAAAAACGCTTTCATCATTGACTACCTTGCTGATACGTTGATTGAAAATGGCTATACGCTCGGCGCGATCTCCAGCTATGACGGTTTTGTGCGGAATCTTGACACCAGCGGAACTGAATGGACCTTCAACATTTACAACCGTGTGGAGCAGACGGTTTACCAAGCGGCCTCTATGGAATATGAGGGCGCGCGCAGCATTGTTTTCCTGCGCGATTACATGATGAACAGCAGCTTCGACGTCCAGCATTATTATGAGCTGGAGGATGGAGAATTCCGCACCGCTTATATCGATACGGCGGACGGATACTGTAAATCCTCGATTGACAGCCTGGTTTCTTATTCGGAGAATCTGGGCTGCGCAGAAATTCTGCTGCGAATGCTTCCTATCTATATCGCAGATGAATTTGATGCGGACGCACTGGAGGAACTGAGGGAGGATGGAATCTATTCGATCTATTGTGAGGAGCAGGTGATTTACTGCAATGACCCGGATGTCAGCATTACGGATCTGTATGACGAGGATGATGTGACGTATGTACTTGAATGAAAAGATTCCCAATTCAAACGAAGGAGCTGTTGAAATAACTCATGCCTTTTGTATCGCCTGAGACATTGCATAAGGTGTTTTTCGATAGCTTTTGACGTCGATATTTCAGGGAGATGTGTGGGGAAAAAATGAAAAAATATCTTAATACGATACGTTGGTATATCGTCGGTACCATTGCGGCGAACTTTATAGAAGCAGTCATTAGCGCGGTTATGCTGCTGTTTCCCGGTTGGCTTATTGATAACTATCAAAAAGGGTTTGCATATACAGGAAAACTTCTGGCTGCATACGCGGGTGTGTTCCTGATTTATCTTGTTGAGGCATATTGTTCCAATCGTCTGGCGGATTACCGCCGCATCCGGTTCGAAAAAGCCATAAAGAAGGACTTTTTTGATGCCGTAATTCAGCGAGACTTTGGGACATTTCACCAGTATGATGTGGCGGAATACATTTCCATGCAGGCAAATGACATTACAGAAATGTGCCAGAACTACTTGAGCCCTCTGCTTTCTATCATTCGCTCCGTTATGATGATCGCTGTATACGGAGTGTTTCTGGTGATTTTTGTAGATATCTCCATTGCTATGGTGATTCTGATTTTCTCTGTAGCGGTGGTTTTTGTGCCGAAGCTCACGGAGAAAGATCTGGCGAAGCGGAATAAGGGCTATATGGACGGGATTGGCCGCTATACCGCTTCCGCGAAGCTTCTGTATGAAGCTCATGATATTCTGAATTTTAAGGGACGAAAAAAACTCACTGAGCTTCACGACGGGGAGTTGGATCATGTTCTGAACCTTAATATGCATTTTCGGAAGCTGAACAGCCTGGCCATGGTATTGAACGGCGGTTCTGTGGAAGCAATTGGCGTGATTGTTTTTGCAGTGATAGCTATTTTACTTGGAAATCACGCCATTACCCTTGGGATGGCGGTCAACGCCTTTACCTACAGCACCAAATTCATTGACCCCATGTACGAAATGAATATTTGTATCGGCATGGTCAATTCCGTTCGTGAGATACAGAAAAAATTGTTGGAGATCATTGGAAGCGGCATGGACGATGCTCCCGCAGATCTGCCAGCTGCGCCGGAAATCCACAGAATTTCCGCGACAGCTATGAAAAAGCACTATGACAGCGCGGACATCCGAACCCCGGCGGCAGAGCTGTCTTTTCCGAAAAAATATCTGGTTTTGGGAGAAAACGGTGCGGGAAAAAGTGTATTCTTTCGCCTGCTCATGCATTTTGAGGAAGCTGATTCCGGTGCGGTTTTCTATAACGGATGCAAGGAGAGTGATTTCATTTCTGAAAGTATCTGTTATGTGCCCCAGGCTCCGGTGATTTTTAATGCCTCCTATCTGGAAAACGTGACGGTCTATGGCGCTTATGATGGGAAGAAGCTAAAAGAATATGAAGCGTATTTTCCGGCCGACATGATTTCCCATATTAAGAGCAGCACGAATCCTCTGAACATGAGCGGTGGGGAGAAACAGGTGGTTGCTCTGCTTCGGGCGTTATGCAGCGGAAAGGATATGATATTTCTGGACGAGCCCTTTGCAGCCATGAACCAGCATACGATTGATGAATTTATGAAGCATATAGCACAAATAAACCGAACATTGGTTATCATTGCCCACAATTTAGAACCGTATGCGGAACAATTCGACGAACAGATCTGGATTTGTCGTGAGATGTAGAAAATGAAAAGGTTTGCTGTTAGATTATAAGTGAAAGGGGATGCTATAATGGGGGAAACAGGAATGTCAGAGAAGGTTTTAGTGGATCAGACAATACGGGAATATGTCAATTTACAGAGGATAAAGAACACGGATGACAAAGAGAAAGAGCTGGAATACCAGGAAAAGGTTTTGAAAGCCAGGTTATCATCGATGGGGATTCCGACAGAAAATCTGGAACCTTGAAGTAACTGTAAAGGAATGGAACAGTTGATTTTAAGGATTGCAGAGTGATTCTTACATATTACAGAGTGAGTGAGAGCCTGCCGTGTTATGCGGCAGGCTCTTTGACCGGAAAAGCTTATTGCCGTTTCAAAATTATACGGGTTTTTATTGAGGTGAATCGGAATATAAAAAGAAAATATTAAAATATTATAGGATTAACTTAAAAATAAAACAAAGCAAATAAATAATGCATGTTGACATTTCTGAATTAAGTGATATCATATAAAATATCTAACTGCAAAACAGAAACATATCATTTCATACATCAGATAAATCAGAAATCAAAGTGAAAATAATCCCAAAAATGAATAGCCAATAACGAAGAGATGGAGTAAAATATGAGAGATAAGACAAAGAATGTAGAAAAACAACTGCAAACAGAGGAACCGCCTCAGCAGGAGGTAAATGTACCTGGAGACTTGAATCAGATAGAAGATGGCGTCATGAAAAAAATGATGCAGTTTTTTGCTGATGAAATGCTTCCGGTTTTTGGCATTTCAAAGAAAGTAAAAGCTCTTGCACCTACGGAGCAGGTGCGCATGGAACTCAAAAAGGGATTGCAGGATTTCAATCTTGTGATGGAAGATAACAGTATCGCACATTTTGAGTTTCAGTCGACCAATGGGGGCAGACGCGATTTGAGAAGATTTCGCCTGTATGAGGCAGATACCAGCTATCAGCTTCGCCAGCCTGTTACTACGTATGTATTGTTTTCGGGCAATATTAAGAATCCTAAGACAAAGCTTAAGGAAGGAATCAATACATATAAGATCATACCAATTATCATGAAGAAGCAGAATGCAGATCGTATCCTGAGGCAATTGAAAGAGAAACTGAAAACCGGTCAGCCATTAACTCGAAAAGATCTGGTGATTCTTCCCATGCTCCCAATTATGGGTGGGAAGATTTCGATAAAAGATCGGATCAAAACCGCTTACAATATTACAAAGAATGCAAACCTTATATCACGAGACGATGTGCGACTGGTTGAGTCGGCCATCTATGCGATGGCTACAAAGTTTTTGGACAAAAATGCATTAAATGAAGTGAAGGAGGAATTTACAATGAATATATTCGGAGAACTTATTGTGGAAGGGAGAGAAAAGGGCCTTATGGAGGGTCGTAAGGAGGGCCGTAAGGAAGGCCGCAAAGAGGGTCGCATAGAGGGCCGCATAGAAGGCCGCAAAGAGGGCCGTAAAGAAGGCCGCATAGAAGGTCGACAAGAAGTAATTACCGAGCAGGTAGAAAAGAAATTGAAAAAAGGAAAGACTGTTGAAGAAATTGCGGATGCTTTAGAACTGGATGAAGTTACGATCAGAGAAGTAATTGAGAAATTGTCCGGAAAGCAGCTGGTGAATGCCTGAAAAGCAACTATTTTAGAGTAGCGTTCTGAAAATTGGGATAAAAACAATGAATTATAAGATAATACGCAGCAACCGAAAAACAATTTCCCTCCAGGTAAGGGAAGAGGGCGTGATTGTCCGCGCACCGTATCGGATGTCGGACGCGGCGATCGCACAGTTCGTGCAGCAACATACGGACTGGATATTGAAGCAGCAGAATAAGCTTTCCGAGGCGCTGAAGAATCAGCCGGAGGTGGAGCGGCTTACTATGGAAGAGCTTCGCGCACTGGCGGATCAGGCTTTGAAGGTGATACCGGAGAGGGTGAGGTATTACGCTCCGCAGGTAGGCGTGACTTACGGGCGGATTACGATTCGGAATCAGAGATCACGCTGGGGAAGCTGTTCTGCAAAAGGGAATTTGAATTTTAATTGCCTGCTGATGCTGACTCCGCCGGAGGTGATTGACAGCGTGGTGGTGCATGAGCTTTGCCATCGGAAGGAAATGAATCATTCGAAGGCTTTTTACGCGGAAGTGCTGCGCGTCTTTCCGGATTATTATAAATGGGACAGATGGCTCAAAGAGCATGGCAATGAATTGATGCGGCGAATGACCGGTTAAGATTTTATTCATTCTGCATATTTGGTGATTGGGGGAAAAAGATGATTTATACATTAGATGAACTCAAGTCAAGGGTAAATCCTGTCGCGAAAAAATATCAGTTGAAAGCAGTTTATCTTTTTGGTTCCTATGCCAGAAATGAAGCGACCGAAGAAAGTGATGTAGATATTCTTGTAGACAGACAGGGGTCTGTTATTCGAGGCCTGTTTGAGATGGGTGGACTATACAATGACTTAAAGGAGAGCGTAGGTAAGGAAATTGACCTTGTAACCACACAGATGTTGGAGCAGAAAAGTACCCGGGAACGAACTCCGTGGTTCGTTGATAATTTAAAAGAGGAGATGGTGAAAATATATGAATAAAAGTGATAAAGAGCGGTTGATCCATATCTGCAGGCATTGCAAGGATATTGAGGAGTTTATTCAGCGGTTTGGCAATGATTTTTACGTTTTTACAAATGATAGAGCATATGTGAATGCGGTTTGTATGAGCGTCCTTCAAATTGGCGAATGGCCTTTCAGAAGAATATCGGTCTGAGACGAAAAATCTCATGCCATGGGGAATGATACGTGGAATGCGAAATTGGCTTGCGCATGCATATTCTTCTATGGATGAGAGCATCATATGGGAAACAGCAACGAATGATATTCCGGCGTTATTAAGGTTTTGCTGCGACCAATTGAGCGATGAAAAGAATTAAATGGAAACCAGAAGGAGTGTACACACTATATAAGCGAGCAGGAGACTGATATGTGTCTCCTGCTCACAACAATTACATTACAGCGCCGCCACGATTTTTGCCGCGCGGCGGCCAAAGGTCATGGTGCGGCCGCAGGCCAGTCCGGTGAAGAGATTCGGGTAGGTCTGGGAGAAGAAGCCGCCGGTGCAGTCGCCGGTTGCGTACAGGCCTTCGATGGCGGTGCCGTCCTCGCGGATGACCTGCATATCGGTGTTGATGCGGCAGCCGTTCAGGGTGGTCAGGTGCCATGCGCCGGTGCGGACGCCGTAGAATGGCGCGGTGTCGACCGGGGTCATGCGGTGCGCTTCTTTGCCATAGTCCTCATCTACGCCTGCCGCGCACAGCTCGTTATAGCGCTCAACGGTGGTGACGAAGGTACCTGCCGGGATATTCAGCTTTTCTGCGAGCTCTTCGAGGGTGTCGGCTTTCTGCACATAGCCGTCCTCGATCAGAGTCTCGACGGAGCTCCATACATAATCATAGGTCATATTGGAGAGCGCGCCGTTCGGGAACGCAAACAGACGGCAGCAGCCGACCTCGTCAAACTGTTCCGCATACTGCTCGTTATTCGCGTCGAAAATGTCACAGTAGGTATGATTGGGCTGCATACACATCGAGTGGAGCATGAATTCATACGGGCCGGACTCGTTGCAGAAGCGCTCACCGTTTAAGTTTACCTTCAGGAAGGGCTGCTCGCCAAACCAGAACCAGCGGCCGGTGGTCTCGTATCCGGCTGTCTCGGTCGGCAGACAGCAGCAGCGGTTGAACATCATGGACGCATGGGTCGGGTCAAGTGCGGCTCCTGCCCAGAGCATGGCTTTGATGCCGGAGCCGTCGCAGGTGGAGCCAAGGGTGTAATTGATTTTCATATCCAATGTCTGCGGCTGAAGCGCTTTCATCATCTGCGTGTTGGTTGCGTAGCCGCCCGTGCACATGATGACGCCCTTTGTCGCGGTGATACGAATATAATGCTCGTCGTTCTGATCCTGCGCGATGATGCCGGTCACTTTTCCGGCCGAATCCTGTTCCAGCCTGATCAGCGCGGTAGAGAGCTTCCATTCTACGCCGAGCTCATCGCAATGTGCCTGGAATGTCGTATTTAATGTGGTGCCTTCCGGAGCGTCATCGGTAGTGTGCGGGCTGTGGCCGGTTGCGTAGGCTTTGTCACGTCCGGGATCGTCCGTATTGCCGACGCCGCCTTCCAGACTCATGTACCAGTTCCCGGTGCTCTCCAGCAGCTCGGTCAGCCAGTCCACCAGCTCACCGCTGTTGTCCTCCCAGCAGCGGATCAGGTTGGAATCCACATAGCCTCCGCCGTAGCGGACGATATCCTGCATGGCCTCAATTTTATCAATCTCAAATTCCGGGTATTCCTCAAAGGAAGCCAGCTGAAGGGAAGAATTGATCGCACCGATGTCCTCGCGCGGTCCGGTCGGGGATTCCCGTTTCTCAACAACGAGCACTTTCGCGCCCTCTTCTGCAGCGGTCATGGCGGCAATCCATCCGCCGGAGCCGCAGCCGACCACGAGTACTTCTGTTTCCAGCTCTTCTGTGATGTCGGACTCCGCAATTTCCGGAGCCTCGCCCAGCCATTCGGCCGCTTCCTCTTCCTCGCCGCTGACGGTCACGGAAATACCGGACGCCTGAGAAATACAGTTCGCCGCGGCCTGTTTCACTGCGTCGCTGGTCACGGTAGCACCGGACACTGCGTCCACGTCACAGCTCTGGGAGTTTAGAATTGCCTGTACCATCTCATCGCCGATGTCGGCGCCGATGCCGGCCGTCTCGCCGGAAACATCGATCTGCACATCGGTAATGCTTGTCTCATCAAAGGTCATGGTGACTGTCACAACACTGCCGATGCCCTTGGCCACCGCGGAATAGGTCCCTGGGGTGTAGGAGAGTGCCTCGGCGGCCAGTACCTTTGCACCTGCGGCGCTCTCTGCGCCTGGCAATACATGGATCGCTGCCGCACCTGCGGCGGTCGCTGCCATCGTTTTGATGAAATCTCTGCGTGAAATTGATTGCTTTGCCATAGCATTTTCCTCCTGAAAGAATAGATGATTTGGTTTTTCTGATGCATTCATTTTACTATAACCCGCAGGAAATGAAAAGTAAAAAAACAGGTGATTCCAGAAGAATACCAAAAGGTATGGTTTACGATGGATGCTGATGCCCGAATTGGATGTAAAATGAATTTGCCGAAGAAAAATGCATTGACGGGGAAGCGGTTTCTATTTTATGATAGCGGCATAAAGGTTTTCCTTCGTAACTGGGTTATAATAGGACAGGGGATGGATGCATATGAGGGAATCAGGCTGGATGACAATCCCGGAATGGAATTCGGTGAAACAAAGAAACATTTACGGCAGAGAGCAGGAGGATCAAGTGGTTCCTGAGAAAGATACGCCGGAAAATTTTCACGTGCTGGTGCGGGGGATGGTGGAGCTGCCTGCGCAGGACTGTGAGCTTCTGGTGGCCGCGGATGACCATTATCAGATCTGGATTGACGGGGTCTACCGGGGGCAGGGACCGGCTGCTTCTTTTGCGGACTGCTGTTTTTATGACAGATATCTGATAGAAGCTCCCCTGGATACAGATGATACAGAGTGTTTCTGTAAAAAGAAAGCTTACGCAGAAAAAGATCATACGGAAAAGGTTTATATAGAGGCAAAGCGGACGGTCACGGTTGCCCTGCATCTATACTATCATGGGAAAATCAGTCGTTCCTGGACGAGCGGTGACGGGCGTTTTGGGCTGTGGCTTTCTATAGTGCTGGCCAAACGCACAGCGTTCTCTGCATGGCCGACGCGACTTGCCCTCGCCGGGGGGCATTCTTGTCCTTCGGACGGGATATCCGCCGAGCCTTGGCGAGGGGGCATTTCTATGTGCCGGGAAGGAAATTCTCCGGATGATGAGCCGGAAAAAGAAGTGGCACACTGCGATGAGACCTGGCGTTATCGGGTTTGCAAGGCTTACAGTGGAGAGACCGTAGGGTACGATACACAGTTTCTGGAAAACTTTGACAGCCGTCTCTGGCCGGAGGGCTGGGAGAGGCCAGACTTTTATACCGGTTTTGATGAGGAAAACGACGGCTGGGGATATTTAGTCCCGGCTTTGTGGGCGGACTACCGTATGCTGCCCCGCCCAATCCGGATGCTGGAGGAGAAAACGGTTTATCCGATGCAAAGGTGGGAAGAAACGACCGGACAGGAGGTGATTGCGAAACAGGAACCTGCCTTGCACGGCCTGCGGACGGATGATGCATGGGAGGCCGGCTGTCATAGACTGGTACTGGATTTTGGACGGGAAATCACTGGGGCGATCGTAGCGGAAGCGGCGGGTGCGGCCGGAACCCGGGTTGTGATCCGGTGTGGAGAAGAACTGGAAGAAACGTCAGGTCAGGCGCATTTTTGCGGAGAATTACAGGAAAAAGAGCTCTTGCCTGGCGAAGAATGTGAAAAAAACAGCGGGGACGCGGGAACAGAGGCAGGGTATGGGGGAATCCCACGCGTGCGCTGGGATATGCGCTGCGGCTGTGCGTATCAGGAAATCTGGACGCTGGGAGAGGGCATCAGCCGTCTGCATCCGTATGATTACAAGGGATTTCGCTACGCGGAACTGCTATACCCGAAAACGGTAAAGCTGCGGCAGGTATACGCCTGGGTGCGCCATTATCCGATGGAGGATGCGTGTACATTAAAGTGCAGTCAGGATGCACGGGCACTCAGAAACCTGCCAGGAAGCCTGGACGCACAAAACAGGGAAAGTGTTTTGTGCGCACAGGCGGGGGGAGAATCGCCAGAAGCGGTGAGCGGCCCGGAGATGGAACAGATTTTTGAAATCTGCAAAAATGCGGTTCGCTGCTGTTCGCAGGATGGCTATCTGGACTGCCCGACGCGGGAGAAGGGGCAGTATCTGGGAGATGCGCTGGTCACTGCCCGGTCGCAGGTGTGGCTGACCGGCAGCACGGAGCTTTTGCGCAAATGCATCGGGGATTTTATTTCCTCGGGGACGATCTCGCCGTCGCTGATGGCTGTTTCACCGGGCAGTGTGATGCAGGAGATCGCAGACTTTTCGCTGCTGTTTCCACTGCTGCCCCTGACGGATTATATGTTTACCGGAGATGGCACCTATCTGGCCAGGTGTTATCCGGTCGTCCGGGCACTGACCGAATCCTTCCTCATTTATCAGAGAAGGGACGGCCTGCTGGAAAATGTGAGTGCTCTGTGGAATCTTGTTGACTGGCCGGAGAATCTGCGGGACGGATATGATTTTCCCCTGACCCGCCCGGTTGTCGGCGAAGGCTGCCACAATGTCGTCAATGCGCTCTGGTATGGGGCGAATGTCATGCAGGAGGAGATGGAAAAGCTGCTGGCGCTCCCCATTACAGGGCGGAGCGCGCAGATCGCGGATTCCTTCCGGCACAGCTTTTACCGCAGGGAACAGCAGCTGTTTGCGGACAGTGAGAGCAGCGGGCATTGTTCGATTCACGCGAATCTGTATGCGGCGTTTTTTGGCCTTTTGCCAGGGGAAAGTGAGGAGACATATGTGCGTCTGCTTCAGACGCCGGAACGTGTCTGCGGGGTGCTGCCGGCCTGGTTCGCGCTGAAAAGCCTTGCCCGGATGGGCAGGCAGGAGGTCTGCTTTGAACGAATGATGCGCGCGGATGCGTATGGCTGGAGAAATATGGTCCGCGAAGGTGCGAGCACTTCATTTGAAGCCTGGGGCAAAGACCAGAAGTGGAACACCAGCCTGTGTCATGGCTGGAGCAGCGGATTTTTGTCTCTCTTTATTGAGGAAATTGCAGGGCTGCACCCGGATCCGGCGGCGCCGGACGGCTATCGGTTTGAACCGCCCCGGATCGCGGATTGTCCGGAATTTGAACTGAACGTGCCGTGGAGAGGAAGCGCGCTGCATATCGTGAAAGAGAAACCGGAAAGCCGTGCCAGGATTCTATAGACAGACAGGAACCGTGCCGGGCAGTACACTGCATTTACAACGCATTCATATGAAAAAATATGGTTTGCAGGAAAAAGAGATATGAAAATGAATCAGAAGAAGGAGGAAACACACAATGCTATATCCACAAGTAAACGAATCCCGTATGCGGATTGACCTGAATGGGATCTGGAGCTTTCAGACGGCGGGAGCCGAGGCTTATGAGGAAAATCAGGTGAAAAAGCCGCTGGAACAGCCCATGACGATGGCGGTTCCGGCTTCCTACAACGACCAGAAGGATGATGTGAATCTGCGCAGTCATTATGGCTGGGCGGTGTACCAGCGCACGTTCAAAGTGCCGCGCCGTCTTCAGGGAGAACGGCTTGTCCTGCGCTTTGGCGCGGTTACCCATCAGGCGGAGGTATATCTGAACGGGGAGTATCTGGGCAGCCATAAGGGCGGTTTCCTTCCGTTTGAATTTGATGTGACAGAGCGTATCCTGGAAAAGGGGGAAAACCTTCTCTCTGTGGCAGTGGACAACCGGGTGAATTTTGGAACTCTGCCGGTCGGAAATGAGAATAATGTGGCTTTCTTCGGCTCAGACAACCCGGGGATTCCGTCTATCGAGCTGGCGAAATCCCGCTGCAAGCCACAGAATAAGCCGAATTTTGACTTTTTCAACTACGCCGGCATTATTCGTCCGGTCTGGCTTTATACGACACCGAAGGACTATATTCAGGATGTCAGCCTGGTGACGGATGTGGATGGAAAAGACGGAATCGTGAAATTCCAGGTCGAGACGCTATCTTCGGAACAGCCGGGAGAGGCTTCGAAAGATTGTGGCTGTGAAAATGTGAGTCCGGAGAGTCCAAAGCCGGAAGATGGGAAAGCAGCGGAAGGACAGGTTCGGATTACAATTCTGGACGAAGACGGTCAGATTGTGGCAGAAAAGGAAGCTGCCGCTAACCCGGATGCGAACGATTCATGCGCCGGCACCTGCGTCATCCCCGACGTTCACCTCTGGAACCCCGGCGCGGCTTATCTTTACACTGCGCGCGTGACGTTTGGCGAGGATGTCTATGAGCAGACCTTCGGCGTCCGCACGGTGGAGGTGAAGGGGACACAGTTTCTGATCAATGGAAAACCATTTTATTTCAAAGGCTTTGGCAAGCACGAGGACAGCTTTTTCCGCGGGCGCGGCACGGATTCCTGCCTGAATGTAAAGGACCTTTCTCTGTTTCGCTGGATGCACGCGAATTCCTTCCGCACCAGCCATTATCCTTACGCGGAGGAGATGTATGACCTCTGCGACCGGGAGGGCATTCTCGTGATTGATGAAACTCCGGCAGTCGGCATTGGCGTGGGCGGCGGTCAGAACGCGTATCAGGAGCTGCATATCCACGAACATCACCGGGATGTCATCCGGGATATGATCGCACGGGATAAAAACCATCCCTGCGTGGTGATGTGGTCTCTGGCGAACGAGCCAGATCTGGCAAACTTCCCGCAGGACGCGCTGGATTATTTTACCCCGCTGTATGAGCTGGCGCACAGCTGCGATCCGCAGAATCGCCCGGTGACGCTGGTCTGCTGTCAGAACAATTATGAGAAAGACCTCACGACCAGAACAATGGATGTCGTCTGCCTGAACCGTTATTACGGCTGGTACAATCTGGGCGGAGACCTGGATGCGGCCTGCGACGCACTGAATACGGAGCTGGATTTCTGGGAAAAGCAGGGCAAGCCGGTGATGTTCACCGAATACGGCGCGGACACCTATGCGGGCATCCACAACACAAACGGTGAAATGTTCAGCGAGGAATATCAGGCAGACTATTATATGCGGATCGGCGCAGAGATCGACAAACGCCCCTTCTTTATCGGAGAGCAGCTCTGGAATTTCGCGGATTTCGCTACCATTCAGGGTCCGATGCGCGTAGACGGCAATAAAAAGGGCGTCCTTACCAGGGATCGCAGGCCGAAGCTGGCGGCGCACGCCCTGCGCAGACGGTGGAATGAGATACCGGATTTCGGGTATAAAAAATAAAGTTGTTCCGGGCAATTTACGGAAGGCTTTTACGAGTGTGGAGTGAAAGTATGAGGACATATTTATGAAGAGAGAGATTGCTTTTGGCTCTTTGAGGTGTATGCCTGGCGAAAAAGTACAGGGTATGATGGACTTCGCGGATACAGGGATTTCGTCTCCGCTTACGCTGATTTGTGGCGAAAAAGAGGGGAAGACAGTGCTTCTGACCACCGGGATCCACGGGGGAGAGTACCCGAGCATTGAGAGTGTGATCGAGCTGGCGCAGGAGCTGCAGCCAGAGGATATCTGCGGTGCTCTGGTGATTTTTCATCCGGTAAATACAGCAGGGTTTCTGGAGCGGGTCAGCGCCGTTTATCCGGAATCAGGGGAAAATCTGAACCGGCAGTATCCGGGCAGTCCGACCGGCACCATTGGCCAGCGCTTTGCCTATGCGCTGACGCAGGAGGTGATACGGAAATGTGATTTTATGATTGATACTCATGGAGGAGACCTCCATGAGGTGCTGCCGCCCTATGTGTATTATCCGGGCGTCGGGGATCAGGAGGTCGCGGAGCGCTCAAGGCAGGCTGCGCTGCGGGTCAATTCCCGCTATATGGTGCGTTCGCAGGCGAACTCCAACGCTTACCATATGTGCAATCGTTACGGGATTCCCAGTATCCTGATTGAAATGGGAGGCCGTGGACTGTGGTCAAAGGAAGAGGTGGACGCATACAAAGACAATATTACGAATGTCCTGCGCTATCTGGACGTTCTGCCGGGCGAAGCCCAAATGCCGTCCGAGCCGGCTTATGTGATTACGAATGCAGCTTATATTGACGCTTCACAGTCCGGCTGCTGGTATCCGCAGGTGAGCCTGGAGCAGCGCGTGAAAAAAGGGGAACTTCTGGGCGTCATTAAGGACTTTTTCGGCAATACCCTGGAGGAGGTTTACGCGGAATTCGATTCCATTATTCTGTTTTACACGGTTTCACTGGCGATAAAGGCCGGCGATCCGATTATTACTTATGGGATATGAGGATGCAGAAAAAGGATTGCGCAGGCGAGCAGGATTCGGCAAGCCGTCTCCTGCTCGATTCGTTGTCAAAGAAGGAATGTCAGAATGCAGACAGAATTGTCACAAAAAGATGAAAAATATCGGGTATTTGCGCTGGAAGCGCCGATGTGGAGGGTCATCCTGTACGTCGGCGTTCCGCTTGCTCTGTATGAGAGCCTGAATCAGCTGTTTAAGATCCTGGATACGATGATGGCCTCGCACATCAGCGCGAATGCGGTGTCAACGGTCGCTTATCTTTCGCAGATCAATCTGATGCTCTCTGCGATCGGCGGCGGTCTGGCGGTTGGCGCAGGGATGAAGATCAGCGAGGCATACGGCGCGGGAAAGCTGGAACTGGTGAAGCGCCGTGTGAGCACGGTATTCGCGCTGTGCGCCGTGCTCGGCGGTGTGCTTCTTCTGGCACTGGTTCCATTTGCACGGGGATTTTTGAAACTTATGAATACGCCGGATGAAATCCTTGGGGAAGGGACGGTTTATTTTCGGCTGGAGTTGTTTGGACTTGTGCTTTCTTTTTTTAACAGCATCTACATTGCCATGGAGAGAGCGCGGGGAAATTCCAGACGAATTTTACACCTGAATACGGCCGTGATCGTGGTCAAGCTCTCCCTGACGGCTCTGTTTGTGTATGGGATGGGCGGCGGCGTCAGCATGATTGCGGTCGCGACACTTGCCTCGCAGGCCGTGCTGTTTGCGGCGGCGCTGGTCCATATGAATCAGAGGGAAAGCGCGTTCGGCTTTTCCCTGAAAGCAGTTTCCATGAGAGGAGAGGTGCTCTCTCCGATGCTGCACCTTTCTTTCCCTGTGATTGTAGAGAAGGCGGCCTTTTCTATGGGGAAGGTGATCGTCAATTCGATGAGTACCGTCTATGGCACCTGGACGGTGGGCGCACTGGGAATTTCGAACAACATCGACGGAATCACGACCAGTCCGCAGAATGGCTTCCAGTCAGGCGGAGCGGCGGTGATCAGCCAGAACCTGGGTGCGAAAAAGCCGGAGCGGGCCCTCGCCGCCTTCCGGTGGACGCTGCTTATGAATGTTCTGGTCGGGTTTGTTCTGGTGAGTCTTACTCTGCTTTTTCTGGATCCCATTGTTTCTCTGTTCGCGGAGGGGAATGAAGCATTCGCGGGTATGATTAAAGAAATTTATCTTCTGGAAGCGCTCGGCGCGGTTCCGCTTGGTGTGAATGCGGCGGTGATGGCGCTCCTGTATGGCTTTGGCAAAACAAAAATCACACTGGCAATGAATTTCTGCCGGATTTTTCTGTTCCGCATCCCGGTACTTTGGGGACTGCAGCGCTTCACCGACCTTGGCAATGTCAGCGCGGGGATTGTGATGGCGGTCAGCAATATTTTAAGCGGTGTGCTGGCGGCGGTGGTCGCAGTGGTTGTTGTGCGGGAGATACGCAGAAGCTATGGCATTTCCATATCGGGGTTTTCGGGGCAGGAGCGGTAAGAGGAACGGATTGTCTGCCGTGCCTGCCCCACGTGAAGCGTATCTGAAAGGGGCGCGCAGACGGAAGATATGGTGGTTATGAGCAGGTGCTTCATGAGAATAAATGTTACGAAATAGGTAACAATTCAGAACAGCAGGCCGCAGGTCTACGCTCCGCTTCGATGCTGTTCTGAACTGTTACCGAAAATAGAACGTTTGCTAACGAAACAAAGGGCATACTGGATAATGTCGACAAAAAAATAACAGTAATGTGACAGAACTTCGAACAAAGCGTGAAAAATTTCTAAAAAAAATATAAAAAAAGTGATGCAATTTAACGGGCGCTGTGTTAGAATAAGTACACGTGGGGATTTCCCGACAAAATTACGTGAAAAGGAGAAATGAGTAATGAAAAAGAATGGTTTCAGACGCGCGATTGCTGTCGGCCTGGTTGGCGCTATGGCGCTTACGATGGCTCCGGCTGTCAGTGCAGCAGATTACGAAGAGTGCACCCTGACGATTTCCTGGTGGGGCGGTGATTCCAGACATGAGGCGACGCTGGAAGCGATCGACGCTTTCATGGAAGCATATCCGGGTATCACAGTTGAGTCCACCTATTCCGCATGGGACGGCTGGGAAGAGAAGATGGCTACCGCTTTTGTGGCAGGCACCGAGCAGGATATCAACCAGGTGAACTGGAACTGGATCACACAGTATGATTCCGACGGATCGATTTTCCTGAACCTGTATGATTACGCGGATACGATTGATCTGACCCAGATCGGTGAATCCTATCTGGAGATGTGTGAGGCTTCTGACGGTTCTCTGGCAGCACTTCCGGCTTCCATGACCGGCCGTATTTTCTACTGGGACAAGACCACCTTCGATGAGGTTGGCGTAGAGATCCCGACCACTCTGGAAGAGCTGCTTGCGTGCGGCGAAGCATTTGCTGCGTATGATGAGAGCTATTATCCGATCGCCCTTGGCGAATATGACAGAATGATTCTTATGGTTTATTATCTGGAGAGTGTTTACGGCACAGACTGGGTAATTGACAACGAGCTGCAGTATACGGCTGAGCAGATTCAGGAAGGCCTTCAGTTCATCCAGGATCTGGAAGACGCTCATGTAACTCCGACCATCGCGAAGATCACCGGCGACGGCGCTTCTTCTCTGGATCAGAACATGAACTGGATTGATGGCCACTATGCTGGTATCTTCGAGTGGGATTCTTCCGCAGCGAAGTATCAGGGAGCTCTGGAAGAGGGCCGTGAGTTCGTAGTAGGCGATTATCTGACAGACCTTGGCGAGTATCAGGGAGGCTACACAAAGGTTTCTCTTGGCTGGGCGATCAGCACGAGAACGGAGCATCCGTATGAGTGCGCACTTCTTCTGAACTATCTGATGAACGACGCTGACGCGGCAGTGATTCTTGGTTCCGAGAGAGGTATCCCGGTATCTGAGTCCGCACTGACAGCTGCATCTGAAGCTGGCATTCTGAATGAGACGACAGTAGAAGCAAATGGCAAGGTTCTGGCATGGTGCAGCAACGCACTGGATCCGCTCTTTGAGGATTCGACTCTGAAGAGCAGCGACGGTGTTTACTATGATGTAATGGCTGGTCTGAGCTACGGTGACTACAGCATCGAAGAGGCAGCTGAGATTCTGATCGATGGCATCAACGATGTTCTCGGCTGATGATATTGAAGCAAATCCATCAAAGCGACATGCTGTAAGGAAGGAGCTGTGCAGGCAAATCGTCCACTGGGCGGGGCACGCACGGCCTGCATCCTCAGCTCACACTGTGAAATGAGGACATGTGGTAAGGGAGCTGCTGTTGGAGAGATAGCAGCTCCCTTTTATAATAAGGGAGGGATTTCATTTGGCTAACAAAAGCAATTCTGCAGCCGTGATCCCACACAAGGTAAAGAGAAAAGGATTGAAAGGTTTTTGCAGGGATAATATTGGTTTTTTCTTTATTTTGCCGTGGCTGATCGGTTTTCTGATTTTTAAGCTTTATCCGATGGCTTCTTCACTGTACTACAGTTTTACCGATTATAACCTCTTCCAGGGGATCAGCGTGGTTGGTACACTGCAGAACTATATTGATGTATTTACGACATCGAAGATTACAAAAGCAATGGGAATCACATTCCGGTACGCATTTATCACCGTGCCGCTGAAGCTGATCTTTGCTCTGTTTGTTGCATACATACTGAACTTTAAGATTAAGGGCGTGAACCTTTTCCGTACCATCTATTATATTCCTTCCATTCTTGGTGGTTCGGTGGCGATCGCCGTTCTCTGGAAAGCGGTTTTCCGTGATGAGGGTCTTCTGAATGGCGCGCTTGCGCTGATCGGGATCACCGGGCCGAGCTGGCTGAGCGATACCAGATACTCGCTGATGGTCATCTGCCTGCTGCGTGTATGGCAGTTTGGTTCTTCCATGGTCATTTTCCTGGCCGCACTGAAGGGCGTTTCGGCAGATCTCTATGAGGCAGCTGCGATTGACGGAGCGGGCAAATGGCGCCAGTTTTTCTCGATCACCGTACCGCTGATTACGCCGGTTATTTTCTACAACCTGGTAACACAGCTCTGTCAGGCCTTCCAGGAATTCAATGGACCGTACATCATTACATCCGGCGGACCGAGAAACTCTACCACATTGCTTTCACTGCTGATTTATAACAGTGCGTTTAAACAGTATGATATGGGTATGGCGAGCGCAATGGCATGGGTATTATTTGTCATCCTGATGTTCTTTACGGTGATTGCATTCCTGTCCCAGAAATACTGGGTATTCTATTCAGATGAGGAGGGTTGAGTATGGCTGCGGAAAGTAAAACCAAGCATTATACGATGCTTTTTCTGAGATATTTTGTCCTGATCGCGGTCGGCTTTATTATGATTTACCCTCTGCTTTGGATGGTGGGTGCGACCTTTAAGTCGAATGCGGAGATTTTCTCCAGCATCAGCTTTATTCCCAAAAATCCGACTCTGGAAGGTTATAAAGCCGCGATGAGCAGCTACGGCGGTGATATCAATATCTGGAAGGCAATGATTAATACCTATTCCTATGTAATTCCGAAGGTTGTCTTTACGGTAATCTCTGTTACAATTACTGCGTATGGGTTTGGCCGTTTCCAGTTCAAGGGACATAATATTCTGTTTGCGATTTTGATGGCGACGCTGTTTCTGCCGCAGGTAGTATTGAATGTCCCGCAGTTTATTATGTTTTCCAAATTTGGCTGGGTAGACTCCAAGCTGTACCTGCCAATCATCGTGCCGACTCTTTTCGCGACAGATACGCTGTTTGTATTTCAGCTGATCCAGTTTCTGCGCGGTGTGCCGAAGGATCTGGATGAAGCGGCGAAAATTGACGGATGTAATGCGGTACAGACGCTGACTAAGGTCATCGTTCCGATGCTTTCTCCGGCGATTACCTCTATCACACTGTTCCAGTTCATGTGGTCTTCGAACGACTTTATGGGTCCGCTGCTTTATGTGAACACACCGGCGAAATATCCGCTGGCGATTTTCGTAAAGCTGTCGATGGATGCGGATTCCGGATTCCAGTGGAACAGAGTCCTTGCTCTTTCCCTGATCTCGATTATCCCGTCGCTGGTGGTATTCTTCCTGGCGCAGGATAAGTTCGTGGATGGTATCTCTGCGGGCGGCGTAAAGGGCTGACTGAAAACGTTTAACAGGAAAAAGGGTGGCAGGTCTGTCGCCCTTTTTTACCATAGAGACTGAGGAAATAATAGAATGAATATTCGGCTTGTCATGAAGACCGCCAGAAGTGTTTCTCTGGAACTGGATGATGGCGGGATTTATAACACAAAAGAGACCTATCGCATTTTGCAGAATGGTGAGGCAGTAAAAGAGACGGATACGGTGATTACCTCTCTCTATGGCCTGCTGCCGGACTCGGACTATATGATCTGGGTAGAAAACTTAGAGGGCGAGCGGGTCGGCTCGTTCGCGTTCCGCACAGATCGGGAGTCAGTGACTTTGAATGTGAGGAGCTTTGGTGCGAAGGGAGACGGAGAATCCGATGACACGGTCTGCATTCAGGCGGCGATCATGGCCTGCCCGGCAAATGGACGCGTGCTGATTCCGGTGGGGACTTACCGGATCACGAGTATCTTTTTAAAGAGCGGAGTGCGGATAGAGCTCAGGAAGGATGCCTGCCTGCGCGCGTTTACAGAACGGTCGCGTTTCGCGATTTTTCCCGGTTCGGTGGAGACGACCGACGGAAAGGAAGAGTACCAGCTTGGAAGCTGGGAGGGCAATCCGCTGCCGATGTTTACCGGTATCATCACCGGTGTGGATGTATCGGATGTGGTGATTTACGGCGAAGGCAGTATTGACGGCGCAGCGGGTTATGAGAACTGGTGGAAAAACGAAAAGGTCATGGAGACGGCCTGGAGGCCGCGGCTTCTGTTTCTGAACCGTTGTGAAAACATTCGCGTACAGGGACTGCTGCTTCACGACAGTCCGTCATGGACGGTGCATCCGTATTTTAGCGAGGAGCTGCTGTTCTGTGATTTTGCGATTGAGAATCCGCAGGTTTCTCCGAATACGGATGGAATTGACCCGGAATCCTGCCGGGATGTCACGATCTGCGGCGTCCGCTTTACGCTGGGCGACGACTGCATTGCGGTAAAGTCCGGTAAAATCTATATGGGAAAGAAATATAAAACTCCATCCTCTAACATCCGTATTTATCAGTGCCTGATGGAGAATGGGCATGGCGCTGTCACGGTCGGCAGTGAGATGGCCGGAGGCGTGAACGGGCTGGTGGTGGAAAAGTGCCGTTTTTACCATACGGACCGCGGTTTGCGCATTAAGACGCGGCGCGGACGCGGAAAGGACGCGGTGCTTGACAACATTATCTTCCGGGACCTTCTGATGGATCAGGTGATGAGCCCGTTTACCGCAAATGCTTTTTACTTCTGCGACCCGGACGGGCGGACGGAGTTTGTGCGTTCCCGTGAGAAATACCCGGTGGACGAGGGAACCCCCTCGATGAAGCGTTTTTATTTTGAAAATATCCGGGCGACCAACTGCCATGTGGCGGCACTCTGGTTTGAGGGTCTGCCGGAGCAGAAGATTGAACAGATGGAGATGCGCAATATCGAGATTTCCTTCGCAGACGACGCGAAATGCGATGTCCCAATCATGTCAGAAGGAGTGGATGCGTGCAGCAAAAGAGGTATTTTTGTGAGAAACGTGAAAAAACTCATTCTTGACCACGTGACGATTGAGGGATGCGAAGGGGAGCTGCTTGAATTGCATGATGTGGAGGAAGTGGTACAAGAGAGACTTGCGCCGCAGAACGGAATCTGTTAGTATCATAGTACTAAACCATTCAGAACAGCTACTGGAATCAGGAGGGAAATAAAATGCAGATAGGAATTCGTCTTCATGACGTCAAACAGGCACCGCTGGCTGAGCGCCTTGCGACCGCACATGAGCAGGGCTTTTCCTGCGCACATCTTGCGCTTACAAAGGTGATTTCGGAGAATCCGGTAGACGACGGAGCGCTTACGCCCGGCTATGCGATGTATCTGAGAAAGCTTTTTGCAAAGCATGAGCTGGATATTGCGGTGCTCGGCTGTTACCTGAATCTGGCGAACCCGAACGCGGTGAGTCTGGCTAAAACAGCAAAACGCTATATGACCAATATTCGCTTTGCGTCTCTGCTTGGCGCGGGAGTAGTTGGCACAGAGACGGGCGCACCAAACGAGGACTATCGGTTTGAGGAAGCCTGCCATACGGACGAAGCGCTGGAGACTTTTATCCGGAATGTGCGCCCGGTAGTGGAATACGCAGAGAAGATGGGCGTGATTCTGGCAATTGAGCCGGTGTACCGCCATATCGTATGCAATCCGAAGCGCGCGCGGAAAGTGCTTGATGCGATCGGATCGCCGAACCTTCAGATTATCTTTGACCCGGTCAATTTGCTGGACATGGATAATTACAGGAATAGCGATGAGATTTTTGCCGAAGCGATTGATCTTTTCGGGGAGGACGTCGCGGTGATGCATCTGAAGGATTATCGGATCGAAAATGGTCAGCTGATTTCGACGGCGGCCGGAACCGGGGAGATGGACTACTCCAGAATCATCCGTTTTATGAAGGAAAGAAAGCCTTATATTCATGCGACACTGGAGGACACGGTGCCGGAGAATGCCGTGCAGGCGAGAATGCACATCCAGAAGCTGTGGGACGCATGCAAAGTGTGAGTGAATTGTGATAATGGAAGCGCGAGTGAGAATGAACCGTGCGGTTACAGGTCACACCTGCAGTGGTTGAAAGAAAGCAGGTTTGGCTATGGTGTGACCTGTAACCCGTGCGGAAGTAGAAGTGCGGGGGAATCAGTCGCGGATGGAAACGCAAGGATGGAAGGATGGAAAGCATCATGCTGGAAAGAATTTTTGACGTGGATAACCCCGTGTGGCGGGCAATTGATAAGGTGGGTAAGATTTTTTTGCTGAACCTGGTCTGGGTGATCTGTTCTCTGCCGGTTTTTACGATGGGAGCCGCGACGACGGCGCTGATGTACAGCAGTATGAAGCTGCAGCAAAATGAGGGTTACTGGTACAAAAATTTTTTCCATTCCTTTGTACAGAATTTTAAACAGGCGACCGGCATATTTCTGCTTTATCTGGTCGTGGGGATTTTACTGGTGGCGGATTTCATCCTCGGCGGGCAGCAGGGGGGCGCGTTTGGAATGTTGCTGCAGTGCGGTGCGGGCATTATTGCGATCCCGTATCTTTTGTCACTGCTGTATGTGTTCGGGGTGCAGGCGAAATTTGTGAATCCGGTGAAGGCAACGATTCGCTACGCGTTTTTCATGGCACTTCATAATTTGAAGGGAACGCTCCAGATGGTGATTTTGATGGTGCTCTTTATCTGGGTCAATACCCTGACACAGCTGGCAAATTACCTGACGATTATATACGGATTTGGGCTGATTGGTTATTGCATGGCAGCGTATCAGAGAAAGGCGTTTGAGAAATACATCAGGAGCGCAGAAAGCCCGGCGGAGTATGGAGAAGAGAGCAGTGAGTTTGTGATATCCGAGGAAGGCCTGGATGCACTGGCCCGGGAGCAGGGAAAGCTGGAAGGAGCGCCTGGAAAACCAGTGGGCGCAGCAGATGAATCGCAGAGGGAGAGAATGAAAGCTGAAAAATAAAAGGCAGGGGATTCGCTGACAAAAGAAGAACGAGGGAGGCGATAAGAAAAAATGGACAGGATTGAGAAGTACATAGATGAGCTGCTGGCAAAGAGTACGCCGGATCAGCCCGCGTGGAACATTGAAAAGATTTTGCAGGGGCTGAAGTCGAACTGGAATTACATCGACGGCTGTATGATTAAGGCAGTTCTGGAGATGTACGCGATCACCGGAAATCAGAAATATTTTGCTTTTGCGGATGCGTTTATCGACGCGAAGGTACGCGAGGACGGAACGATTGACGGCTACTCGGTCGAGGAGCTGAACATCGATAATGTCAATGCCGGTAAGACACTTTTTGAGCTCTATGATCTGACCGGAAAGGAAAAATACCGCAGGGCGATTGATCTGGTATACAGCCAGATCGGGCAGATGCCCCGCACGAAGGAAGGCAGCTTCTGGCACAAAAATATTTATCCGAATCAGGTGTGGCTGGACGGACTGTATATGTGCCAGCCGTTTTACATGGAGTACGAGACCCGATTTGATGAGAAAAAGAAGTACGACGACATTTTTCGCCAGTTCTTTACTGTGCAGGAAAATATGAGAGACCCGAAGACCGGCCTTTATTATCATGCGTGGGACTCCTCGCGGCAGATGTTCTGGTGTGACCGGGTGACAGGTCTGAGCCAGAATTTCTGGCTGCGCGCACTGGGCTGGTTTTCCATGGCCCTGCTGGATACGCTGGATAAGACGGACGCTTCGGCGGCTCCGGAGGCATACGGCCGGATGAAGGAGATGTTCCTCGATCTGATGGACGCGCTCCTGAAGTATCAGGACGAGAGTGGCATGTGGTACCAGGTTGTCAATTTCGGCGGCATGGAGAAGAACTATCTGGAGACGAGCGGCAGTTCGATTCTGGCGTATGCGCTGTTAAAAGGCGTGCGACTTGGATTTTTGCCGGAATCGTACCGGGAATATGGCGAGAAAGCCTTTCATGGTGTCTGTGAGAACTATCTGTCGGAGGATGAGCATGGAAGCCTGCATCTGGGCGGTATCTGCCTGGTAGCGGGACTCGGCGGCAAGGGCAACCGGCCGGGAACGTATGATTATTATATGTCGGAGCCGGTGGTAAAGGATGACGCGAAGGGTGTGGGGCCGTTTTTGCTGGCCTATACCGAAATGCGCAGAGCCGGGAAGATAGATAAAAGGTAAAAATGGAAAAAGAAAGGAACGGTTCTGAACGATTGCAAAGGAGGGAGAGGCATGGAACACAAAAATCCGCTGCTTGAGGAGCGGGACACGGCGGAGAAATTTATCACCATCGGTGAGATTATGCTGCGTCTGACGCCGCCGAATTACGAGAAAATCCGCGTGGCGACATCGTTTGAGGCCAGCTACGGAGGCAGTGAGGCGAACATTGCGCTGGCGCTCGCAAATCTGGGGATTGACAGCACATTCTTTTCGGTTGTGCCGAACAACAGTCTGGGAAAGAGCGCAATCCGTATGCTTCGGAGCAATGATGTACACTGTACTCCGGTGATCTTAAGCAGTCCGGAGCAGACGCCGACGCACCGGCTGGGGTCATACTATCTGGAGACCGGTTATGGGATCCGCGCAAGCAAGGCGACCTATGACCGGAAGCACAGCGCCATCTCGGAATTTGATTTCAGCGAGATTGACCTGGATGCGCTGTTTAAGGGCTTTACCTGGCTGCATCTGAGCGGCATTACGCCGGCTCTGGGACAAAACTGCCGCGACCTGATCCTGCGCAGTCTGAAGACAGCGAAGGAGAAGGGAATGACTGTCAGCTTTGACGGAAATTTCCGCAGTAAGCTCTGGGCCTGGGAGGAGGCACGGGATTTCTGTACACTGTGTCTTCCCTACGTGGACGTTCTGCTCGGGATTGAACCCTATCATCTCTGGAAGGATGAGAATGACCACAGCAAGGGCGATGTGAAGGACGATATCCCGTTCCGTCCGGCTTATGAGGAGCAGGACGAAGTCTTTCAGGTCTTTGTGGAGCGCTATCCGAACCTCAAGTGCATCGCACGCCACGTCCGCTACGCGCACAGCGGCAGCGAGAACAGCCTCAAGGCTTTTATGTGGTATGAGGGGCATACCTTTGAGAGTAAAATGTTTACCTTCAACATCCTCGACCGCGTGGGTGGCGGCGATGCTTTTGCGAGCGGCCTGATCTACGCGATGATGCACAAATACCGTCCGATGGATATGATCAATTTTGCAGTGGCGAGCAGTGCGATTAAGCACACGATTCGCGGCGATGCGAACATCACGGACGATGTGTCCACCATCCGCAACCTGATGAATATGAATTACGATATCAAGAGGTGACGTGCGCGGATGGACACGAATTATAATCTGAAACAGAGGAATGCCGGGTATGCTGCTTTTTTTCTCAGTGGAATCTGTGCGATCAGCAGCAGCATTGTGGTCAGCCGCCTGCAGGGGAGCTATGGGTTTGCCTATGGGATGACCGGTACGCTTTTATCGCTGATGAGCATCGGAAATCTGATCTCAGGGTTTCTGACCGGGTTTTTGCCGACGAAAATCGGCACCCGGCTGACGGTGGCGCTTCTGACCACAGGATACGCGATCGGTTATTTTGCCATGGGGCTGACCGGGTGGATGGGGATTCTGATGCTGGCGTTTGTACTGGCAGGGCTGGCAAAGGGCTGTACGCTTAACACGTGCACGATTCTTGTGGGCAACAATTCCCCTGACCGTACCAGAGGCATGAATGTCATGCACGCCTGCTACGCGCTCGGTGCGCTGCTCTGCCCGTTTTTCATTTCGGCGGCGGCGAGGGCGGGCAGTTTTGTTCCCCTGTTTGTACTGGCCGCGTTTGGCCTGGTATTGTGGCTGGTTTTCCTCTGTACGCCGCTGGAGATGCGAACAGCTGCGAACGAAAACGGAACGGCTGCGAAAAGCGGCGAAACCGTCGTGTGTGAAAATGGAAAAACGGCGAAAGCGCAGGGCAGAGCGCTGACGGGGAAAAAGACGGACTGGAGCTTTCTGAAAAGTAAGAAATTCTGGCTGCTGACGGGACTGATCTTCTGTCAGAATGCGGCGGAATACAGCGTCAATGGCTGGATGGTGACGTATTTTAAAAACAGCGGGATTATTTCCGGAAATTTCAGCACCTATACGGTTACGGTGATGTGGGGCGCAACCCTGCTGGGGAGATTGCTGATCGCGTTTGTCTTCCCAATCAAAAATGCCTGCCGGGCGATGATCCGCATGAGCCTGGGCTGCATTGTATTTTATCTGGGACTGATGCTGGTCGGCAGTCAGATTCCGGCTGTCCTGCTGCTGTTTGCGTTTGCGTTTTCCATGGCGGGCATGAATCCGACCGCGGTCGCCAGCGCAGGGCGTATGACAAGCGCCGCGAGTATGGGAATCATGCTTCCGGTCGCGGGCATCGGAGCGATTGTGATGCCGTGGATTGCGGGCGTGATTTCAGAGCACGCGGGACTCGGCGTAGGGATGACTTCCAATATTGTGCCGTGTGTGGGATTGTTTGTGTTCGCGGTTCTGGTGGCACGGGTGCGTGAGGAGGGAAATTAGCGGATGCGGCAGTAATCAATCATAAAAACGGCGGTGGACCTGTCACACAGGAACCATCCGTTTTGTATAAAAAGTAAATAATTTCATATGGAGGGATGAAAAATGGAGAAGTTAAATTATGCAGTGCTGAAGGAAACCGGCTACAAGGGTTACATTCTGGAAAAGGCACCGGAGAAGGTGATGCAGTTTGGGGAAGGTAATTTCCTGCGCGCATTTGTGGATTACTGGTTTGACCTGGCGAATGAAAAAGCCGGCTGGAATGGCAAGTGTGTCCTGGTGCAGCCGATCGGCGGCGGTCTCGCGAAGATGATCAATGAACAGGAAGGACTTTATACGCTGCATCTGCGCGGCAGCCAGAATGGGGAAAAGGTAGACGACGCACGTGTGATCTCCAGCGTCAGCCGCTGCCTGAATCCGTATGAAAAAGAAGATTATGATAAGATGATGGCGGTAGCCGAAAGCGACGACCTGGAGATCATCGTTTCAAATACGACGGAGGCTGGTATCGTTTATGATCCGGCATGTCAGGAAGAGGATTGCCCGCCTTCCAGCTTTCCGGCGAAGCTGACCCAGGTGCTGCTGCGCCGTTATCATGCCGGGAAGCCGGGGATTATTATGCTGGCGTGCGAGCTGATTGATAACAATGGGAAGGAGCTTCTGAAATGTGTCAATCAGTACATTGACCAGTGGGGACTGGAGGATGGATTCCGGAAATATGTCAATGAGGACTGTACGTTCTGCGGTTCTCTGGTAGATCGTATTGTGCCTGGCCGTATCCGTGACCCGAAAGAAGTGGCGGCGCTCGAGGAGTTTCATGGCTACGCTGATCCGCTTCTTGACGTAGGTGAGGTCTTTGGTCTCTGGGTGATTGAGGGGGATGAATCGCTGAATGATGTTCTTCCGTTTGCAAAAGCGGGACTGAAGGAACGGGTATTTGTTACGCCGGATATGAGCCCGTATAAAAAGCGCAAGGTTCGTATCCTCAATGGCGCGCACACCGGCTTTGTGCTGGGCGCATACCTGTCTGGCGAGAACATTGTGCGCGACTGTATGTATGACGAGACCATCAAAGGTTTCATGAATAAAATGCTCTACGATGAGGTGATTCCGACGCTTCCGCTGGATAAGGATGACCTGCTGGCGTTCGCCTCTGCGGTACAGGATCGTTTCAACAATCCGTTCGTGGACCACGAGCTGATGAGCATTTCCCTGAACTCGACCTCCAAGTGGAAGGCCCGCAATATGCCGTCCTTCCTTGAGTACATCGAGCTGAAAGGGGAGCTGCCGATCTGCCTGACCACTTCGCTGGCGGCGTACATCGCGTTCTACAGCAATGACATCCAGGAGCTGACGGACAAAGGCCTTGTGTGCAGACGGCCGGCAGGAAATGAATACGTGATCAGCGACGACCGCTGGGCGCTGGAATTCTACTATGAGCACAGAGCGGACAGTGCAGAGGAGCTGGTGCACGCGGTTCTGACCAATGAGAAGATGTGGGGGCAGGATCTGGCGCAGATCGCCGGACTGGAAGCAAAGGTGGTTGAAATCTTAAAGAAAATCCGCACGGAAGGAGCAAAGGCGGCATATGCGGCCTGCCTGTAATACAAGGATTTTGAAGCGAAGCATGAAGAAATCCGTCGTATTACATAAATTAAGGGAGAAGCACCATGAATTCAATAAAAACCATACAGATCGCCCCAGATGACAACGTTGCAGTGGCGCTCCATCCGATCGCGAAGGGCGAGCAGCTGGAGATGGGAGGCCAGACGCTGGCAGCTCTGGAGGACATTCCGCAGGGGCATAAGATCGCCATTCGTGCGATCAAAGAAGGAGAGAACGTCATAAAATACGGGTTTCCGATCGGCCACGCGACGAGTGACGCGGCGGCGGGGACCTGGATGCATACGCATAATGTAAAGACCAACCTCTCCGGGGAAGTCGCGTATACATACCAGCCGGCACTGGATTATCCGGAGCCGGTCGAGCCGGAGCTGTTTTCCGGCTTTCGCAGAAAGGACGGGCGTGCAGCGATCCGCAACGAGATCTGGATTATTCCGACTGTGGGCTGTGTCAATGATATCGCAAAGAATCTGGTAAGGGAAAACCAGGATCTGGTAACGGGAACCATCGACGGACTGTATGCCTTCACGCATCCGTTCGGCTGCAGCCAGACCGGCGCAGATCACGCGCAGACCAGAAAGCTTCTGGCGGCGCTGGCGCGGCACCCGAACGCGGCGGCGGTGCTGGTGCTGAGCCTGGGCTGTGAGAATCTGACGCACGAGCAGTTTCTGGAGGAGCTGGGAGAATACGATGCCGATCGCGTAAAATTTCTGACCTGTCAGGAGGTAGAGGATGAATACGAAGCAGGCCGTGCGCTTCTTACGCAGTGCGCCCAATACGCCGCACAGTTTGTGAGAGAGCCGATTCCGGTGAGCGAGCTGGTGGTCGGCATGAAATGCGGCGGTTCCGATGGTCTGTCCGGCAT
Organism: Lachnospiraceae bacterium; assembly: GCA_021200475.1. Classification (GTDB taxonomy): domain Bacteria; phylum Bacillota; class Clostridia; order Lachnospirales; family Lachnospiraceae; genus Choladousia. Next base: position 56,573 of record JAJQGP010000003.1, read on the forward strand.
TACCGCGAACCCGGCGGTCGGCCGTTTCAGTGATATGATGATTGCCCGCGGCGGTTCCACGGTATTGACAGAAGTACCGGAGATGTTCGGCGCGGAGGGCTTCCTTATGAACCGCTGCGCGGATGAGAAGATCTTTGAAAAAGCGGTAGATATGATCAACGGCTTCAAAAACTATTTCCTCAGCCACAACGAGGTGGTTTACGAAAATCCAAGCCCAGGCAATAAAAAGGGCGGCATTACGACCCTCGAAGACAAATCCTGCGGCTGTGTGCAAAAGGGCGGCACCGCTCCGATCATGGATGTGATCGGGTACGGCGATCCGGTGGTAACAAAAGGACTGAACATGCTTTACGGCCCGGGCAATGATCTGGTCTCCGCGACTGCAATGACTGCGGCAGGGGCACACATGATCCTCTTTACAACCGGCCGCGGCACTCCATTTGGGGCACCGGCACCGACCGTAAAGATCGCGACGAACAGCCAGCTGGCCGCGAAGAAAAAAGGCTGGATTGACTTTGATGCGGGTACCATTGCGGACGGAGAGCCGATCGACGCCGCGGCAGAGCGGCTTTTAAAGCTCGTGATTGAGATCGCCAGCGGCCGGCAGACTCTGACCGAGCAGCATGGCTGCCGGGAAATCTCCATTTTTAAGGATGGCGTGGTACTGTAATACATGAAACAGAGATGACTGGATGGATCCGCAGGAAGGCATGCTGCTGTCCTGCGGATTATCTATGCGCAGGGGCGCGAGAGGAAGATTAAGATGAACGAATTTTACAAAGCAGTGGTTGATGCGGATGACGCGCCGATTGTAATCTGTGATACGGAACATACGATCGTTTATATGAACCCGACCGCCATAAAAAGATATGAAAAGCGCGGCGGGGAGAAATTGGTTGGCCGGTCGATCTTTGACTGCCATAACGCACATTCCAGAGAGATCATTCAGTCGGTGGTTGAGAAATTCAGGGACAATGCGGATTTAGATAAGGTCTATACATACGCCAAAAACTGGGGCGGCGAGGACAGCGATGTCTATATGGTTGCCCTGAGGAACGGGAAGAGGGAACTGATCGGCTATTATGAGAAGCATGAGAGCCGGATCCATGAGACGGAGCGGCCCTGAAAAATCTTAAGGAAATCTTCACATGGATGCAAAGAAAATTCTGATTCGATAAGCTATAATGAAGTCAGAAAAAGAACGGGAACGGCGTTTTTTGTTTGTTGAAGAATCAGAAAATCTGGTAACTGGGAGCGGTTTCGTACATTCGTGGGAGGAAAAGAAAATGAGAAAAAAAGGATTTGTTTTATTATGCCTGCTGGCTCTTTTTTCATCAGGAACAGTGTATGCCGAAGAGAGCAGGGCTTCGATCCTGCCGCTGCCGGCGGCAATTGATCTGGAAGCCATCGGGGATGGCATTCCGTATACCATACGGATTGTGCGCAGCGATCTTTCGGTTTTTGAGGGTCCCGGATATGATTATAGCTGCTGTAGCGCGATCTGGGAGAGCGGTACCTATACGATTGTTGAGGAAGCGCAGGATGAAGAAGGCAGCCTCTGGGGAAAGCTGAAATCCGGCATTGGCTGGGTGAATCTGGAGGAAGCAGTAAGCGAAGAAGCGGCGCAGTTCCCAATTACAGCGGTGTATGCAGAGGAGCAGATGCTGGAAGAATACCGCTGCGTGGAATATCAGGCCACCGATTCGGAACAGCTTGTGAAGGTGGCGTTTCGCCCCAATGAGGCGCTTAAGGACGTGAAGCTTTCTCTGCTTGCATACGGCGAGGACGGCACCTGGGAGCTGGGAGAGGAGCTGTACGTATTGTCTGAGCTGCTGCCCGGGATGGCTTTTGTGGCAGGCGTTGAGTTCTATGGTGATATGACGGCCTATGGAATTTCCTTCACGGATGCGGACGGTTCGGAACGCAGCTTTGCGGTTCATATCAGCGGCAGAAATGGAGAACTTCTTCTGGATGAGTATAAGTAGTTACTGGTCATACCCTGACCAGATTTACCTTATTTTGTAACAGTTCAGGATAAAAACAAAGCACGGGCAGGGAGAAAATCTCCCTGCTCGATTCTGTTCCGGGTTTGTTCTGGCGGTGCTACAGGTCACACCTGTAGTGGCTAAAAGAACGTAAATTGGTCAAGGTGTGACCTGTAACCTGGCGTTACTGGTCACAACCCGACCACGCACTTGCTGCGTGGTCAGGGTTGAAAACGTAGTGGAAACAGCATCCGGCCCCATCGCGCAGCGATTTCAATTGGCCGGATGCCGTTATAGGTCACACCCGTAGAGGTAAAAATAAGGTTAATTTGGTCGGGGTGTGACCTGTAACAACCTGGCGGAAAAAGAAAAGAGGGCGGTCAGGTTCTGCTTGCAGAAGAGAGAAAATACAGGTATAATCTGTGAAAATGAAAAGAGGTCTGGATGATAGACCGGATGAACTGGAGGAATTATCAGGATGCGATTATTCAATGACAACTGGGAATTTTCAAAAAATGAAGAAGCATTTTCTCCTGTAGGTCTGCCCCATGACTGGGCGATTGCCGGTACGGAAACATTTTATGAGGATGCTCTTGGCCGTTACAGGAAATTTTTTACATGGAAGAGACAGCCGGATGAACGGGTTTTTCTGCGCTTTGACGGTGTATATATGGACAGCCGCTATTATCTGAATGGAGTGCTTGTCTGGGAGTGGAAGTATGGGTATTCCGCATTTGAGTTTGAGATTACGGATGCTCTGAAGGAGGGGGAGAATGAGCTCCTGGTGACGGTGGATTTCCGCAATCCGAACAGCCGCTGGTATTCCGGCGCGGGTATTTACCGGAACGTGTGGCTGCGTACGACGCACGAGCAATACCTGGCCGCCGATGGCATATACTTCCATACGGAACGGCGCCCATCGCGAAAGAATTCCGGAACGGACGCTGCGGTCTGCTGCCAATCGCAGGGAAGGAGCGATTCCATACGGCGAAAGGATCTGGAAACGGACTCTGCGTCAGGAGAGCTCTGGGAGGTTCAGCTTCAGGTGGAGGTATGGGGATCAGGAGTGGAAGTGGAGGTTGCGCTTCTGGACGGAGAGAATACCGTCTTTTTGTCCGGAAAAGGAGAATTGCAGCCGAAGGAGGAAGCATATTCCCTTTATCGCTTCTGCGGTCAGGTGGAGAACCCGGTGCTCTGGGATATTGAGAATCCGTATCTATACTGTCTGCGTGTGGATTTGCTTCGGGATGGCGAGGTCATCCAGCGTAAGGAGCAGATGATCGGATTCCGCACGACGGAATTTACCCCGGAGGAAGGGTTCTTATTAAATGGAAGAAAGGTGAAGCTGAACGGTGTCTGCGATCACCATGACCTCGGCTGCCTGGGCAGTGCATTTCATCCGCAGGCGATGGAACGGAAGCTGCGGATTTTAAAGGAGATGGGAACCAATGCGCTTCGCCTGTCTCATAATATGCCGGCGGCGGGACTGATGGAGCTGACGGACCGGCTGGGGATTCTGGTGGTATCGGAGGCGTTTGATATGTGGGAATCGCCAAAGACCCCCTACGATTACGCGCGGTTTTTCCCGGAATGGTATCAGGCGGATGTGGCGAGCTGGATTCGGCGAGACCGGAACCGGCCGAGTGTGATCATGTGGAGCATTGGAAATGAGATTCATGATACGCATGCCAGTGAAAAGGGACAGGAATGGACGCGCCGCCTGCTCGCCGAGGTGGCGAAGCATGACCCGCTTAAAAATGCGCGCCCGACGATCGGCTCAAACTATATGCCGTGGGAGAACGCGCAGAAATGTGCGGATATTGTGAAGCTGGCGGGCTATAATTACGGGGCAAATTATTATGAGGAACATCACCGAAAACATCCCGACTGGGTGATTTATGGGAGCGAGACGGGGTCGGTGGTGCAGAGCCGGGGAATTTACCATTTCCCGTACACGAAATCGGTACTGGCGGATGAGGATCAGCAATGCTCTTCCCTGGGAAATTCGACGACAAGCTGGGGTGCGAAATCGCATGAGGAGTGCATCGCGGCGGAGTGGGAGCATCCGTATTCCTGCGGGCAGTTTTTGTGGTCCGGATTTGATTACATCGGGGAGCCAACCCCCTATCATACGAAAAATTCTTATTTTGGCCAGGTGGATACGGCGGGCTTCCCGAAGGATTCGTATTACTGCTATCAGGCAGCCTGGACGGATTACCGGAAAAAGCCGATGGTGCACCTGTTTCCTTACTGGGATTATAACGAAGGACAGGAGATCGATGTGTGCGTGTATTCGAATGCGCCCGCGGTAGAGCTGTTTCTGAACGGGGAAAGCCAGGGAATCAGGGTCTTACACAGCAGAGGAGGCGATACGGACGGTGCTGTCCTCTGCCAGGAAAAATCCGCAAAGCCGGAGGAGCTGCATGCGCGGTCAGAGAAGGACCGCCGTATTTCCGCGACCTGGCGCATGCTTTACCGGGCGGGCGAGATCCGCGCGAAAGCATATGACGAAAATGGAAGGCTGATTGCGGAGGATGCGCATCGGTCTTTTGGTGAATCTGCGAAAATCATCCTGACGCCGTCTTTGCCGCAGAATCCTGTGTGCAGTGTGCCCGAAACGGATGCCGTCCCCTGCCGCAGGCAGCAGGGGAGGGGCGATTCCCTGCTGCCGGGAAGACTGACGGCGAATGGCAATGATCTGCTTTTTGTAGAAATTACCATGGAAGACGCGCAGGGAAATCCGGTAGAAAACGCGGTAAATCGGGTAAAGGTATCTGTGACAGGCGCAGGTGCACTGGTCGGCACGGATAATGGGGACAGTACCGACCGGGAGAGCTATAAAAGCGGCAGCCGCAGGCTGTTTAGCGGCAAATTGCTTGCGGTGGCTAAGACCGGAATGAAAGCCGGTGAACTGGTGATGACCGTCACTTCACCGGGACTGCCGGCGGCGGTGCTGACTGTGCCGGTGGCGGAAGGAACACCGGAACCGGGCAGCAGTCCGCTGGCCTATCTGGCGGACCCGGCGGGCCTGGAAACAGAGAATGATATCATTGGCGGGGAGGAAGCAGCAGCGGATGACATTCCGGTGCGCGCGATCCGACTGAAAAGCATGGACGGGATTCACCTTACGAAGGAACATCCCAAGATCCTTGTGACCGCGACGATCTGTCCCGCATCCGCGACGGACCGGTCGCTGGCCTGGAGTGTTGTGGATGATGCCGGCATTCCGCTTTCCATTGCCGCGCTGGAACCGCTGGATGCTTCCTTCCGGCAGCCGGATGCGGATGCATGCGTTCTTGTCCGGGCGAAGAGTGATGGCAAATTCCGCCTGCGCTGTACCTCCCGGAGCGGGAAAAAAGAGGTGCGCATGATTTCCCAGCTGGAATTTACCGCGGAAGGTCTGGGAACTGCGTTCCTGGATCCATATGGTTTTATTACAGGCGGCCTCTATGACTACAGCCAGGGCGAACCGGGAAACGGAAATGAACACGGGGTGGCGACCGGGCGCGACGGGGAGACACAGGTGGGGTACCATTTCATCGACTTCGGACCGGAGGGCTCCAATGAGATCACCCTGCCGATTTTCGCACTGGAGGGAGAACCGCACCGGATTCAGATTTATGAAGGGATGCCTGGTGAGGACGGCGCGGAGCTGATCGGGGATGTCGTCTATCAGAAGCCGTCGATCTGGAACACCTATCAGGCGGAAACCTATCGTCTGAAGTGGCATCTGCGGGGGGTGACAAGCCTGTGCTTTGTCCTGCAGGAGAAGATTCATATTAAGGGCTTTTCGTTTGCCCGTCAGATCCGCGCGTATGAGCAGCAGAATGCATATGACTGCATCAATGTCTACGGTGACTGCTTTGCGCGGGATGGCGAGTGGGTGCGCGGGATCGGAAACAATGTCACGCTGGAGTTTGGCGAGATGGATTTTGGGGAAGAAGGCGCCGTCCGGATTACGATTGCCGGCTGGACGCCGCTTGAGAAAAACAGCATTGTTTTACGTTTGGAAGCAGACGCCCAGGAGCGTGTTGTATTGGAATATACGGGCGGACAGGAAGAACAGAGCTTCGCGGTCGGGCCAATCCGCGGGAAACAGAAGGTGAGCTTTGTCTTTCTGCCGGGCTGTCAGTTCGATTTCCACTGGTTTCAATTTACCGGAGCGCAGGCATAGATGCAGGGAGAAAAACGATACCGTTTAAGCAAAAAGTGAGCAGTGGAAAGCAATTATTTTGGAGCAGAAAAGAGAGAAACTTTTTATAATAGACTGATCGGAAGAAGTCAACGATAGGAATAACGGAATTGGAAGGGACGGATCGTTTTATGGCGGAACTGAGGCTGGAAGGCTACATAAATGTGATTCTGGATCCCGCGGCTGCGCAGGGAATTCGCAGGATTGGAGCAAAGGTGGCCGTGGATGTTGAAGCGGTAACGGGAGCAAAGAGCCAGATTATTATGCCGGGAGGGCATTTGCCGCAGGCAATTCTGGTCGCGGAGCTGGGACATGATGCGCTGGCAGATGTTCTGGTGGAGCGAATCCCGGAGCTTGGCACACTGAAGGACAAATGGGAGAGCTATGGCTTTTATCTGGTGGAGCATCCGCTGCCGGAGGTGGAGCAGGGACTTGTGATTGTGGGAAGTGACCGGATTGGCACCATTTACGGAATGTTCCATCTGTCAGAGCTCCTCGGCGTGACTGCGTGGGGCTTTTGGGGAGATGCCAGGCCGCCGAAGCTGGGAAGTGTGCTTCTGACGGATCAGGAGAGGGTGCAGCCGGAAGAGACGGCAGTTTCTGAAGCAGGCAGGTATCCTTACAACAAGGCCAAAACGGACAAAACAGCCATGTATCTTTCGGCGGCTGGAATGAGCGGCTTTCTGAATGACCAGCAGCCCCCTCAGACACCGTGCGATGCGGCTGTCATTCCGGTAAAAAATGGGATTTCAAAAGAGCCTTCGGTGAAATACCGCGGATTTTTTATTAACGATGAATGGCCGTGCTTTGGCAGCTGGACGTTTTCTCACTATAAGGGGTTCACTGCCGAGATGTATGACAGAATATTTGAATATCTGCTGCGCATGAAGGGAAATTATCTGTGGCCAGCCATGTGGTCTTCTTCCTTTTTGCTGGACGGGCCGGGGCTTGCCTCCATGGAGCTGGCGACGGAATACGGTATTTTTATCGGGATGTCCCATCATGAGCCGTGTATGCGCTCCGGTGAGGAGTTTTCCATTTTTAAGGGCGAGCATTCCCCTTATGGAAAGGACTGGAGCTATGAGAAGAATAAGGAAGGGCTGCTGAAGTTCTGGGAGGACGGCTTGAGCCGTGTGAAAGGGCAGAATATTTTCCCAACGATCGGTATGCGCGGGGAGAATGATTCGAAGATGCTGGGTGAGGATTCGACCGTGCAGGAAAATGTCCGCCAGCTAAAGGAGATCATCACGGAGCAGAGAAAGCTGATTGCAAAACATATTAACCCGGATCTGAAGCAGGTGCCGCAGCTCCTTGCCATTTATAAGGAAGTAGAGGATTACTTTTTTGGAAACAGCGAGTCTGCGGGACTGCGGGATTTTGAAGAGCTGGACAATGTGACGCTGATGTTCTGCGAAGACAATTTCAACAACATGCGTGCGCTGCCGCAGGACTTCTGCCGCTGTGTGGATGACGGGCAGACGGCGGATGGAAAGCTGCGCTCTCATGCGGGCGGCTATGGGATGTATTATCATGTGGATTACCACGGCAGCCCGATTTCCTATGAGTGGGTGAACTCTACGCCGCTTACGAAAATCTGGGAGCAGATGACACAGGCCTGGGAATATGGCATTCGTGAAGTCTGGATTCTCAACGTCGGCGATGTCAAATTTAATGAATATCCGCTGGGGTATTTTCTGTCGCTGGCGTACGACTTTGAAACTTACGGGTGTGCGGACCCGACGAAGCCTTCCTGTGATGCTTTGCATCGTAAAAACGCAGATGTGCCCGGCAGCGCGCAGATGGCGGAGGCTTCCAAGGGGCAGGCTGCGGAAGCATTTTATGGAAGAAAAGGCTATGAAAACACGCTTGCCTATCCTGCAGTCTGGGTGCGTTCCCTGTTTGACGCTTACGCAGACGAAGAGCAGCTGACCGATATTACCTGGGTGCTGGAAGAGTCCACGCGGCTTCACAGTCTGCGCAGGGCGGAGGCATTGAACGATACGATTTACCACCCGGCGCACTACGGGGAGGCGAAGAGAATGCTGACCCGTGCGGAAGCGCTGGAGAAGAAAAATGAGGAACTGCGGGGAATGCTTGAGAAGACGCCCTGCGGGGATGGATACTACAGTATCATTTATTTTCCGGCGGCCGGTATCGCGAATCTTCTGAAAATGCACCTGTATGCAGGACTGAATCATCTGTACAGCGCACAGGGCAAGGCGGCCGCGAACCAGTATGGAGAAAAGCTGGAAGCCTGCATGGAAAGAGATCGGGCGCTTGCAGCGGAGATGGCTGCATTTAAAGGCGGAAAATGGAGCGGTATGGAGCGCGAAGAGCATATCGGTTTTGTAAACTGGAATGATGAGGATTACCGCTATCCGGTGCGTCATGTGATGACACTCCCGAATCACCCGCGTCTGGTGGTATCGCGCGCGGATCGGACGCAGACCTTTACAAATCAGTATTTTCCGGTGCCGCTGGTGATTGACGATTTCCGGAATGCCGGAGCTGATGAGGTAGTCCTTGAGATCGCAAATGGCGGCCAGGGCGCAGTTGACTGGAAGATTGAGGGAGCAGACGACTGCTTTGAGATTACCCCGAAGGAAGGCCGCACGGAGCTGATCACGGAAGTGCGGATCCGTTTCCTGCGGGAGCGGTTTCTGGAAAAGAGGCGCGCCGATGCGTCCGCGCAGGAAAAGCAGGATTCTTTCTGCGGGCATGAAGCGGCAGTTCACAGCGAAGGGTGTGACAGCGCAGAATTCCCGTGTGCGGTTGTCGCCGGACGGGAGCGTGTGCCGCTGCTGCTCCGGGCGGGAATAAAAGATCTGGAGGCGGTGCCGGACGGAGCATTCCTGGTTCAGGATGGCATCTGCGTCTGGGATGCAGCTGCGTTTACGGATCATACCTCCATCGGCAGTGCCGCCTTCCAGGTGCTGGAGGAGTACGGAAAATACGATTCAGCCGTGAAGGTCTTCCCGACTACGGTGCGATTTGGAAAAGAAGAGTGGAGCCAGAGTGCTGCGCCGTCTCTCACCTATGAAATCTGGGCGGAGGAGGCCGGAGCGTATTGTCTGACGCTGCATACCTCCCCGGCAAATCCGCTCATCTACGGCGGGAAGCTTCGTGTGGGCCTGGCGGTCAACGGAGCGAATCCGGAGACGGTGACCATCACCGGCGAGGGCTACCGGGGCGGCGATCCGGGCTGCGCCGCATGGTGTCAGGCGGTGCTTGACCAGGAGCATAAAGCGAATACGTGTGTAAGCCTGCGGGAAGGCTTAAACCGGATTACCGTTTACGCAGGGGATGCCGGGATTGCGCTGGAACGCTTTACCCTGGTAAAAGAGGGGGCGGAGCTTCTGCCGTCCTATCTGGGAGCAGATGTCAGCTATCGAAAGTAGAAAAAGTGCGGGATGCCACCTGGCGTTTCCGATGCTTCAAAGAAAGGAGAGCAATTATGAACGGAACAATGAAAACGGCGGTTATGACAGATATCCGCAAGGTTGAGATTCAGAGACGGCCGATCCCGGTACCCGAAGAGGATGAGGTCCTGGTAAAAATCGAGTACGTAGGTATCTGCGGTTCTGACCTGCACTATTATGAGGCGGGAAGAATCGGAGATTTTATCGTGGAACCGCCATTCGTGCTTGGACATGAGGCGGGCGGCACAGTCGTCGAGGTTGGCAGCAATGTAAAAAACCTGAAGGTCGGCGACCGTGTGGCACTGGAACCGGGCAAGACCTGCGGGCACTGCGAATTCTGTAAACAGGGCAAGTATAACCTGTGTAAGGATGTGGTCTTCTTCGCTACGCCGCCGGTGGACGGTGTCTTTCAGGAGTATGTGGCGCATGAGGCAGGACTTTGCTTCAAGCTTCCGGAGAACGTAAGTACGCTGGAGGGAGCGCTGATTGAGCCGCTGGCGGTCGGTATGCACGCAGCAAACCAGGGCGAGGCGCATCTGGGACAGACAGCGGTTGTAACCGGTGCCGGCTGCATCGGTCTGGTATCTCTTCTTTCTCTGAAAGCGAGAGGTGTTTCTAAAGTCATTGTTGTGGATGTGATGGACAAGCGCCTGGAGAAAGCGAAGGAGCTGGGCGCGGACGAGGTGATTAACGGTGCGAAGGAAGACACGGTGGCACGGATCGCTGAGATTACCGGTGGTGCGGGCTTTGATCTGGGCATTGAGACAGCCGGCTCACAGATCACAGCGCAGCAGCAGATCCGCGCGGCAAAGAAGGGTGCGACGATTGTCTTTGTAGGCTACAGCCCGTCCGGCGATATGACGCTTCCGATCGGAACTGCGCTTGACAAGGAGCTGACCTTTAAGACGGTCTTCCGCTACCGCAATATCTACCCGATGGCAATTGACGCGGTATCCTCCGGTAAAATTCACATCAAAGATATCGTGACCAATTATTTTGAGCTGGATGACATCCAGAATGCGCTGGATTCCTGTGTGGACAATAAGGCGGAGATAGTAAAGGGCGTAATCCGGGTTGCGGAATAAACCCAGACCACGAGCGGTAATGAAAAGTCACGTAACTATTCAAAGCAGCAGCCCGCAGGTTTACGCTCCGCTTCGGTCGGCGCTAAGCGAGCGCCACTGGCGCTCCGCACCTGTCTTTTCATTTCGATGCTGTTCTGAATTGTTACAAAGTCACATATGAAGAAACAGGCGGGATTCGCATGTCTGAGATTGTGCGAATCCCGTGAACATTTTTTGCACACCCGGGAGACTGGCTATTTGCTGGTTTTTCCCGGGTTATTCACATTATCCACAATTTTATGCACACCTGTGCCCGGGAGGAAAAAGGAAAATTTTGTGGATAACAAGATTTACATAATTATTCGACAAAATCCGCCAGTTTAGGGTTCTGGAATCTGGAAAAAGGAATTATTGTCAACCAGTTATCCACATTATCCACACAATTCACAGGAAAAGTGGCGGGGAAAACTCTTTCCCCCGGTGGAAAAGTAGCGGTTCTCATTTTGGAAGAAGTATGTTATACTCTTCCAAAGATGAAAAAGCGGGCTACAGGTCACACCTTGACCAGATTTATCTTATTTATACATTTACAGGTGTGACCTGTAACGGAATCCGGAGGCAGCAGTCATTTCTTTTTATTCCCGGATTTCGAAAAAGGATCATGACAGGGAAGGCGCACAGAGATGAAGATATATACCGATAATCCGGAGGGATCCACGGTGATCCGGAATTCATTTATTGATCAGTACATGCCCCATGCCAATGGGGAGTTTGTGAAAGTCTATCTGTATCTGCTTCGCTGCGCGAACAGCGGACGTGAGCTGTCCCTCTCCTCGATCGCAGATGTGTTTGAGCATACGGAAAAGGATGTGCAGCGTGCACTGACCTACTGGGAGCGGCAGAATCTGCTTCAGTCAAAGCTTTCGCCGGATGGGACACTGGAATCGGTGACATTTCTGGACCCGGGATATTATTCTACACCGGTGATTCTGGCGGATGCCCTGCAGGAGTCGTCCGATCTTTACAGCGACGGGATGGCTTCCTACCGGGAGCCGGTTCCCGCCCGGCCGCATGGTCATGCGGCGGAACGGCAGCCGGAATCCGCCGGGGCGGCATCGCGCAGAGGTGCCTCCTGCCGGGAGAATACCCCGGGACGTCCGGCGACGATCCTGCGGATGAGAGAACCGGGCGGTGCGATGGCAGATCAGCAGGGAAGTGTGCCGGAAGCTCCGGCGGCGGAGCAGGTGAGAGAACCGGAAGCGGATCAACCGAACGGGGGGGATTCCCCTCTGCTGTCGCAGATGGATCCGGCGGTGCAGGGTGCGATTCGCGAGCTTTATTTTGTGGCGGAGCAGTATCTGGGGCGTCCGCTTTCTTCCACGGAGCAGAACGATTTTGTCTATTATTATCATACGCTGGGGTTTTCGACGGACCTGATCGAATATCTGCTTGAATATTGTATTATGCGGGGGTCTTTCAGCCGCTATTATATGAATAAGGTCGCGCAGAGCTGGGCGGAGGCCGGTATCACGACTGTACTGGAAGCGAAGAAGGAATCCAGCCTTTACAATAAAAAATATTTTTCCGTGCTAAAAGAGTTTGGGATCAAGGGGCGGAATCCGGCCCGGTCGGAGCAGGATCTGATCGACCGCTGGCTGAATGAGTACGGCTTTGACATGGAAATGATTCTGGAGGCCTGCCGCCGCACGATCCGTCAGATACACGAACCGAATTTTCAGTATGCGGACAAGATTTTATCCCGATGGCATACGTCCGGGGTTCATACGATGAAGGACGCCGAGGCCGCAGATCTAAAATGGGAGCAGGAGCAGAAGGCGAAGAAACTCGCGCAGAGCCAGAAGGGCGGCGGCAATGCGGGACAGTTCAACAATTTTACGCAGAGAGAGTATAACTATGACAGCCTGGAGAAGAAGCTGTTTGGTCAGTCGTGAACAGAGACGGACAGATAACGCTTCATGGGGCTGTCTGGCAGCATTGGAGCAGGAATCAGGGATGCTCATGGGTGGAGTGATATGGGACTGACAAATACGCAGTACGATGAGATTATGCGGGAGTATCAGCGCCGCCAGAATCAAACGCGGCAGGAGCTTTATGAGCGGGAACAGGAGGCGTATCGCCGGATACCGGAGCTGTCTGTGCTGGATGCGCAGATTGCGGCGATGAGTACGGCATGTGCACGGGAGCTGCTGGCCGGGCCTGTGGAAGAAGCTCCGGCAGATGACCGTATCCGGTCCGGGGATGATCGGCCTGGGACGGCCCGGTCGGAACAGACAGAAGAGCCGGTATTCCCCGCTTCCATCCGTTCGCTTCGCGGGCAGATTGAGGAGATCAGTGTGAAAAAAGCACAGCTTTTGCGGAATGCAGGGTTTCCGGAGGGGTATCTGCAGCCGCAGTATCGTTGCCCGGACTGCCAGGATACCGGCTACATCGGGCGGGAGAAGTGTCATTGCTTCCGGCAGGCGACCATCGACCTGCTCTATACACGGTCCAACCTGCGCGACGACATCCGGGAGGAGAATTTTGCTGCATTTTCTCTGGAGTATTACCCGGAGACGATGACGGATCCTGCTACCGGTCTCACTGCTGCCGCACTGGCTGCGCGCGCTCTTCAGGAATGCCAGCGCTTTGTGAGGGAGTTCGACGGGGAAGAGGCCGCGAACCTGTTTCTCACCGGGGATACAGGACTGGGCAAGACATTCCTCTCCCACTGTGTCGCCAATGCGCTGCTGGAAAGCACCCACTCCGTGATTTATTTTTCCGCATTCCGGCTGTTCGAGCTGCTGGCGGATTCCTCCTTCGGGCGCACCGATGAGCATGAGACGAGTGAGCTGGAACGGCATATTTTTGCGTGTGATCTTCTGATTATCGATGATCTGGGGACGGAACTGGTAAATTCTTTTGTTGCGTCCCGGCTGTTTCTGATCCTGAATGAACGGATGCTTCGCCGGAAGAGTACCATGATATCGACGAATCTGTCGCTGGCAGCGATTGCTGAGCGTTATTCAGAACGTGTCCTCTCCCGGATTTCCAGCGACTACCGGATGCTGCGCCTGATCGGGGATGATATCCGAATCCGCAGGAAGCTCGCGGCGCGGTATAATTAAAAGTATTAAAAAAAGACCGCGGCGGGGGCTTGACCGCAGGTGGTTTTATGGTATGATGGAAACGGATTCTGGGAGTGCCGGGAGGACTGCGCGGTTCTTTTCCGGAAGACGGGCAGACGGCCGGCCTGACAGATCATTGATGATTACAGAGGAATACCTGCTTTTCAGAAGGCAGGTCTGAGGAGGAAAAAATGCAGACAGGTTATGAGCGGAATCTGAATTCGATCCCGGTCGGGGATCTGGGTATTATCGCGCTGAGAAGCTGCGAAGAGCTGGGCAGGAAGATCGATGCCCATATTGTCAACTGGCGATCGGAGCGTGTGCATGAGCATCAGGGAAGTCCGCTGCTCCTGGGGTATGATAAGACCTCCTATCTGGTGAGTACAGATGTGCCGCGTTTTGGCTCCGGTGAGGCAAAGGGACAGGTAAATGATTCGGTGCGGGGCAAGGACATCTATATCCTGGTGGATGTATGCAACTACAGTCTCACATATTCCTTAAACGGTTATACGAACCGCATGTCCCCCGATGACCATTACCAGGACCTGAAGCGCGTGATCGCAGCGATCGGCGGGAAGACGCGCCGGGTCAATGTCATTATGCCATTTCTTTACGAGAGTCGTCAGTTTACACGGGCGGGACGCGAGTCACTGGACTGTGCGATAGCCCTGCAGGAGCTGACGAAGATGGGCGTAGAGAATATTATTACGTTTGATGCGCATGACCCGCGGGTACAGAACGCGATTCCGCTTCATGGGTTTGAGACGGTTCTTCCGGTTTATCAGTTTATCAAAGGCCTGTTCCGCGCGGCACCGGATCTGACGATTGACCCGGAGCATCTGACGGTGATCAGCCCGGATGAGGGAGCAGCCGGCCGCGCGATTTATATGGCGAACCTGCTTGGCGTGGATATGGGGATGTTTTACAAGCGGCGTGATTACGCCCACGTCAAAGACGGCAAGCATCCCGTGGTGGCGCATGAGTTCCTTGGCAGAGAGATAGAGGGGCAGGATGTGGTTCTCATTGACGATATGATTGTCACGGGTAACAGTATGATAGAGGCTGCCAGACAGCTCAAAAAGAGAAAGGCGAAACGCGTGCTGATCTGCGCGACCTTTGGCCTGTTCACTAACAGCCTGGAGAAGTTTGACAAGGCCTATGAGGAGGGACTGTTTGACGCGCTGGTGACGACGAATCTGGTTTATCAGTCGCCGGAGCTGCTCTCGAAGCCTTACTACACGGGCTGCGACCTCAGCAAATATATTGCGCTGATTATTGACACGCTGAATCATGATGGTTCCATGAGCGATCTGCTCACGCCGACTGCAAGGATTCATAAATTCCTGGCAAAACACAGAAAAACGGATAAGGCAATCGAGTAGGAGGCGGCTTGCCGAATCCTGCTCGCCGCGCGAGGCGCATCCGGCGATGGCTGGAAAACTTT
This sequence comes from Lachnospiraceae bacterium, assembly GCA_021200475.1. Classification (GTDB taxonomy): domain Bacteria; phylum Bacillota; class Clostridia; order Lachnospirales; family Lachnospiraceae; genus Choladousia. Next base: position 71,802 of record JAJQGP010000003.1, read on the forward strand.
CATATGCGCCTCTGTGCATAAAAAAAGAGGGACAGGGAAGTGCTTTTCTTCCCTGTCCGATTTCGTTTTCCTAACCGTTCAGAATCATTACTGTTTTCCAAGCAGCTTTTCACCGATTCGCACGACATCTCCCGCCCCCATGGTAATCAGCAGGTCACCGGGAAGACAGTTTTCCAGAAGAAATGTCTCAATCTCATCAAAGGACGGAAAATACCAGGCTTCTTTTCCTTTCTCTTCAAGCTTATCACGCAGCAGAGCAGAGCTGACGCCGAGTGTGTCGGTCTCCCGTGCTGCATAAATGTCGGCCAGAACGATCCGGTCAGCTAAAGTGAGCGCGTCCGCAAATTCATCGAGCAGCGCTTTCGTGCGCGAGTAGGTGTGCGGCTGAAATACGCACCAGATCCGGTTTGCCGGATATTTCTGCGCGGCACGCAGAGTTGCGCGGATTTCGGTCGGATGATGGGCATAATCGTCTATAATAGTCACACCGCCGATGACTCCTTTTTTCTGGAAACGCCGGTCTGTGCCGTGAAAACCGGCAAGACCGTCCGCGATACAGGCCGCGGGAACACCGAGCAGGTCTGCACATGCGATCGCTGCCGCAGCATTCCCTGCATTGTGTTCGCCTGGAACATGCAGGGAAAAATGACCAAGGAGCCGGTCCCGGCATTCTTCTGCGGCATGCGTTCCCGGCTTCGGTGCGCCATCTGTGGCAGCGTCCGGCAAAGCCGCAGTTTCCTGTCTGACATACAGGTCGAAGCTGGCACAGCCCATTTCATCCCAGGTGAGGTTTTCTGCGTGATAGTCGCCGCAGCCGGAACCAAAGGTGACGACCCGGCAGCGCAGCCCGGCGGTAAAAGCGTCCAGCTCCGGTATTTGTGCGTGAATGATGAGTGTTCCTTCCGGAGGAATCTTTTCCGCGAATAGCCGGAAGGAGTGGCGGATATCATCGAGATCTTTGAAAAAGTCCAGGTGATCGGCGTCAATGTTGAGGATCAGTCCGTACAGGGGGGTCAGATGCAGAAAGCTGTTTGTGTACTCGCAGGCTTCTGTCAGGAAGCAGTCGGAAGCGCCCACCCGTACGTTCCCGCCGATGGAAGGGAGGATGCCGCCGACGGAGATGGTCGGGTCCATGTTCTGTTCCATCATAATATGGGCGAGCATGGAGGTCGTGGTGGTTTTTCCATGTGTTCCGGCCACAGCCACAGAGGTCGGATAATTGTCCATCAGCTGTCCGAGAAGCTCCGCACGGGACATCAGAGGGATCCCTTTCTCTACAGCTGCCGCATACTCCGGGTTATCCGGGTGAATGGCCGCCGTATACACGATCAGATCAATGTCATCTGTCACGTTCGCTGCGCTTTGCGGGATGGCAACCCTGGCTCCCAGACCGGTCAGCCAGGCGGTCAGCTCGCTTTTTCTGGAATCAGAACCAGTCACTGTGAAGTGACGGTTTAAAAGAACTGCCGCCAGTCCACTCATACTGATGCCGCCGATCCCGATAAAATGAATGTGGATTGGCTGCGCGAAATTTATCTGATACATTTTAGAAACTCCTTCTGTATATAATAAAAGATAAAAGCAATCACTGTTCGATCTACCGTATCTGATTATACTCAGTTTTTTCCAAATGTCTATCAGAAAATACGCTGCTGCGGATCTCGAAGCGAGGTGGAGCGAAATCACGAAAACAACAAAAAAAGCCCTTCTGTCGCTTGAAAAAAGTAACAACTATATTCATTACATCTGTTATTTATTCCAAATACCATAAAAAAATATAGAAATAATTGTAAAAAATGTTCACTATTCGAAAAAGGTGTGGTATAATTTGCCTTGAAACAATACTTTGACTGCAGAGGTGATAACGTGATCAAGAAAGAAATGATAGCAATGCTGCTGGCTGGCGGGCAGGGAAGCCGTCTGGGGGTGCTGACCTCGAAGGTGGCGAAGCCGGCAGTTGCTTTTGGGGGAAAGTACCGAATCATCGATTTTCCACTCAGCAACTGCATTAATTCCGGCATTGACACGGTGGGTGTCCTGACCCAGTATCAGCCGCTTCGCCTGAACAGCCATATCGGCATTGGTATTCCGTGGGACCTTGACAGAAATGTGGGAGGAGTGACCGTCCTTCCGCCCTATGAGAAAGTAGGAAAGACAGAATGGTACACCGGTACTGCGAATGCGATCTATCAGAACCTTACCTACATGGAGTCTTTCCATCCCGATTATGTCCTGATTCTGTCAGGCGATCATATTTACAAGATGGACTATGAAGTGATGCTCGACTTCCATAAAGCGCATAATGCGGATGTCAGTATCGCTGTGATGCCTGTCCCTCAGGAAGAGGCCAGCCGTTTTGGCGTCGTTGTGACGGATGGGAACGGCCGCATTCTTGAGTTCCAGGAGAAGCCGGAACAGCCTAAGAGTAACCTTGCGCCCATGGGAATCTATATTTTTACATGGAAAGCCCTGAAGGAAGCGCTTTTAGCCCTTTCAGAGCAGAGCGGGTGTAACTTCGGAAAGCATGTGATCCCATACTGCCATGAAAAAGGCGAAACACTCGTGGCTTATGAGTTTAATGGATACTGGAAGGATGTCGGCACTCTTGGCTCGTACTGGGAAGCCAATATGGAGCTGATTGACATTATCCCGGAATTTAACCTTTATGAGGAATTCTGGAAGATTTACACGAAGAACGATATTCTGCCTCCACAGTTTGCCTCCGGGAATTCTGTGATTGAGCGCTGCCTGGTGGGGGATGGCTCCGAGATTTATGGAAAGGTTTACAATACGATCATCGGCTGTGGCGTAGTGATTGAAGAAGGCGCTGTGGTACGCGATTCCATCATTATGCAGAATACGGTCATTAAAGCTGGTGCACAGATCAATAAGGCGATCATTGCAGAGAATGTGATCGTAGGAGAGCGTGTGCAGATGGGAATCGGGGAAGAAGTGCCGAACCGCGAAAAGCCGTCGGTATATTCTTTCGGACTGGCTGTTATAGGGGAAAATTCGGTGATTCCTTCTGACGTCAGTATCGGAAAGAATACGGCGATTTCCGGTGTGACCGTGCCGGAAGACTATCCGGGCGGATGGCTTATGTCGGGAGAAACCCTGGAACGTCAGGAGGGACTCGGAGAGGCAGGTGATGCGTTATGAGAGCGGTAGGTATGATTTTAGCCGGAGGAAACAACTATCGGATGAGAGAACTCTCGAACCGGCGTGCCATCGCAGCTATGCCGATTGCCGGGAGCTTCCGGGCAGTGGACTTTGCACTGAGCAGCATGTCCAATTCAGGGATCCAGAAAGTAGCCGTGCTGACGCAGTTCAATTCCAGATCACTGGACCAGCATCTGAGCTCTTCCAAATGGTGGGATTTCGGCAGAAAACAGGGTGGGCTGTTTATCTTCCCTCCGATGCTTACGGCAGACAACAGCTACTGGTATCGGGGAACAGCGGACGCGATTCATCAGAATCTGGATTTTCTGCGGCAGTGCCATGAGCCATATGTTGTGATTGCTTCAGGCGACGGCGTCTATAAGCTTGATTATGGAAAAGTACTTGAATATCACATTGCGAAAAAGGCAGATATTACCGTGATTTGCCGGGAATTTCCGCCGGATGAGGATGTCACTCGATTTGGGCTGGTTCAGATGAACGATGACAACCGGATTGTTCAGTTTGAGGAAAAGCCGATGGCAGCAGTTTCCCATACGGTGTCCTGTGGAATTTATGTGATTCGCCGCAGACTGCTGATTGAACTGATCGAGCAGGCGGTATACGAGGGACGGCATGACTTTGTGAGAGATGTCCTGATCCGGTATAAGGATGTAAAAAGAATTTACGGATATGTAATGGAGAGCTATTGGAGCAATATCGCCTCTGTGGACTCCTACTATCGAACCAACATGGATTTTCTGAAAAAGGAAGTGCGGGACTTTTTCTTCCACGAGCATCCGGACGTTTACTCCAAAGTAGACGACAATCCGCCTGCCAAGTACAATCCGGGGAGCAACGTGAGGAACAGCCTGGTTGCAAATGGCTGCATTATCAACGACACGGTAGAAAATTCTGTGATTTTCAAAAAGGTGTTTGTCGGAAATAACTGTGTGATTAAGAATTCGATTGTGCTGAATGATGTCTATCTGGGTGATAATACATACCTGGAAAACTGCATTGTAGAGAGCCACGGTACGATCCGCGCGGACTCCCGCATTGTGGGGGAAGACGGGGTAAGAATTGTGATTGCGTCCGATGACAGATATCCGATGGCGGGAATATAAACCGGATAGCCGGCAGGAAGCACAAACAACCAAAGACATGGGGGAAAGGACATGACTATTACCGACGTAAGGGTGAGAAAGGTAGCGAAAGAGGGCAAGATGAGAGCAATCGTGTCCATTACGCTGGATGATGAATTTGTAGTACATGACATCAAAGTAATCGAAGGAGAGAAAGGCCTGTTTATCGCGATGCCGAGCCGAAAGGCGGCAGACGGTGAATACCGCGACATCGCTCATCCGATTAATTCCCAGACGCGCGAGAGGATACAGCAGATTATCTTAGAGGAATATGAGAAGACAGCGGCACAAGAGCCGCAGGATGAATGAGACGCAAGGGCGGCAGTTCCTGGAAAACGGGAGCTGCCGCCTTGGATTTTCGCTGCTGCAGCTGACTCGCTGCGTCTTACGGAAACAATCCCTTGCCAGCCTGCCGAAGGGATGATAAAATATTGGCAGGCGGTCTGTGGCCTGCTGTTCTGAACAGACGATTATTCAGAACAGCATCGAAATGAAAAGACAGGAATAAGGGGAATTATAGAATGATTTTTTTTCCGGAAGACAGGGAGAATGAAACAGAAAAGGAAAAAGAAGCAGCAAAGATAACAGGGGGAACAGAAGAGAAAACAGAAAATTCTGCCGGAACAGAGGCTGAAAACGGCATGGAAGGAGAATTATCCGGCCCGGAGGAGGAGCAGGAGCTTCTGATACAGACGCTGAAGAAGCAAGGCCAGAGGCGATTTTTCAATGGAATGCTTCTTGGCATGCTGCTGGCGATTGCGGCGCTGGCCGTGGGGGTGTTTGCTCCGCGCGTGGTGCGGAACCTTCTTGGAAGGGGGAATCCGGGGGCCGAGGTGCTGACCAGCAGCAGTACGCTTTCCAAGCTGGCTGAGGTACAGGAGCTGATCGAAGCTTATTATCTGGACGAGGTAGACGGCGAATACCTGGAGGCTTACCTGTTTAAGGGGATAGCGGCCGGACTGGAGGATGATTACGCGAATTATTACACGGCGGAGGAGCTTTCCTCTGTGGTAGACTCGACGAAGGGAGAGTATTACGGAATTGGGGCGTCGATCGGGACGGATGCGGACACCGGTGAGTTTTACGTCGGTGAGGTCTATGAGGACAGTCCCGCCGAGGAGGGCGGCCTGCTGGTAAATGATGTAGTGCTGGCGGTGGATGGCGAAGCCGTGGATGCACTTACGCTGACGGAGCTGGTCTCGCTGATTAAGTCGAAGGATACGTTTGTCCTGTCCGTCTATCGGCCGGAGACAGAGGAGGAATTAGAGCTTACCATTACCTGCGGCGAGGTGATACCGACTTATGTGACATACGAGATGCTGGAAGACCAGGTTGGATACCTGATCCTGACAGAGTTTACCGCAAGTGCGGTGGATCAGTTCCAGGAGGCCATAGAGGAGCTGAACAGTCAGGGGATGGAGGCGCTGATTGTGGATTTGCGCGATAACCCGGGCGGTCTGCTTACCTCGGTATGTGATATTCTGGATGAGCTTTTGCCTGCTGACAGCCTGATGGTCTATACAGAAGATAAAAATGGAAAGCGGGTGGAATACACGGCGGAGGGAGATCCCAGTGTGACCTGTGAGATAGCGGTGCTGGTCAATAATGGGAGTGCGAGCGCATCAGAGATTTTTGCGGGGGCCATCCAGGACTACGGACTCGGCCCAATCATCGGCACGCAGACGTATGGCAAAGGCGTTGTACAGAAAACCTACTCTCTCTCGGATGGCTCTGCATTTAAGCTGACGGTGGAAAATTATTATACGCCGAATGGACAGGAGATCGATGGCAGCGGCATTACGCCGGATATTATTGTGGAAGAGGATTCCCAGGGGGAGACCGGGACAGAAGAAGCAGCAGAGACCGCGGTGGATGAGGCCGGGGCAGAAGGCCTGGCGGAGGCAGACGACGCGGTTCTGATACGTGCGTGGGAGGAATTGACAGACTAAGATGGAGAACAGAATCATTTTTCGCGAAAAACTGACAGAACTGAAAGCAGCCGCGGAGGAGAAAGGCGGAATCCTGACCCGGGCGGAAATACGGGAAATGCTGAAAACCATGCCGCTGGAGGAAAAACATTTTCAATTAATTTTCGATTATCTTGCGGAACAGAAGATTCGTGTGGTAGAATCAGAGGAGGAGGCGAAGCTGGAGAATGCCGGCAAGGGCAAGGCCGGGATGGAAAGCGCCGGATATGATGAGGACTCCGAAACTGTCCCGGATGAAGAAGAGCGGCGCAGCCTCTCTCTTTATGTAGATGAGCTTTCTTCCCTTTCTGAGATCAATGACGCGCAGGAGCTTCGGCTGCTGGAGCAGATCCGCGGTGGGGATGATGGGGCGAAGGAGAGCCTGATTGGTATTTACCTCCCGCTGATTTGCTCAATGGCAGAGGAGTATGGAGAAGAGGTACTTCCGGCGGAGGATCTGATTCAGGAAGGAAACCTTGGACTTCTTTCGGCGGTAAACTCCCTGGGGGAATTTGACAGTGCGGCGGCCTGCCGCGCCCATATTCTGAACCAGATCCGGGAAGCAATGGAACAGGCGGTAAGCCAGGGACAGGATAAGCATCAGATGGATGAGGGACTGTTAAGCCGGATTAATCATCTGAATGAGGCTGTCCATAACCTGGAGCGTGATCTGGGGCACAAGGTGTCCGCGGAGGAGGTATCCGCATATCTGGAAATGCCGGTGGAGGAGATCGAGGATCTGCTGCGGGTGACCGGGGATCAGATCGAGACGGAATCGTTTCAGTAAATCATGTACGTGTGATGGAAAGCCCGAAATCGTCATGCAGGCACAAGCAATCTGGAGGAAAGGAAAATGAAAAAAACAAAAATTATCTGTACAATGGGACCGGCGTCGGATGACCGGGAAGTGATGAAAGCGCTGGCGCAAAGCGGGATGGATATCGCGCGCTTTAATTTTTCTCATGGAACGCATGAAGAACAGAAAGCGCGTTTCGACCAGCTCAAAAGCATCCGTCAGGAGATCAAAAAGCCGATTGCGATTCTTCTGGATACAAAGGGACCGGAGATTCGCACAGGTCTGCTGAAAAATGGCGGTCCTGTAACGCTTCAGAGCGGAGCGGAATTTACGCTGACCTCTGAGACGATTGAAGGCGATGAGACAAGGGTCTGTCAGACCTATCCGCAGCTGGCGGAGGATGTGAAGCCGGGCGATACGATCCTCATTGACGATGGTCTGATTGGACTGACGGTGAAGGAGATTAAGGGTGCGGATATTGTCTGTACAGTGGAAAATGGCGGCAGCCTGGGACAGCGCAAGGGTGTAAATGTCCCGAATGTAAAGGTGAATCTGCCGGGCATCACGGAAAAAGACCGCGAGGATATTCTTTTTGGCATTCAGGAGGGGATCGATTTTATAGCAGCTTCCTTTGTGCGCGACGCGGAAGCGGTCAAAGAGATTAAGAATATTCTGAAGGAGAATCATGCGGAGCAGATCAGCGTAATTGCAAAGATTGAAAATGCGGAGGGCATTCAGAATATTGATAAGATTATCCAGGCCGCGGATGGCATTATGGTGGCGCGCGGCGATATGGGAGTGGAGATTCCGCCCTATGATGTGCCGCACGTACAGCGGACGATTGTTGAGAAGTGCAATAAGAAATACAAGCCGGTCATCATTGCGACCCAGATGCTGGATTCTATGATCCGCAATCCGCGTCCGACCAGGGCAGAGGTGACGGACGTGGCGAATGCCATCCGTGAAGGCACGGACGCGATTATGCTTTCCGGCGAGACTGCTGCCGGCCGGTATCCGCTGGAGGCGTTGAAGATGATGGTGCAGATTGCGGAGACAACCGAGAGCTATATGACAGATGAGGTAATTACAAAAGAATTTTACGAGCTGCGCGGGGATGCGAATGTGTCGAGCGCGGTCGGTCTGGCGGCGATCCGTACGGCGCTGAATGTAAAGGCAGACTGTATCGTAACACCGACGATGAGCGGGCAGACGGCCCGCCTGATGTCGACCTTCCGTGCGCCGATGCCGATCTACGCGATCTCGCCGAATGACTGGGCACTGCGGAAAATGCAGATCTACTGGGGCGTGACACCGCTGCAGGGCTACGCGGAGGATACGACGGAGCATATCATTTCTCATGCGATGTATATCGTGAAACGCGATGGTTATGTCAAGCCTGGCGATATGGTGGTGCTCACAGCGGGCGACCCGGCGACCAACATGGTGAAGGGCAAGGGTGCGATGACGAATATGATGCATGTCATTCAGGCAAGATAAATGCTGCTGCAAACCTAAGAAAAACTTAATGATTTTATGACAGGAATTTAACCGGCTTCTGCTAGACTGATCTGGCAGAAGCCGATGGCCTGTCTGCGGGACACGGCGGTTTCGGCAGAAAGGAGAAGCTGAATATGTACAACATTCTGGTTTGCGATGATGAGAAGGAGATTGTCGATGCGATTGAAATCTATCTGACGCAGGAAGGGTTCCGCGTGATCAAGGCCTACGACGGGGAGCAGGCTCTGGAGATTCTGAAAAAGGAGGAGATTCACCTTCTGATCCTGGATCTGATGATGCCGAAAATGGATGGAATTCACGCGATTATGAAGATTCGTGAGGAGAGCAGTATCCCGATCATTATCCTCTCCGCAAAGACGCAGGATACGGACAAGGTACTGGGCCTGAATCTTGGTGCGGATGATTATGTGGCGAAGCCGTTTAACCCGCTGGAGCTGATCGCGCGGGTAAAGTCGCAGATCCGGCGCTATACGAATTTTGGAGCGGCGGCAGAGGCGGCGAATACAGAGCAGGTTTATTCGACGGGCGGCCTGGTGATCAATGACGACCGCAAAGAGGTCACGGTGGATGGCGAGCTGGTGAAGCTGACCCGGATCGAGTATAATATTCTGCTGTTTCTGGTAAAAAATAAGGGCAAGGTCTTTTCGATCGATCAGATCTACGAGGAGATCTGGAAAGAAGAGGCTTTTGGGGCGGACAATACGGTGACGGTTCACATTCGCCATATCCGGGAGAAGATCGAGATTGACCCGAAAAATCCGAAGTATCTGAAGGTGATCTGGGGGATTGGCTACCGGGTGGAAAATATCTGAATCGCTCCTTGCGCGAAGATCGTATGAAACCTGTCATATTCTCGCCGAAGCTGGAGGCTTTGCCATATGAAACGACTGATTTTGAAAAAGCCGGTAAAAGTTCTGCTGGTTTTGCTGCAGGCCGCGGCGGTCGGGGGGATCGTGCTTTGCCTGTTTCATATCGGCTTCTGGATGGAAGATTCCTGGAGTCTGAATGAGCTTTCCCAGAGCTATGAGGAGTCCGACCTTTATTACCGTCAGGTGGAGGAAATCCTTTCCAATAAGATAGAAGGGCAGGACAATGTGCGTCTTCTGGAGACGGACGGAGAATTCAGCCGTGACAAACAGATTGACATCCAGTCCTATGATACGGTTGGAAATACCGTACAGGATATGAATACCACGTATCTTCTGGGGGATCTTCTGGATTATTATGAAAATGGCGGCTGGCAGATGCTGCATGACGCGATTGCCGCGGCATCCGGAGACAGTACACGGGATGCGGGAGAACTCCTGGCTGAGCAGTCTGCGACCCTGGAGACCATTACCCCGATGACGGGAATTACCCTGGAGGAGTGTTCCCACTGGTATTCTGATTCTGCCGGCTATGTGGAGCAGATGTATACGCTGCTTGACGAGGCGGTCGTGGATCTATATACGCGATATACAGAATATACGACCATACAGGATGAAAGCTGGTCCTCTGAGGCTCCGTCAAATTTACTGTATTATATCGAGAATACATCAAACGGCCTGGTCTATACCAACATCAGCGCCGGTTCTTATGACGAAGCGGTTGCGGCCGCGGAGGCGGATGAGGAATATACCAGCCTTTATGAGGGGGAACGCAGCTTTAATATTATGGTGACCAATCCGGAGCGTGTTTTGAACTCGGCCGCCTCGGAGTGGTTTCTGGGGAAACGGTTTGTGGCGACAAATGAAAAGGTCTATGTAGCGGTGAATCTGTCTTATCCGGTGAGCGATGAGCTGCAGACCTGGGCGGAGTATTACGCGCAGCGGGAGACGATTATTCAGAGCTCTGTGGTCGGTGCGATTTTTTCCCTTGTTCTTCTGGGCTTCTGCTTTGCCGGATCTCTGCTGGGCGCCGGAACAAAACTGCTGTGGATGGATACCATCCCGACGGAGCTGGCTGCGGGGATTTATCTGATTCTTGCGATTTTATATTTCCTGCTGGCTTCCGAATGGGGGCGGGTAGCCGCAATTCTTCCGGAGCAGGAGAAAGTGCTGGGAGCGGCCGCGGCCTCCTCCGCCTGGCTGGTATTTTTGTCCGCCTGTCTGGGATTCCTGCGGCGGGCGCGATCGAAAACGCTTTGGACCAATTCGGTTACCCGTACGCTGATCCGGACCTGGAAGCAGATCAATTCTGCGCGCGCGGCTTCCAGACAGCTGCTGTTCTTTTATATTGGTTTTTTTATTCTGAATATCCTTTTTTTACTTTTGTTTGGGCGTGCGGGTCTGGTTCTGGTCATTCTGCTGGATATGGCTGTGCTTTTGTATCTGCTGCGGGATATCGCCGGCAAACAGAGTATTTATGAAGGCATTCATCAGCTCTCACAGGGGGATCTGAATTACCGGATTGACACCTCGACGCTGTCCGGAGAGTCACTGAAGATGGCGGAAGCGGTCAATGAGATGGGAGAAAGCCTGAGCAGGGCGCTGGAAGCGATTGTGAAAAATGAGCGGCTGAAGGCGGAACTGATCACAAATGTATCGCATGACCTGAAGACACCGCTCACATCGATCGTAAATTATGTCGATCTGCTGAAACGGGAACCCCTGCTGTCTATGCGGGCGCGGGAATATGTGGGGATTCTGGAACAGAAGTCGCAGCGCCTGAAGCAGCTGACCGAGGACCTGGTGGAGGCGAGCAAGATCAGCTCAGGCAATGTCGAACTGGAAATTGTCCGTGTACAGGCGCAGAGTATGCTGATGCAGGCCTGCGGGGAGTTTGAGGAACGCTTAGAAGAGCATCAGCTGACCATTACCTGGGATATGGAGAAGGAACCGGCCTATATTATGGCGGATGGACGTCAGCTCTGGCGGGTACTGGAGAATCTGCTTGGCAATATCTGTAAATACGCGAAGGAGAATACAGAGGTACAGGTGATCCTCAGACGGATGACGCCGGAACGTCCGGATGTAGAGAATCCGGAGTTTGCCCAGGGCGAAGTGATGATCATGCTTCAGAATGTATCGCGGGAAAAGCTGACGATCGAGGCGGATGAGCTGACCGGCCGCTTTGTCCGCGGAGACGCAAGCCGCAGCACGGAGGGCAGCGGCTTAGGTCTGTCTATTGCGCAGAACCTGACAGAGCTTCTGGACGGAAGATTTGAGCTTTCCACGCAGGACGGGATTTTTGCTGTGCGCCTGTATTTCCCGATTGTGGGGTAGGCTGGGGACTGCTGTTCTGAACTGTTAAATCTAAAATTTATGTGAAATTGAAGCGACATCCGTTGACATTACAAATAATTAGGCGTAAAGTTTATTCCAAAATTATTAGAGAATGCGAGGCGTAATTCATATTAAACAT
>JAJQGP010000180.1 GCA_021200475.1 Lachnospiraceae bacterium
GGCCGTTTCGGCTGCCGCCGTCCTGACTGCGGCTGTAGCTGCCCTGGCCGCCACGGTTACCGCCGTCCTGACTGCGGCTGTAGCTGCCCTGGCTGCTTCGATTGCCGCCTCTGTTCTCCTGCACTCTGCCCTCCTGGCCACGACTGCTTCTGCCGCTCTGACCACGGGCATTGTCGTCTCTGCGTCCATCCGCATTCTGTCGGGTACTCCCCTGAGCGGCACGGGCAGAAGCATTCCCTTTGGCTGAATCTGCGGAGCCGCCAGCTGCGGCATTCTTTTCAGACCCATCCGCATGATTCACCGGATTTTCCTTCGGAGAACCTGCCGACGGATTCACTGCTGTTTCTTTGGAAGTACTGTTCGTCCCATTTGCTGTCGCCTCTCTGGAAGCGCCCGCCGCTGCCTTCGCTGCCGCCTCTTTCGGAATGTCTGCCGATGCCTTTGCTGTAGTTTGCGTTTTCACAGCGGAAGCACCATTGGCGGTATCTGTCTCATTTGCCCTGGCTGCCGCATTTCCCACAGACGGCGTTTTTTCTGCCGCAGCAGAAGCACCTGCCGTAGCAGCAGATACACTCTGCGGCTTTGCATCAGCCGACACATTTGAGGACTTCTGTGTGTTTATCTTCGCCGAATCCGCTGACCGCTCCATTTCCACGGTTTTCTGAGAACCCTCTGCGCGCGTCTGGACAGCTGCCTGAGGCTCCTGTGTTCTGGTTCCGGCAGCCATACCGGCTCCCTGTGGTCTCGTCCCCGCGGTTGTACCAGCTCCCTGCGGTCTTGTTCCCGCAGCAGTTCCCATTCCCTGCGGTCTCGTCCCCGCGGCTGCTCCCGTTCCCTGCGGTCTCATCCCCGCGGCTGCTCCCGTTCCCTGCGGTCTCATCCCCGCAGTTGCTCCCGTTCCCTGCGGTCTTGCCCCGGCGGCTGCTCCCGCTCCCTGCGGTCTCGTCCCCGCAGCCTGCCCCTGGCGGCGTCCGCCTGCCGCTCCCTGCGGCTTGGGACGGCTCCCTGGCTTCACCATACCGGTCTTACTGTTCTGTGGACGAAACACCTGTATAATATTTTTCTTTTTCTGCGGAGCAGCAGGCTTATCAGCAGGCTTCCCCGCAGCCTTCTCCTCCGTCTTCTTAACGGCTTCCGGATCCTGATTGTTTGGCATATGCACATCCTCCTTCATTTTCACCTGCCGGTCTCCCAGCGTTTCTCTTCCCTCCGCGATATCTTTCCCTTCACTGCTGTCTTTGATTTTTTTAGTCCCGATTTCCGCCATTCTCATAACCTCCCTTTTCTTCCGCCGTGTCCAGCCTTTTTATCAGAGCATCTGCAAATCCCGCGTCCAGCACCGCCAGCACCGCCCGGTATTCATTTCCTGAAGCAGCTCCTAACTCTTCCCTGGTTCCGTAACTATACGCAGGAACCTGATAAAAGGAACACATATTCCGAAACTTTTTTCCGTATTCCCGGAAGCTTCCCGGGAGATGATTACCAGACTGGCTTTTCCGGATTTTACCGCATTTTCGCTTAAAAATTCACCGGAGGCAATCCTGCCCGCTTTCGTCGCGATACCCACAAGGGAAAGTACGCTATCTCTCTTCAATCGATTCAATCTCCTTTTTCAGGCTCTCATAAGTATCCTCTGGAACCGCGCATTTCAAGGAACGCTCCAGTCCTTTATTTTTCACAGCCTTCTCCAGACACTCCAGACTGCGGCACAGATAAGCTCCGCGTCCATTCTTCCGTCCGGTCGCGTCCACCATGATCTCTCCCTCCGGCGTACGCAGCACCCGAAGCAGTTCCCGTTTGCTCTTCATTTCCTGACATCCCGTACACTTACGTGTCGGTATTTTCTTTCCCTGACCGGCCATATCCCGTCAATCCTCATCACTGGAGGAAGCATCGATGTTTTCGTCCGCATAGTCACTGTCCATACGCTCATCGGAATCACTGACGCTCTCCCAAAATCCATCTTCATCCACGGCTTCTCCATTGTTCATGGCATTCTCTCCGTCCGCATCATGCGCTAAGCCATCCTCCTGCGTATACGGTTCGTCATACCCGTCTTCCGCGTATTCATCGCCATATCCGTCATTCTCGGAATACGTCTCATCTTCCGCGTATTCATCCTCATAATACCCGTCATCGTCGTAATATTCTTCCTGGTTATAATAGTCTTCCTCATATTCCAGAAGGTCTCCGGACTCACGAGCCTGTGTCTCATTTTTAATATCGATCTTAAACCCGGTCAGACGAGCCGCCAGTCTGGCATTCTGCCCTTCCTTGCCAATCGCCAGCGACAGCTGGTAATCCGGTACAACTACCTTAGCCACCTTCTCATCCGGGTCCGCGAGCACCGTAATTACCTTCGCCGGACTGAGTGCATTCTCGATCAGAAGCGCCGGGTTCTCACCCCAGTTAATAATGTCAATTTTCTCTCCATTCAGTTCATCTACGACCGCACTCACCCTGGAACCGTTCAGGCCAACGCACGCACCCACCGCATCAACGTCGGGATTGTTCGACCAGACAGCGATTTTCGTACGGCTGCCCGCCTCCCTGGCTATACTCTTGATCTCGACCGTACCGTCCCGTACCTCTGTCACTTCTTCTTCGAAAAGCCGCTTCACCAGCTCCGGATGCGTACGGGAAACCAGGATTCTGGGACCCTTCGGCGTGTCCTTCACCTCCAGGACATACACCTTGATGCGCTGTGTCGGCCGATACACTTCTCCCCGAATCTGTTCTTCTCCGGAAAGGGTCGCGTCCGCACGTCCAAGATTGATACTGACATTTCGTCCAAAATAGCGCTGCACCACACCAGTCACAACGTCGTGCTCTTTTTCATAATATTCATTATAAAGAACCTTGCGCTCTTCCTCGCGGATTTTCTGCAAAATCACATTTTTCGCGTTCTGTGTCGCGATCCGTCCGAATTCCTTGGACTTGATATCGACGCGTACCACATCCCCCAGCTCATAGCGGGAATCGATCATCTTCGCCTTCGTCAGACTGATCTGTGCCAGTTCATCCTCCACCTGCTCCACCACCGTCTTCATGGCGTATACTTCGTACTCGCAGGTCTCCGGATCGATATTGACCACTACACTGTCGGCTTCCGTCTTCCAGTTGTTCTTGCAGGCCTGAATCAGCGACTGCCGGATTGCTTCCAGCAATGTCTCCTTGCTGATATTTTTCTCCTTCTCCAGAATCGTGAGTGCCTCTAACAACTCGTTATTCATTTTGTTTTCCTCCCTGTCAGAAATCGATTGCCAGCCGTATCAGGGCTATGTCCGTACGCGTAAAGGAGACGGCCCCGTCGTTCTCTGTCTCTATGGTAACTGTCTGCTTATCATATCCCTTTAAAATCCCGACAAACTCTTTCTTCCGGTCAATCGGGCGGAATGTCCGGATCTCTACCGTCTCGCCAATGCTGCGTTCAAAATCCTTATCCTTTTTCAGCGGGCGTCCCAGCCCAGGGGAACTGACCTCCAGTATATAAGCGTCATCAATAAAGTCCTGTTCATCCAGAAGGTCGCTGAGTGCGCGGCTAATCAGCTCACAATCATCAATGGTAATCCCGCCCGGCTTGTCAATGTAAGCCCGCAGATACCAGCTGCCCCCCTCTTTCACATACTCAACATCAACCAGCTCAAACTGGTGCTTCTCCATCAGCGGCATCAGCAGGGCTTCCGTTTTCTGTTCGTAAATCTCTTTTTTACTCATGGTATTCCCCCACAAAGAAGAGTGGACCGCGCGGCCCACTCTTTATCAGTAACAGTTATTATTATCGCACACCATCATAGCACCGTTTTTCCCGAATTGCAAGTATTTTCCCGCTTTTTTCTGCATTTAAAAAATACTGTGTTACAGGACACACCCCGACCACGCACTTGCTGTGTGATCAGGGTTGAACACGTAGCGGCAGCAGGCAGTTATAACGCGTTTTCGCAGGAAACACTGATAATCGTATCTTTTTCGAAGTAAGAATCTGTCCCCACATAAATCGTCACCTCGCAGCCGCACCCATAGGAAGGGGCATTATACGTGTAATAACGATAATCTCCGCTTTCCGTACATTCATACGCGATGCCGCTCTCTTCCAGGATCGAGAGAAATTCTTCCTCAGTAATACCAATACGCACGCCCCCCGCCAGAGCACCGTCCAGATCAAGCGTATATCCGCCGACCGAAAGCTCCTCCAGCCAGCAGTTTTCCGGTATCGTCGCGTAGTCCGCATCGTTTGTCACAATCGCAGAAAAGCTCTGGTTATTCTTACGCAGAGTCACCCAGCCAAAATATTTCGCGACAATCTGCGAATCGCTGTCCTCTTCTTCCAGCTCCCAGCCATCTTCAAGCAGCACACTTACCGGTACCGGCAGCTCATAACAGTCCCCGTCAATCTCAATCTCATAAACAGCAGGATCCGAACTCAGGGAATCCGGCTTTGTGTATCCCAGGATGCTCTGAGGAACCTCCGTACTCATCTCCCCCGGTTCAAAACCATCCGGCTCGATAAAATTCTCAATCCGAATATCCTCCAGCACTCCGCTCTCCAGGAAGACCTGCAGCTCAATCTCCTGATTATAATCTTCCTCATAGGTATACTGTGTATAAAGCGATCCCTCATATATCTCAGTCGGACTTCCATAGGCCGCCTCAATATCCTCCAGTGTCGATTCGCCCAGAGTGATCCCGCAGGGCAACTCCACCAGAACATCCTGATCGCTCCAGTAATAGTCGTCAATCGACAATCCGGCCACGATACACTCCTCAATCGGCATCGTATTGATCCCAAGGTTCAGCACATATGCGGTGATCGTCCGGTCATCCATCTGAAAGCTGTAGAAGCTGTAGGCGTATGGCTCCAGCGTATCCTCCGCGTCATCCGCATCCTCCAGGCTCCAGCCATAGGAGACAAACTCCTCATACATCATCGGCAGAACATACACATCCTCATCGATCTCTACCTGAAAGTCCATCCAGGATGCTTCTTCTGTCTCAGATTCCGTCCCGGGCTCAGACTCGTCCTCCGTCAAAGTCTCTTCCGCTGCCGCAGTCTCTGCCGGCAGAAAAGACATACTGCTAAATGCAGCTGCCATGCATACCAGCAGGAGCAAATTCTTTTTTTTCATCTGTTCTCCCCCCCCCACGATTTACAAAAAAAGTAGAAGATTATCGTTCTTCTGCTCAACTTACCTTTTAAAGCGGATAACGAGAATCGAACTCGCCTCCCCAGCTTGGGAAGCTGGTGTTCTACCGATGAACTATATCCGCATACTGTTAAGAGTCAGGAAGCGAATCCCCACCAACTTACAGATTCTGGTGTTTTAAAACCCTGAAGCTCTTACCCGGGAGTTATTATATACCAGAATCTGTGAATTGGCAAGGAAAAATTAAAAAAAATTCAAGTAACCAGACGTACCTGCTCAGAAACCGTTCCAAAACCCGTCTTCAGAAGTTAACGCTGAAATTTTTGGGAGCAAAGTTCACCTCTGAGAACCCTCAAATGCCTTGAAATAAAGGCTTTTTT
>JAJQGP010000099.1 GCA_021200475.1 Lachnospiraceae bacterium
AGACGTGTGCCTGAACCGCCTGCTAATATAATTCCCTTCATAAGTTTCCTCCTGAATGTATTTTGGATAAAAATTGAAAAAGCCGCAAGAAAATCTTTCCTGCGGCATTTTTTTACTTTGCGTAGTCGACCGATCTGCTCTCGCGTATCACGCTGATCTTAATCTGACCTGGGTATTCCAGTTCTGCTTCGATCTGCTTGGCTATGTCTCTAGCAAGGAGCGCCATGCCTGCATCTGTCACCTGATCCGGAACTACCATAACCCGTATTTCCCTACCTGCCTGAATAGCAAATGATTTCTCAACGCCTTTGAAGGCATTCGCAATATCTTCTAACTGTTTTAATCTGTTTGTATATATTTCCAGAGTCTCGCGCCGCGCACCCGGACGAGCCGCCGAAATGGTATCCGCAGCCTGTACAATGCATGCGATCAGTGACTCCGGTTCTACATCTCCATGATGAGACTCTACAGCATTAATGACAATCGGAGATTCCTTGTACTTTCTGCACAATTCCGCGCCAATCTGAACATGGGAGCCTTCCATTTCATGGTCAATGGATTTGCCAATATCATGCAATAAACCCGCACGCTTAGCCGTCCTCACATCCACTCCGATCTCACCGGCAAGCAGCCCTGACAGCTGCGCAACCTCAATCGAATGCTTCAGTGCATTCTGGCCATAGCTTGTTCTGTATTTCATTCTGCCCAACAGACGTATCAACTCCGGATGGATACCGTGCACGCCAACTTCCAGCGCTGCCGCTTCTCCTTCTTCACGGATAATCGTCTCAACCTCCCGCTGAGCTTTCTCCACCATTTCCTCAATCCTGGCCGGATGGATGCGGCCGTCAACGATCAGCTTTTCAAGAGCAATTCTTGCGACTTCTCTTCTGATCGGGTCAAAGGCAGACAGGATGACTGCTTCAGGAGTATCATCAATGATAAGATCTACACCCGTCAATGTCTCCAAAGTACGAATGTTCCGTCCTTCGCGTCCGATAATCCTTCCCTTCATCTCATCGCCCGGCAACTGAACAACAGAGATGGTTGTCTCCGCAACGTGATCTGCGGCACATTTCTGAATCGCCGTAACCACATATTCCTTTGCTTTCTTATTTGCGTCTTCTTTTGCCTGGCTCTCCAGTTCCCTGTAGAGCTTCGCAGTGTCAATCTTTACTTCATCTTCAACAGTTTTTAAAAGATATTCTTTTGCTTGTTCAGAGGTAAGTCCTGAGATTCTCTCGAGTTCCGTCAGACGCTGGTCGCGAAGCTTGTCTACTTCCGCGGTCTTCTTCTTTAACTCTTCTTCCCTGGCTGTAATTCCTGATTCCCGTCGTTCCAGAGCATCCGCCTTCCTGTCAACACTTTCTTCCTTCGACAGGACACGTTTCTCGTAACGCTGCAATTCTGTTCTGCGCTCTCTCGATTCTTTTTCCAACTCATTCTTTGTCTTCAAAGATTCTTCCTTCGCTTCCAGAAGTGCTTCGCGTTTCTTCGACTCTGCAACCTTCAGAGCGTCATCAATGATCTGCCTTGCTTTTTCCTCAGCACTGCCGAGCTTTGCTTCCGTCGTCTTCTTATAATAATTGACGGAAACCAGGGCGGATATCGCGACTGCCACCAGAACCAGCACAATTACAACAGCAATTGTAATTACTGTAGGCACAGGAGCACCTCCTTATTCATTTTTCATTGTTCAAAGTCTCATCCATCCTGCCACGGACAGACGACCAGACAACGCTATAATTTTATACTGTTTTTACAAATGTGTCAAGCAGTTCTGAAACGTTTTCACAATTTTTGACGTCCCAGATCATTCTGTTTTATACAAAAAGATCGGTGTGCGCTCCTCTAACTCATTGTAAATTGTCTCTGCCACATCATACGGCAGATTTACACAGCCGTGCGAACCATTGGTCTGGTAGATGGTACCGCCAAAAGAGGAACGCCAGGTCGCGTCATGCAGCCCCTGCCCGTCATGGAACGGCATCCAGTATGTCACATCCGTCTCCCACGCGCTGGAACCGGAGCCGCCTTTTAAGGTCACATTCATCTGTTTGTACGGGATCGTAAAGACACCCGTCGCCGTTTCCCGTTCCTCCGTCGGCTTGCCTGTGACACAGTCGCTCTCTACAATCAATTCGCCATCCTTATAATACCAGATATGCTGGCTCGTCAGGTCAACCTCCACATACGTGCCGCAGATATCATCGGTCCCATTGCGTGCACGGCCTGTTGTCGAATATACCGGTTCGCGGGTCACTTCTGTGTTCGAGGTAATATCCGCAATCAGCTGTTCCACCTCTGCGCTCTGGTCAATCTGGTAGCCGTAATCACTGCTTTCATATGTGATCGTATCCCCATTGCTCGTTGTAAATGTGCGGGGCAGATAAAGCGTATTATAGGTCGCCGCCAGATTATAAACAAAATTTGCTACCTGTTCCTCATCAATCGAAGCGAGCTCACCGTCTATGATGATCCAGTCCTGAATTGTAGACCAGTCGAGTGTAACCGTCTCTTCCCCAAAGGTCAGTGTAATCACTGCCTTGCAATAGGAATTGTAAATATCCATCAGAGAATTCATATCCAGATCTTCCTGCGTCACTGCCGGCAGGTAATAAAACGATTCCGGCAGAGTAATCACCACATCCTCCTGCGGGCGGCTCTCGGACACCAGTTTATCCACGCAATCCTTCACCATAACCTGAAGATCCGCATCATCAAATTCATTACCGTAAACTTCCGATACAATATAGTATTCCGTCCCGTCATACTCCAGCGTCGCATCCTCACTGGCAGTACGGGCAGTCGCAAATTCTGCAGATGTAACTGCAGACAAAAACACACTCTCGTCAAATTCAAACTTCACTTCCACCTCAAACGTATTTCCCTCATAGAGGCTGGAAAGCAAACCCTGATTCTGCTGACGAAGGCAGGTCTGAATATCGCCAAACAGCATTGTCTCATCGATGGTATATCCCATCTGCGAAAGCGTCAGTGTCAGGGCTGTCTCCTCTCCCTCCAGGATCGTAACCGTTGGCGCACTGTAATCTGCTTTCAGCATATTGAAAACCTCTGAAACATTCATCCCGGACACATCATATCCATTCAGAGTCGTCTCCTCAAAAAACAGGCCGCTGTTTGCCTGCTGGTAAAGATAGTAACCTGCTCCTCCAAAGCCTGCCAGCAGCACAAAAACAATGAGTATAACCGCAATTTTTAAACCCTTATGCTTTTTTTTCATAAAATCCCCTTACCTTCCTGTCATTCTCATATCTTGCACCATTTGGCAGAAATAGTCAAGTCCGGGAATCTTAAAAAAAATGTAAGAACCCTCCTATCTGGCCTTTTCAAACCAGACCGTAATCTCCGTGCCAATTCCAACCTTGCTCTCCAGTTCAATCTGTGCGTGATGCTGTGCTACAATATGTTTCACAATCGCAAGTCCCAGTCCGGTTCCCCCGGTATTTTTCGAGCGGCTTTTGTCTACACAGTAAAAACGTTCAAAGACACGCTCCTGGCTCTCCTCGGGGATTCCAATGCCGGTATCCTTTACGGAGAGCATGGCACGTCCGTCCCGTTCTCCGACTGTCACAGTTACACTGCCGTCCGGCCGGTTATAGCGGATCGCGTTATCGCAGAGGTTGTAAATCAGCTCATCAATCATGTTTTTATCGCCCCGAGTCCAAACCGGACGACCTGTACAGCTGATCCGAAGACCCTGTTTCTTCGCGTTCATACTAACTGATTCCACACACGCACAGGCCGCCGCATAAAGATCCACATCTGTCGCGGCGATCTCCATTTTGTCCGAATCAAGCTCTGATAATTTGATGATATCATTGATCAGCATCAGCAATCGCTGCGCACTGCGGTATATTTCATGTGCAAAATGCCGCGTCTCTTTTTCACCCGCAATCCCCGTTTCAATCAGCTCCGCGTAGCCGGAGATGGAGGTCAGAGGTGTCTTCAGCTCATGTGAAACATTCGCCGTAAACTTCTGACGCATTTTCGCGCTCTTCAGAATATCCTCATGCTGTTTGCGAATCGTTGTGACAAAGGGAACCAGTTCCTCATAAATTCCTTCCGTACTGGCACTGTCAATATTGGAAGCCATCTTTTCGATCGGATTTACAATCCCTGCTGTAATCCGGCGTGACAGGATCATACATACCAGAAGCATAATTATGCCTACCCCAAAGATTCCCTTCAGCGTACTCGTAAAAATCCCCCAGATACTGGCTTCCTCCCGGCTGATTCGCAAAATCGAGCCGTCTTCCAGCTGCACCGCATAATAATACATCTCACTGTCCAGAGAGTCAGAATAGCGAATCGTCCAGCCTTCCCCTCCGCTTCTGCTTCCTTCACTTCCTCCCGGTCCGCATGGTTTTCCATCGTACCGCTCACATCACTGTCATATACGACGTCTCCGCCTTCATCAATCAGTGTGATGCGCAGTCCTGCAACATCCTCTGTATACTGTGCCTCCAGCTCCCCGGCCGAATCCGACAGGCTGCCGATCAGGGCCGCATATATCCGCATTTCCGAGAGCACCTGTTCCTTATACATATTACGAAAAATGGCAACAGCTATCAAAAGCGTTGCCACAAGAGTCACAAATACAGTTGAAATCAGGCATATATTTATTTTCTTTTTCATGTCATGCCTCCCCCACTCTTCGAATCCTTTCCAGCCGCTATTTGCAGCAGCACGCATTGAAATTTCCTGTGTATTCCGTCTGTCTCGCTGTTTCTCCGTCCTGAGCACATGCGATCATTTCTCTCCATTCAGCATATAACCGACATTGCGCACCGTCCGTATCATCGTCCCGGCTGTTCCGAGCTTCTGCCGTAAGGTCTTTATGTGCATATCCAGTGTCCTTGACTCCCCTTCAAAATCCGTTCCCCAAACCCGATCCAGAATCATCTCCCGCGAAACCACAATCCCGGCGTTCAGAAGAAGCAGCTTCAAAAGCTCGTATTCCTTAAAGGTCAGTTCCACCGGTACATCATCCACGAACACAGCCCGCTTCTCATCATCCATAAAAATAGATTCCAGCCGGATCAGCCGCTCCTCCTGCATATCCTGCGTGCGGCGCATCAGCGCCTTCACCCGTGAAATCAGCTCCATCACACCAAAAGGCTTTGTAATATAATCATCCGCGCCGATGTCCAGTCCCTTTACCATATCCAGCTCCGACGTTTTCGCCGTCACCAGAATAATCGGAATCCTGCGCGTACGTGCCGAATACCGCAGCTTCTTCACAATCTCCAAGCCATCCTCATCCGGCAGCATAATATCCAAAAGCACCAGCGAAGGCAGCCGCTCCTTCAGCCTGGCATAAAAAGCAGAGGCACAGTCAAACCCCTGCACCTCATACCCTGTATTCTTAAGAGCAAACATCTCAATCTCTTTAATATTCTCATCATCTTCTACAATATAAATCAACGCCACCTGCTGAATCCCCTCTTTCCCATTATCATTCTATCCCTTTTCCACCCTTGAGTCTGGTGCTCATGT
>JAJQGP010000044.1 GCA_021200475.1 Lachnospiraceae bacterium
CATTGCGTATTCACCTTTCATATGACATTAATGCGACATTTTCGACATGGCACGAATTCGCAAACATTTCCGTCGGACAGACTTTTCTCAGCTCGTACCCGCCCGCACACAGGTATTTCAAATCCCGCGCGAGTGTCGCGGAATCGCAGCTCACGTAAACGATTCTCTCCGGCCGGATTTTAAGCATGGTGTCGAGTACGCTTTGCTCACAGCCTTTACGCGGCGGATCGACGACAATGACGTCGGCATGGATTCCTTCTTTCTCATATTTTTCGGGCAGGACTTCTTCCGCTTTGCCGACGAAAAATTCCGCATTTGTGATGTGATTCAGCTGTGCGTTCTGCCTGGCGTCGCGGATGGCATCGGGCACGATTTCTACGCCGTAAACGGCGCGGGCTTTCTGCGCGAGAAATAAAGAAATGGTTCCGATTCCGCAGTAGAGATCCCATACGGTTTCCTTGCCGGTCAGGTCAGCGTATTCGAGTGCTTTGCCATAAAGCTTTTCCGTCTGGCGGGGATTTACCTGATAGAAGGAAAGCGGGGAGATGCGGAACCGGATTCCACCGATTGTATCTTCGATGAATTCCTGTCCCCACAAAAGCTTTATCTGCCGCCCCATAATCACGTTTGTCCGCTCGCGGTTGATGTTCAATGTAATGCTGGCCATACCCGGAATGGCACCAAGAGCCTGAACCAGGCGCTCGCTCTCTGGCAGGAAAGTTCCGTTAATGACTACGCAAACCATGATCTGTCCGGATGTCTTCTCTGGAATGGTTTCTGCGCGCTGCCAATTGCAAAAAGATTCTTCGTTCACTCCGTCATGCGCAATCGAGAGGGCATTTCCATTTTCTTCCGCATAATTCTCTTCATAAAGCATTTCACTGGAGACGCGGATCATCACATGCCGCACCAGTCCTTTGCCCGTGGCCTCGTCGTAGGGCTGGATATGGTATTTTTCCATATGGTTCAGTACGATGTCGAGGATGGTCTGGTTGACTTTTGCGCCGAGCAGACAATCCCGGCAGTCGATAACGGTGTGCGTGCGTCCTGCGTAAAATCCGGCGAACAATTTTCCGTTCTTATCTCTGCTGATGGGAAACTGCGCTTTGTTGCGGTAACGAAATGGAGTCTTCATCCCAATGATTGGCTCCATAGGGGGATCAGGGAAGCCGCCGATGCGCTGCAGGTTATTGCGCACCTTCTGTTCTTTGAAACGGAGCTGCGCCTCGTACCTCATTTCCTGAAGCTGACAGCCGCCGCAGGGACGGGCGACCGGGCATGGCGCTTCGACCCGGTCCGGACTGGACGTGAGAATGCACAGCAGACGGGCGTAGCCGTAGGTCTTTTTCATTTTCATGACCTTTACCTCCGCCACATCCCCGATTATAGTGTCCTTTACAAACAAAGTAAGGCCTTCGCTGTGTCCGATGCCAAGGCCTTCTGTGTTGAAATCTTCTATTTTAAGTATTACAATATCATCTTTTTTCATACATGTTTTCCTGTACCGTTTTTACGCACCTCTATATTCTGTTTGAGCTTCAGAGCAAATCGTATCCTTCGCGTCTTTAAAACTCAGACGTCTTTCTCAGATTGGACTCAAAGAGCCGGTTATAACCCAGCCATTCATTGTTATCCCCGGCATTTTTCAGGACTTCACGCATAGTCTCCAGCTTGGCATCCGTATCGTCGGCATAGTTGAGCGCGAGCGCTTCCGCGAGTGCCGGCTTTTTGGGAGAGCCGTATTCGAGCTCACCATGGTGCGCCAGGATACAGTGCTGCAGCTCGCTCATCAGTTTTTTGGGGAAGCCTTTGATGTGGCGGCAGCCGAAGCCGACCAACTCGCTGCCCATGACAATATGTCCAAGGAGCTGGCCGTCGTCGGTATAATCGTTCTCCGGGAAGTTGGAGATTTCCTTTAATTTGCCGATATCGTGAAATACTGCCGCGGTGAACAGCAGGTCTTTCCGGAGATACGGATACTGTTTTACATAAAAATCGCAGAGCTTTACGACACTGAGTGTGTGTTCAAGCAGACCGCCGACAAAGCTGTGGTGAACCGTTTTGGCCGCGGAATGATTTTTAAACGCAACAATAAAGGCCTCATTGTCCACAAAATACATCTGAATCAGCTTTTGCAGATAAGGATTCTCTACCTGGCGCATATAGCCCATCAGCTCCTCATACATCTCGTCTATGTTTTTTTCACTGACCGGAAGATAATCCGTCGGAACGTACTCGGATTCCTCTGCTTTGCGGGCACGGCGGATGCTCATCTGGAGTGTGCCCTGGAAATTGGTCACATCCCCGCTTACAAAGACATAATCCAGTACACCGAACTCCTCAATTCCGGACGAATTCGGATCCCAGATCTTTGCATCGATGGTGCCCGTTTTGTCCTGTAAAACAACGTTTTCATAAAGCTTGCCGTTCTTCGCGGTCGCAGACTGTTTGTATTTACACAGATAAATTTCGTTAATTTTATCTCCCTCATGAAATGAATTGATAAACTTCATACTTCCTCCTCATATAGCAGGGTTTCACACTTCCTGCCTCATTTTTAGCACAGCCGACTGTTTCTCGCTCATTCAGACGGTAATCTGAATTTCCCGCCCGCTTCTCTGATAACGGTAATAACGCACACCGGCAGCGTCCATCATGCGCTTGGATGTCAGGACGGAGGATGTTCCCTCATATTTGTCATCATCATAGACAACCGTTTTTATTCCGGCCTGAATAATGGCTTTGGCACACTCATTGCATGGAAACAGAGAAACATACAGCTTCGCACCCTCGAGACTGCCGCCGCGGTAATTAAGAATCGCGTTCAGTTCGCTGTGCACAACATACGGGTATTTCGTATCCGTCTCATCGCCTTCCCGCTCCCAGGGAAACTCATCGTCCGAACAGCCTTTCGGAAAGCCGTTATAGCCCATCGAGAGTATTTTGTTATCTTCGCTGACAATGCAGGTACCCACCTGCGAATTTGGGTCCTTAGAGCGCATTCCGGCCAGCTTTGCCACTGCCATAAAATATTCGTCCCAGGTAATGTAATTTTCCCGCTTTCCTGCCATTGTGCTCCTCCTGTCTATGCACGGATCATCCGTAAACCGGATATCTCCCATATCAGAATCATACGATCTTTTCTGTTCTGAATCGTTACTGTTATTGTACCGAACTCATTTCAAATTGTAAATAAGAAAGTAAAATAACTGTTCAGAACGCGGTTCAAAACCATTGCAAGGAAAAATGCCATGCAGATTTTCCTTTCCGCACAGCATTTCAATAACGATTCCATTATTTTACAGCGCTCTCCTTGACCGCCTGCAGCGCTTTTGCAACCGGCGGTAATGAGATCACAATAATCGTAATCACACCTTCCAGCAGAATATACGAATAATTGTAAATGATCGGGTACAGTGCCGTGAGTGCCTGCGGGAAATTTTCCGGCATATAGTCCATCCAGTACAGATAGCCGCCCAGTGAATGGAACGCGCCTCGCACAAGGATGCCCAGGATGTAGCCTTTGAGAAGCCCGTTTTTCGATTTCCAGAAAACACCGGCCAGGCCGAGACCCGCAAATGCAAGTATGTAATCGCAGCACACCTGAAAAAAGCTCAGCACATACGGCTCCTGAAGGAATTGCAGAATACCGTAGGCAAGACCGGTCATGATACCAACCTTCACGCCGTACCAGTTGCCAATCAGGCAGATGAAGAGCATGCTGAACAGGGTCACCGAACCGCCATAAGGCAGGTGAAACACCTTAATATACGAGGTGACGAACGCCAGTGCCATCGCCATCGCACAGTACACCAGCTGCTTCGTCGACATCTTTTTTGCCGATCCTGCTCTGCTGTGAAGAAATGACGCCACCAGCACCAGCGCGATCGCGGCTATAGCGCAAATGACGTATCCAAGGGTAGTCAGACCACCATCCGCAGTTACAATTGACATAAAAACTCCTCCCTTTCTATGTGCACAGCCCTGTAAGAATAATTCCGGCTAATGCCAGATGAGGCCAGCACAGACGAGCAGGATTCGGCAAGCCGTCTCCTGCTTGATTCCTGCATCACCTGTGATGAGAGATGCAGGCTGCGTTGCAGCGGGATAACTATAACGCAGAATCAGGGGAATGTCAAACAATTTGAATACTTGCGATTACGCCAGCATCCCGCCCAGGGTTCCTCCGCCCGCACAAAGTACCAGAGCCGTAACGGTTCTCGTCAATGCCGGCTGTAAGGCGTCCTCTCCCAAAGCCGACACCGCCAACAGAAGGAGAAAATACAAAACCCCGGTCAGCAGTCCCCACAAAAATTTGCGCTGTCCTGCCTTTCTCCCGCAATACCATCCGCCGATAAAACAGGACAGCACATAAATCACCAGAATGCCAATCTCCGTCCTTCCCGCATCCAGCTGTAATTTCAGAAGCAGAAACGCGAATCCAAGAAGTAAAAGGATCGTTGTGAGAAAAGCAATGACAAGCGCTCCTGCTGCTCTTCCGATTGTTTTTCTCTGTCCGCGAAGCATTTCCATTTTCCAGTCCTCCTGCCTTTTACCTTTCTGAGCTGCAGATTTTCGCTGTTTTTCACACCCCGCCACACGCTTGCTGCGCAGCAGATTTAATATGATAACAGCGCAGACGCAATTTTGCGTGCGCTTTTCAAGGATACGGAGCAGTTACAATTTTTCATCAGAAACAGCCTGAAAGAGTCCTGAATCGTCCAAAACCCGGCACCAGTAACCAAATTTTCGCCCACAGCTGCGTAATCCTGACAGCTTAAACCGGTCATAACCAAACGTATGAGCCACATACTCTTCCTGCTGGCTGCGCAGTCCAGGCACGCCGACTACATAGTGTCCGTCCTTTGCCCTGCCCAGCAAAAGATGGCGGTACAGATAATAACCATGCTGCAGAAAGTTGCTTCTTCCCACCTGCCAGCCTTCCTGCTGAAGCGGCAGCAGATCACAGAGCTTAATCTGCACACAGGCAAAAAACTCATCATCCTCAAAGGGATGAAATGCCTGCCGTCTCTGCAGCAAAAATTCGGCCGGGTTCTCTTTCCGAAATCGTGCCGGATCCGACGCGGGAATTCCCAGGGTTGACATCCCGGGCAAAGCTGTTTCCTGGATCTCAGGGGACTCCGGCGTGGGCATTTCCGGTTCAGACTCCTCCATCAGCTCAGAAAGTATCCGCACAGAAACTTCCGCCCCTGAACTTCCTGGATTTTCTGGCAGAAGCCGATTCGACACCTCAGACGCTGTCTCCTCCGGCATCCCGGATGGTATTTCCGGCGTGTCAGATACCGGCTGCTCCGGTGCCTCTGCTTCCGTCCCGCGCAGTTCTTCCGATTGTTCTCCTGAGGGCTCCCGGCGTGTTTCCGCTTCTGTCCGCCCTTCGGAGGTCTCAGCCACGTCCACTCCCGCAGCCTCAGTGTCGGGTTTCTTCTCCGCTTCTGTCCGCTCTCCAGAGTCCTCAGCAACAAAGCAATCCATCTCTACCGGTTCATCATCCCACACCGTTAGGAACACTCTTCCATCTCCGCTCTGAATCCGGATGCCGGTTATCTGATCAAAATAGTATTTTCCGGAGCCGACCGGCGCATCTGCGCGCCATGCCCATTCTTCCGGACCACGAGGGTTCTCGCTCATGATTCCCAGCGGAAATTCCCGCTGATACCCCTGCTCACGCACAAATCCGTATACCCGCACAGGCGGCTCCGGCACTACCGGAAGAGTCAGGCGAAAAAGGACTCTCCACATTCCATTTCGCAGCTCCACCTTGGCAAATCCCGCATTTCCCTGCTTCTTTTCGTCTATGTACTCATAAAAATATGTGACAAACCGTCTGTATTCCGGCATAAAAAACCTCCCCGCATCCATTTGCTGTTCTGTAATCGCTGTTCTGAACGGTTACATACAAAATATATGCGGAAAGGTATCCCTGTTATTCCTTTCTTTAGCTGATCTGCCACCTGACGTGACTTCCGCTCTCATCTTTTGTGACGATCAGCTGGTCGTCAATCTCCTGTTTCAGCTCTGTCACGTGAGAAATAATCCCAATTAACCGGTCGCCTCCTGCCATTTCCTGCAGGACGCGGACGGTCTGACCTCTCGAATGCTCGTCAAGAGAACCAAAGCCTTCGTCAATAAACATCATATCCAGATGGATGGCTGCTGTACTTTGCTGAATCTGATCAGCCATTCCCAGTGCCAGAGAAAGCGCAGCCATGAAGGATTCGCCGCCGGAAAGCGTGCGGATTTCGCGCTCCCTGCCGGTAACGGCGGAATAAACCATCAAATCGAGGCCACGGTTTTTCCCCTTGCCCGCCTTTTCTGCGTCCACCATGCGCAGCTCGAACTGGCCGCCGGACATTTCCAGGAAACGGCGGTTTGCCGCGTGAAGAATTCTTTCCATATAGTAACGCTGCACAAATGTTTCCAGGTCCATCCGGCTGTCCGTAACATTACCGGATACCAGACGGTAAAGGGTATCCAGACGCGTATGATCTTCCACAATCCGCCTGCGGTCACCCAGCTGTGACGCAAGTGTCCTTCGGATGCGTTCATCCGCCTGCGCCTCTTCCCGGATCCCGGCAAGCTTTTTTTCAGCCTCAGCTGTAAGCCGTTCTGCTTCCCGCAGTTCTTTTTCCAAAAGCTCCGGGTTCGGCTTTGGCCGGTCACCAATGGCCTCCTTCGCAGACGCAATCCTGCCTGCTATTGAAAGCTTTCTCTGCGTATGCTGCTCGATCTGCTCCCGCAGCGTCATCTCTTCCTCCGACGTGTGTTCCGCAGTCAGTGTCTGCCATTGTATCTCATCCAGCTTTCTCCGTTTCATACAGGCATCGTAGGATTCCCGCCGTTCTTCACACAGCGCCTCCTGCTCCGGAAGCTCTTCCGTATATTTTTTGATCAGAGCTGCCGTATGATCTTTCGCCTCCCGCGCCTTTTTTGCCAGATCAGAAGCAGAGCTGCTGGCAGCTTCCTGCTTCTTCTGCGCGGTTTTCGCTGCGCGAAGCGCGTTTTTTGCCTCCTCTTCTGTGCGGAATGCACCGGATTCACCCAGCGTTTCCCGTTTCTTTACACTGCCCTCCAGCGCTGCCCGGGCTTCGGCCACGGCTGCTGTCGCCGCTTCTGCCAGTTCCCGCAGCTGCCGTTTTTTTCCATCTGCCTCCGAAAGCTGCCGGCGAACCTTCTGAAGGGCAACCGCCCGGCCTTCCAGCCTGGCTTTTTCATCGCTGATCTTTTGCTGCCAGAAAATAATCTGTTCTCCTGCCCACGCAATCAGCTGTAACGCCTCTTCGGCAGAAGATTCCCCTGACAGTACAGACACCTCCCTTTTCTTTGATGCAACATCCGGAAGAACAGAAAGTAGCGTCTGCATATCACCCATGTCAGCAATCGCACGCTCCAGTTCCTGCCGAAGCTTCGAAAGATCCCGTAGCAAAGATTCCTGTCTTTCTTTCAGAAGCTCATTCGCAGACTGTGCCGCAGCAGCAAGCTCCTGCTGACGATCAGCCTTCTCCTTTGCGTCCCGCTCCAGCTTATTGAGGATCTCCTGTGTCACAATTCTCCCGCTATGATCTGACTGTCCTTCGGGAGAAATACCCACTGTGTAAACCTCCTTCCGAAACGGCGCCGGATGATCCAGTGAGCCGCAGACCGGACAGGGCTGCCCCTCCTGAAGCTCCTGCGCGAGGATTCCGGCCTGTTCGTCCAGAAACACACTTCGGTTTTCTTCATACCAGTCTCTGGCCACCCGGTACGATTTGTCCGCATTCTGATATTGCACCTTTAACTCCGCGCATTGTTTCTCCTGCGACTGTACTCGTTTCTGAAGAACTCTGACTTCTTTCAATCTGCCGTCCAGACGGATAAAGGCAGCCTCATGCCCCGTACAGCGGACAAGCTGCTCCGGCGCGTCGGCAAGCTCCCGCTCTTTCTCGCGCCACGCCTGCTCCTGCTTCTCCAGCCTCTCCAGCTTTCTCTGACTGTCCTCCGCCCGTTTCTTTCCTGTTTCCAGCGCCTTTTCTCCCGCCTGGATTTCCGCCTCTGTCTCCGCAATTTTCCGAAAAATCTCTAACGCCCGTTTCACGCGCTCCTCGATCCGCGCCGTTTCCGCCTGCTGCTGTTCCAGTTTCTGCTTATGCAGTTCCTGCTGCTGCTCCATTTCCCGCAAATGTGTTTTCTGCGCAGGCAGCGCTTCCTGAAGCTTTCCCAGATTCTCCTTCGATAAAGTAACGGTGCGTGCAGCATCCGAATATCTCTGATATTCGCTTTGAATCTCATATGCAGCGCGCAGCTGCTCTGCCAGAGTCCGCGCTCTGACTATTTCCTTCTCCTGTGCTTCGCATTCAGCCAGATCTTTTTGCGCCATTTCCAGCTGTTCATAAAGCTTCGCCAGGCTTTTCGCCCCTGTGTAAGCGTCCCGCTTTCCATTCTGCCGTGACTGTGCCTCGCCGTATTCCGCCTGCGCTGTTTCCAGTTCCTTTTCCAAATATCTGCAAAGCTCCTCCAGAAGAGTCAGGAATGGCTCCAGAACCGTCATTTCCCCCTGCACGATCTGCTTTTTCAGGCGGTCGATTTCCGCAGCATTTTCACAGGATTCCGGAATCCGAAGCTGTTTTGCCTCCATCTGGCAGATCACACGGATCTGACCGATCTCTTTTTCCTTTTCTTTTTTGCGGTTCGCCAGCTCCTCCTCAATCCTCTGATACAAATCCGTATGAAAAAGCTTCCGGAAAATGATCTTTTTTTCATCTGATTTCGCGCGCAGCAGCTCCATAAACTCCCCCTGCGCGATCATGGCCACCTGCATAAACTGTGCCTTCGTAAGCCCGACAATCTCTTCTAATTTTCTGTCCGTCTCCTTTGACGGATACTCCGTCCCATCCGGCATGATCAGCGACACACTTCCGGTCACCTCACGGGTCGCGGAGCCCTTCCCCGCACCGCGGGTCAACAAACGCAGATGCCGCGGTACCCGGCGCACGGTGTAAACCGGGGTCTCATATCCATATACTTCTTCGGCACCGTCAATTGCGGATCGCTTCTTCCACACGGCACGTTCTGTCTTCGCCGGATTACTCGAAGCCTCCTCGATCTCTCCCCCTTCGGAAAACGTCAGTTCCACAAACGGTTCCTGATTGAAAGGCGTAAACTGACTTTGCAGCACAACTCCATCTTTTTTATTGGCAGATGAACCAGTCTCCCCGTAAAGCGCAAATACGATAGCGTCAAATATCGTTGTCTTGCCCGCGCCGGTATTCCCTGTAATCAGAAACAGGTTCTGATTCAAACCGTCAAAACGGATCGTGGTCAGATTGCCATAAGAACCAAATGCCCGCATGGTAAGCTTAATCGGACGCATTTCATCCCACCTGCCTTTCCTGCACCGTGCGAATCACATCCTTCAGAATTTCTTTCTCCGCCTCATCAGCGTCCTTTAAAAACGCGCAGCACAGCTCATACGGATCCATATCTTCCTCCACATAGCGTTCCGCGCCATAGTCCGCCGCACGCACACGCTCCCGGCGAATCTCCAGCAGATTCGGGAAAGCCAGGCGCAGCCGCTCCTGCATATCGATCACTTCCAGATCTGCCTTATCTGTCAGAACCACGGTAACATAGTCAGAACTTGCCTGGCGAAGCACCTCCTCCAATGACCCTTTGATGAGCCGAACCTGCCGCAGCGGAGTGAGAGGAAGTACTGTTATTCTATATTTTGCGCCAACTTTATCACCGTTCTTCCCATCCCCTGTACAAATCTCCGCCATCTTCTCCATTTTTTCTGCATGCGCTTCACCCTGCCAGCCAGATAACGCACATTCTCGATTTCTCTCTGAGAGGTTCTTCCCGCACACTGTACTTTCCTTAATATCGTTGCAACAATCGATCGTTCTTTCCCCATTTTCTTTCCAGCCAGCGTTGGTGTTTTCATCATTTTTCTTTTCGCTCCTATCACACTTCACTCCCAGTTCCACCATCACAATGCCTTTCGTCTGTCCGGCTTCGCTGACAGAACAGGCAAGGGGCGTCCCACAATAGCGGAAGCGCTCACTTCCCACCTTCATCGGCTTATGAATATGGCCGAGAGCCGCATAATCAAAACATTCCAGCACATCCGCGGCGATCGCGTCAATATTACCAACCGTCGGAATCTCCGAATCCATGCGTTCTACATCCTCCGCGGCTACGCCATTCGGCAGGTAGAACTGATGGCTGACCAGCACATTCCGCTCACTCTGGTCAATCGTTTCCCGCGCAATCAGCCGATGCAGAGATTCATTGTAAGAAAAGTTATTTCCATTTTCGTCGGCACCGACCACCCCTTTTACCATAGATGGCTTTACAAAGGGAAGCAGATAAAAGTTCACTTTTCCGAAGACATCCGTACAGGTTACCTTCTCTATATATTCTGTCTCCGTCCGCGGCGGCTGTCCCACCATATAGAGATTCTGCCGGGAGAGAACGCTCCGGAAGCAGTTGACCCGCGGAGCGCTGTCATGGTTCCCGCTGATCATCATAATCACCGCAGAAGGCACCGCTACCGTCAGTTCACTGATAAAACGGTCAAACACTTCTACTGCCTCCGCGGAAGGCAATGCCTTATCATAAATATCTCCGGCAATCACAATCGCATCCGGCTGTTCCCGTCCGGCGATTTCCGTGATCTGCCGCAAAATATATTCCTGATCCTCCCGCAAATCCCGGTTCATCAGCTTCAGGCCGATGTGCAGATCCGATAAATGAAAAAACTTCATGCGCATTCCCCCTCATACTGGCTCTGATACAGCCTCCAGTAATATCCTTTCTTCGCCATCAGTTCCTCGTGGCTGCCCGCCTCCAGGATGTGATTTCCATCCACATAAAAGATACGGTCCGCATTGCGAATCGTGGAAAGACGATGCGCGATGGTGAAGGACGTCCGTCCGCGCAGCATGGTCTCGATACCTGATTGTACCAGTCTTTCCGTGTGAGTGTCAATGCTGGAAGTCGCTTCATCCAGGATCAGAATGCGCGGATTCGCGATCATCGTGCGCGCAAATGCCAGAAGCTGACGCTGGCCGACAGAAAGCTGGCCGCCGCGTTCACTGATCACAGTATCATAGCCATTTTCCAGTGCCATGATAAAATCATGCGCGTTAACCGCCTTCGCCGCCGCGATCATTTCCTCATCCGATACCTCTTTCGCAGAACCTGTTTCTCCTGGCAAATCACTCTGCCGCCCATAACAGAGATTTTCGCGTATCGTCCCCGTGAACAGGAATGTGTCCTGTGTCATCATGCCGACCTGAGAGCGCAGGCTTTTCAGCTTCACATCCCGGATATCCTGCCCGTCAATTTTCACGCACCCGGAGACCACATCGTAAAAGCGGCCAATCAGGTTTACAATCGTCGTCTTGCCAGCCCCCGTCGGTCCGACGAGGGCAATGCGCTCGCCCGGTTTTACCGTAAAGCTGACATTGGAGAGTACTGGCTTTTCCATCGCGTCAGCATAGGCAAAGCTCACATTTTCAAAGCTCACCTCTCCCTGAACCGGCGGCAGTTCTTTCACCCCATCATGATCAGTAATGTCCGCCGGCGTATCCAGAATATCAAAAATCCTCTCCGCCGCGGAGATATTTGTAACGATTTTGTTGTAAAAGCTGGCAAGGTTCCGGATTGGATTCCAGAACATACCAAGATAGGTTGAAAAAGCGATGAAGGTTCCGACCCCGATACGGTCGCCGCCCACCACACGCAACCCGATAAAATACAACAGAAAGCTCCCCGCGCCCCAGGCAATCTCTACAAATGGTCCAAACAGATCGCCAATCCGCACCGCGGCAATCCAGCTGTCTGAAAACTCGGTCGCGCTGCTGTCAAACTCTTCCTGTTTTTCCCGTTCTGCGTCAAAGCTCTGGATCAGCCGGATGCCGGAGATGCTCTCATGGATCAGCGCATTGAGGTTCGAACTCTTCTTCCGATGAATCTGCCAGCGCTTGTGTTCAACGGTCTGGATCGCGAACATACAGCCAAACAGCACCGGCAGCATCACCAGCGCTGCCATCGCCAGCATCCAGTTTTTGACCAGCATGATTACCGCCACACCGATCAGAGTCAGCAAATCCGGAAAAAGCTTTGTAACGCTGTCGCTCAATACCTCTTTGAGGGAGTTCACATCCCCGACCACCCTGGACAGGATTTTCCCGGTCGGGCGACTGTCGAAAAAGCGCAGGCTCAGCATCTGCAAATGCTCATAAAGACTGCCCCGGATAGTCAGAAGGATGCGGTTCGTGATGTCCTCCATTTTGACCATCCACCGCCTCGTACAAACCAGATACACGATATACGCCAGAAGCGCAATAACCGCCAGACGCAGCAGTCCTGGCACATCCGAGTTCGCCACACAGGTGTCTACTGCGTACTCAATCAGCAGCGGTGAACCAAGTGTCACCGCCAGCGTGATCAGCAGCAAAAGCATAATTTCAATCAATTCTTTTTTATAGGAAAGAAGATAACAGTACAGGCGCAGCAGGGTATCCTTTTTTGAACCCTCGCGGACTGTCTCATCCTCTCTTGCTGTATTAATGGCCATATTTTTCCTCTTTCTCCCGCCGTCACGTAACGAAATAGCAACTATTCAGAACAGCAGATATCAAATTTTTTCACAATTATCCAGCGTCATACTGCACTTTCCACGTCTCATAGTAGCGCCCCTTTGCCCGCATGAGTTCCTCATGCGTCCCGCGTTCCGCGATCCGCCCATTCTCCAGGACGATAACCTCATCCGCATGACGAACTGCGGATATCCGGTGCGCGATGATAATTTTCGAAGACGGCGGATTCTCTCTCAGATTCTGCCACACCAGCCGCTCCGTCTCCATATCCAGCGCGGAGGTCGCGTCATCCAGCACCAGCACCGGTGCCTTCCGTGCGAGCGCCCGCGCAATGCTGATGCGCTGCTTCTGCCCGCCGGAAAGACCGACGCCGCGCTCTCCGATCACAGTATCTGCTTTCCGGCTCAGCTGATCCACAAACTCTGCCGCGTCAGAACGCTCCAGAGCCCATGCAACGATACTATCCTCAATCTCCTCCCGCCGCCCGATGCGGATATTTTCCTTCACTGAATCGGAAAACAGAAATAATTCCTGCGGAACCACCGCCATGGAAGCGCGCAGCTGTGAGAGGGGAAGTGTTCGGATATCCACACCATCCAGAAGAATCCGTCCTTCCGTCACGTCATAAAAGCGCTGAAGCAGGTTCACCATTGTCGTTTTTCCGGTGCCGGTCATTCCCATAATACCGAGCGTCTGCCCCGGTCTGAGATTCAGGTTAATATCATGCAGAATTTCGTCAGTCACGGACGAATTCTTCGCAGCAGCGCGTTCTGCCCCCGTCGGGTTATGCCCCTCGCCGGGTGGCATCCCACGCTCCGCGCGGGATATTTCCCCCTCTTCGATTGTGGAACGCAGGTCTGCTTCCCTCATGGAAAAACTGACATGTTCAAACGTAATCTCCCCTTTTACCTCCGGCAGCGGCCGCGCATCCGGCGCTTCGGTCAGACTGGCCTGCGCATCCGCTACCTTCCGCATCTTTTTCCAGGAAGCCACGGCGGCCGCAATATCATTGCTCAGCCAGCCAACGCATTCCATCGGCCAGATGATTTCATTCGCATACTCCAGAAACGCCCCCAGGCCGCCCAGCGTCAGCCGTCCTCCGATCACCATCAGGCCGCCGACCACCACGATCGCAAACAGCATCACCTTTCCCAGGAAGGTGACTGCCGGTTCATATTTCGCGCGAAGCTTCGCCTGGTTCATATTCAGCTCGTAAAAGCGCTGATTATGCCCGCTGAATTTCTCAATCTCATACTCTTCCTTCGCAAAAGCCTTCACTGTACGCACCCCGGCGATACATTCCTGCGCGACCGTGTTCAGCTCGGCAGTTTCCTCGCTGATCTGATCGTAAACGCCGCCCAGCTCGTTTTCCATATGCAGCGCGCAGTAACCAATCAGAGGAACCACACAGATCGGCACCAGCGTCAGCCACGGATTAATACGCACCATGCAGACGATAGACAGAACCGTCACGATCACCGCTTCAAGCGCCAGTGAACCGATAAACCCGGCCACCATCCAGACCTTATCCACATCATCCTTGATACGAGTCATCAGCTCTCCCGTATTATGGCTGTCAAAAAACTCAATCGAAAGCCCCTGTACATGATGGTACAGGTCTTTTCGCATCCGACAGCCGAGCCGGCAGCCGATGCTGTCAAAGCCAAATTCCTTCACGTACTGGAAGATGGCCCGCCCCAGTCCGATCATAAGAATACCGCCGAGAAGCGGCATCAGCCGGTCTTCCTGCCCGCCGATAATCACATCGTCAATCACGCGCTGCGTCAGCTGCGGCGCAAGCATCGACAAAGCTGTGCTGATCAGCATAGCAGTCAGGCACAAAAGATACATTGGCAAATAACTTTTCATGTAGTGCAAAATTGATTTCATACAAAGATACTCCCTTCCAGGTACAAAGCTGTGCCTTTTCAGGAGTCCAGAAAATCAGATGAGCCGGGAAATTCCCGCCTATATGATATACGATCTGAATAAATCCAAAAAAAGCTGCAGCCCGTACAGACTGCAGCCCAATGTTCTCTCATCACCGATCATCAGAATCTTCCTCGTTAAAAAAGGAAAACTCTCTCTCTTCCATCGGCAATTTCTCCGGAGGCAAACAATCTGCGAATGGTATGATACTCGTTATCAATAAATGCGTAGCCCGCAAAAAGCTCTGCATTCATAAACTGCATATTCCGATCTGCGTATTTATTAAGATAAGCTTTCATCAACATCGCACTGCCTCCTTTCTTTTATATACTTTTGGCATTGTAAAGCGAATTATGTGTCCTGTCAAGCATTTTTTCCATAGTCAAAACACTTTTTTCGCATTTATTTCAATAACGTATTTATTTACAATAATTCTGTCGACTTTTCTGCGTTTATGTGATACATTAACATTGCTGTCGACTCTTTCCAGCAGGAAGGAGGTGATGTTCCATGGGTGATCTCATCATCACTTTTCTTATTGCTGTCGGAGCAAATGTAATTAGCGCCTACATATGCAAATAGCTGGACAGCGATAAATAGACAGCAACAGCCTAAACGGAGCAGCTCACCGTAACGAGCAAGAACGCCTTAGAGGGCAGCACCCCTCTAAGGCGTTCGCTTTTTTGTGCCCACGGAATCATCACTTTCCTTAACTGGTCTTATCTTATGCCATATTGTTCGAAATGTCAATCGAAAATTTTTAAGCCAGCTTTCAAGCAGATCCTATTTTCCACACGACTGCCGGTTGATCCGCGCCGCCAGCACACCCGCGCCAAATCCGTTGTCAATGTTGACAACACTGACGCCGCTTGCGCAGGAGTTCAGCATGGATAAGAGCGCTGCCAGACCGCCAAAATTCGCGCCATAGCCGACGCTCGTCGGCACCCCGATGACCGGGCAGGCGACCAGACCGCCAATCACGCTCACCAGCGCGCCTTCCATCCCCGCGACCGCAATGATCACGTTCGCGTCCTCCAGCACCGGAAGGCGGTGCAGCAGACGATGCAGTCCCGCTACACCGACGTCATACACGCGCTCCACATAGCTGCCGTACAGCTCCGCCGTAATCGCAGCCTCCTCCGCGACCGGAAGATCACTTGTCCCCGCCGCGACCACGACCACCTTGCCGTTTTTTTCCGTTTCTTCCGGAGCCGCAACCGCAATCCGCGAGGTTGGGTCATAGCGCAGGGAAAGCACCTGATCTGCGGCATTGTTTTCGCGGTAAGAGGGCGTTTCTCCATGAGCTTTCAGCGCCTCTCTCACCTTCGCCTCTTTTTCCTCGGACAGGCGCGTGACCATAATGTTTTTTACGCCGCGCTCTGTCATGGCCCGCAGGATACCCGCGATCTGCTCCGCAGTCTTTCCTTCGCCGTAAATCACTTCCGGCATCCCCTGCCGGACACTTCGGTGCAGGTCAATATCCGCATAATTGCCCACCAGCATATCCGGCTGCATCCG
Source organism: Lachnospiraceae bacterium (assembly GCA_021200475.1). GTDB lineage: Bacteria > Bacillota > Clostridia > Lachnospirales > Lachnospiraceae > Choladousia. The sequence continues at coordinate 16,047 of JAJQGP010000044.1, forward strand.
AATATCTTCCATCGCCTGCTCGGGCGTCCGGGTGCCGTCGCTCACCTGCCGCAATAATTCATAAATGCCCTGATTATCCATAAATTCACGTCCTGTATTTCTGCCATTGCCACGCTGGTGTAAAACCACGTTTTACTGCTTCCGCCATTTTATCCGGCAAAAAAACAGATCGTACGTTTTCATACATACTTCGCAGCAAGTGCGAAGTACTATCCCAAATAGCTGCAGCAGATCACACTCAAATCGCCTCTACCGCTGCCTTTTCGATCGCAATACCGGCCTTAAAGCTCTCGATGTAAGCGTCAAAGCCTGCCACATCCGCCGGATCCGGCTTGATCTCTACGCCTTCACTGCCAGCAAACACACTCTCGTTCAGGAAGGTATCCAGTGATTCGCCTTCTTTTTTGTTCACCAGGTAGGAAGCCAGAATCGCCATCCCCCATGGGCCGCCCTCACCCGCGGTCTCCATGACAGATACCGGAGAGTCCATTGCCGCTGCAAGGATGCTCTGTCCTACGCCCTTGGTCTTAAACAGGCCGCCGTGTCCCATGATGCGGTCAACCTGCACATCCTCATTTTTAAGGAGAAGGTCAAGACCGATTTTCAGGGTCGCCAGTGATGCGTACAGGTTCGCGCGCATAAAGTTTGCCAGGCTGAATTTCGCGTCCGGGGTGCGAACCATGAGCGGACGTCCCTCATTAAGACCAGTCACCGGCTCACCCGCGAAATAGTTGTAAGCAACAACGCCTCCGCAGTCCTTATCCCCTTCGAGCGCCTTATTGTAAAGCGTTCCAAACAGCCGGTCCATATCAACTTCTACACCAAACGCCTCTGAAAATTCACGGAACAGGCCTACCCAGGCATTCAGGTCAGAGGTACAGTTGTTGCAGTGAACCATCGCCACCGCGTCGCCGGTCGGAGTCGTCACCATGTCAATTTCCGGATAAGCCTTGGAAAGCTCTTTTTCGAGGACAATCATCGCGAATACGGAGGTACCTGCCGACACATTGCCTGTGCGAACCGCCACGCTGTTTGTCGCAGCCATGCCGGTGCCCGCGTCGCCTTCCGGCGGAGCGATCGGAATGCCTGCTTTCAGCATACCGGACACATCCAGCTTCTTTGCGCCTTCCTCTGTAAGAACGCCGGCATCCTCGCCCGCGAGAAGTGCCTTCGGCAGAATGTCCCGCAGCTTCCACGGATAGCCCTTCGGCGCCACCAGCGCGTCAAACTGATCAATCATCTTCTGATTATAATCTCTGATCTCACTGTCAATCGGGAACATACCGGACGCATCGCCAATGCCGATCACCTTCTGCCCGGTCATCTGCCAGTGGATATAGCCCGCCAGCGTCGTGAAGAACGCCACATCCTTCACATGCTCCTCACCGTTCAGGATCGCCTGATAGAGATGAGAAATGCTCCATCTCTGCGGGATATTAAACTGAAACAGATCAAACAATTCCTTCGAAGCCTGCTCGGTGATTGTATTTCTCCAGGTGCGGAACGGCACCAGAAGCTCATCATTTTTATCAAATGCGAGATAACCATGCATCATCGCGCTGAAACCGATCGCTGCAAGGTTTTCAACTACAATGCCGTATTTTTTCCTTACATCCGCCGCCAGATCACTGTAGCAATCCTGAAGGCCTCCCCAGATCGCGTCCATGCTGTACGTCCAGACTCCGTTTACAAGCTGGTTCTCCCACTCATGGCTGCCGGAAGCAACCGGCTGATTCGCCTCATCCACCAGCACCGCTTTAATTCTGGTAGAACCGAATTCTATGCCGAGTACGGCTTTTCCGTTCTCGATCGTATTCTTTGCTTTTGCCGCGTCAAAGCTCATTGAAATATCCTCCTGTCTTTCTGATGAAACCCGCATGCCCACACGACGGGTATGCAACATATGTAAAATTTCTGACGATTCAAAAACGCTCCTCCCTGTTATCGTTCTGAATCGCTGTAAATTAGTTATAGGTCACACCCCGACCAGATTTATGTTATTTTAGCCTCTACAAGTGTGACCTATAACGGCATCTGGCCAATTATTATCGCTGCGCGATGGGCCAGATGCTTGCAACATCTACGTTTTCGCCCCTGACCACGCAGCAAGTGCATGGTCGGGATGTGAACAGTTACGTAAATTACTATGAATATCATACAAAATTCGAAGACATATTGCAAGCAGATTTTGGACAACAGTTTCGAACAGCATCCTCTCATCTATGTTTCCTCTATCTGCCCCAGTATTTCCTCCTGTCCTTCGAGCAGGTACGCTTTCCCGCCCTTTTGCGGTGCGTTCAGATAATTCTCATGCAAATCCTTCTGCATCAGACGCAGCTCCTCCAGCAGTCCTTTCGAGGAAAGCCGGGAGGCCCCCGCGCCAAAGATAATGACCTGCTCTAACGCATCCGAGGTTGCTACCGTTACATGATATTTGCGGTTGATGGTGCGCACAGTTTTCTCGATATACTGGTCAGCTGTCTCTGCCTCTTTCGTGTAGACCACATATATATTATGGTATTTGAGCACTTCCGTATTATGACTGGCGACCCGGTAAGCGTCAAACACCACGATCAGGCGATTGTTTTTATAGCCCTGATAATTACACATCAGGTCAAGCAGCCGTCCACGGGCGCTCTCCAGGCTGATTTTTGCCAGTTCCTTCAGCTCGTCCCACGCAAAAATAATGTTGTAGCCATCCACCAACAGGCATTCCTCCAGTTCCTCCTGATTTATTTTTTTCCTGCGCGTAGTCTGTGACGCCTCATAGCCTGCCCAGCCGGAATCCTGCCGGGAGCGCCCATTCTTTCCATACGCAAGCCGTTTCTGCTCGCGGTTCGCTGTGCCATAGGTACGCTCAAAAATTACACGGAGCTCGTCATCCTCCGCACCGCTAAGCGCAGCGCGATTCTCCGCGCGTCCCGCCGCATTCGCGGTTTCCGCTCTGGAACGCCCCGCTGCCGTGTTTCCCGCCGCAAAAGGATCCGCTCCTGTGCCTCCCCCTTCCAAGCCTGACGCACCCTGGCCTTCGGCAGCTTTCCGTGCCTCCCCGGCGTAAGCGTCTGTCTCCGCGATATGAATGTAGTTCGGCACGTCCTCCCAGTTCACAACAAAACCTGCTCCATGTGCACAGAAAACCGAGCCGCATGGATTTTCCAGATCCGCCTGCGCGTCATAAGCGCGCGCTTCAATGACTTCCTGAGCATTGTGGCATTCCTCATACCCCTTCAGACTGCAAAACAGCCTGCCGCGCCCTTTTGTATAGGCCAGGACCTCGCTTTGATAGCCGCGCATGGTCACAACCGGCGCCGTACCCGTGATCAAAGCCATATCCGAAGCTTTTTCCATAGTACCGGCAGCCTCCATCAAAACCGGCGCATCCGCGTTCCCATACATACGCTGAATGTCAGAGAGCGCCCGGCCGACCGTTTCCATCGGAATCTCGAGTCGAAAGCGGTAAACCGGTTCGAGGAGGATGGATTGTGCACGGCAAAGTCCCTGCCGCACCGCGCGGTAGGTCGCCTGACGGAAGTCGCCGCCCTCCGTATGCTTCTGATGCGCCCGCCCCGCAACCAGCGTAATTTTCATATCCGTAATTTCCGAGCCGGTCAGCACTCCCAGGTGGCTCTTCTCTTCCAGATGAGTCAGAATCAGCCGCTGCCAATTCAGCGCCAGCTCGTCCACACTGCACTTGCTCACGAACTGCAGTCCGCTGCCCCGCTCCGCCGGCTCCAGTAAAAGATGCACCTCCGCATAATGGCGAAGCGGCTCAAAATGCCCCATCCCGACCACCGGCTCTGCAATCGTTTCGCGGTACACAATACTGCCCTCGCCAAACGTCACCGCCAGGCCAAAGCGTTCCCGGATCACATTCTGTAAAATCTCCGTCTGCACCTCGCCCATCAGCTGTGCGTGAATCTCGCCGGTATCCGTCTCGCCCGCAGCGCTGTCCGTTGCAGTGAGTGGGTGAGAAGATGCTCCCGCAGCCCATGTGATATGCAGCTCCGGCTCTTCCTCTTCTAACTGCTTTAACTGCCGAAACGCCCGGTGTACATCCGTCCCTTCCGGAAGTGAAATCCGATACGACAGCACTGGCTCCAGAAGCGGCAGCTCCGCCTCCGGTTCCATCCCGAGTCCTTCTCCCGCATAGGTATGCTCCAGCCCCGTGACCGCGCAGAGCATCCCTGCCGAAGCCTCAGACACCGGCTCGTAATTTTCCCCCGACAAAATACGAATCTGGTTGACCTTTTCCGTCCAGATTTCACGCCCTGGCGCAGCTTCCTTTTCCAGCCCCGTTAACGGTAACGGCTGTTCTTTTCCTGCTACCGCCTTTTGATTCGTCAGGACATCCTTCACCCGCAGCGTCCCGCCGGTAATCTTCATATGTGTCAGACGGTTTCCCTGCGCATCCCGCGTGATTTTATACACCCGCGCACCAAATTCAGCCGAATATTCTCCGGGCATGGAATACATCTGAATCCCTTCCAGAAGCTCCTCTACACCTTTTAGCCGCAGTGCGGAGCCAAAAAAGCACGGAAAAATCCTCCGCTCCGCCACCATGCGCTGAATCCGTTCTGTTCCAATCCTCTCGCCCGCCGCATACAGCTCCAAAAGCTCATCGTCACACATCGCCAGATTTTCCTGAAACTCTTCTGTATCCATATAGCACACCGCACCGGCATCGTTTTCTGCATTCGCAGCCTCTCCGCCAAGCCCCATACGCTTCATTCCGTCTGCCCCGGTAAAATCCACGCACCGCTCATCCAGCCGGCTTTTCAGCTCCGCCAGCAAAGCCTCCCGGTCCGTTCCCGGCTGATCCATCTTATTCACAAACAAAAAAACCGGAATCTCATAACGCGTCAGCAGCCGCCAGAGCGTCTCCACATGACTCTGCACTCCGTCCGCCCCGCTGATCACCAGCACCGCGTAATCCAGCACCTGGAGTGTCCGCTCCATCTCTGCCGAAAAATCCACATGCCCCGGCGTGTCTAACAGAGTCATCGTAAGCTCCGGCAGCTCCACGCACGTCTGCTTCGAAAAAATCGTAATTCCCCGGGCTCGCTCCAGATCAAAATTGTCAAAAAATGCATCCTTATGATCTACCCGCCCCAAGCTGCGAATCCTGCCAGTCAGGTACAGGATTCCTTCCGCCAGGGTCGTTTTCCCGGCATCTACATGAGCCAAAAGACCAGCACATACCCTTCTTTTTTCAGTTTTTTCCACCTGTTCGCCCATAAAAATGCCTCCTCCGGCAAAAAATAAACTGCGTTTATTCTATCACATGTCCGTACTCGCGCAGCGAGTATGGACGCAGGCCGCGCCATTGTGTGAAGCACAATTCTGCATGCGCGGTTTTCATTGTATCACAGGAGAAGACCATCGTCGAGAGGCTATTCCGAAAATACTATATGACTGTTTTAATACGTTCTTTTCCTCCATGCCCCACCATCTCGTGCAGGATTCCATGCACTTTTTGGACTTCGGCTTGTCTAACAGTCTTATCCTCCTGTGTCAGCCTGAAATGGTTTCTGTGTGTTGGGGCAGAGGTTTGCCTACACCTTCCTTCAGTCCTCTTAAACCTCGCGGCGAGAACCTTGGTGTTCAGCTGTATGCTTCCCACTACCGGGCGGATTCGGGACTTTCACCCGTTAGAACGTGTGTTCGCCAGGCGTACTAATCAAAATCCCCGATTTTCAACAACCGGGGATTTTTATGCGATTGATTGCGAAAGACTGCGTTATAAAATGATATACATGAAACCAATCCTGCTCACCGGTAACGCTCCTTCGGAACAGTTCTTCGTCCTGTTACTCGCTTTCCCGTCCATATACTTCTATCTGAACGAGCGCTGGAAACGGTGAACCGTCTTCCTCTCCTTTGATCAGGCGCTCCAGCTGCAGCCACTGGATCTCTCTTTCCTCAAACACATATTCCTGTGCTTCTCCGGTTTTTTTGAGCTCCAGCCCGATTTCGCTGCCGTCGGAAAAAACGACCGTCGCCTGCTTCCACCAGTTGTCATGCGGATAGTCCGCCCTGGTGTAAAGAATAATTCGGTCTGCCACTACCTTACGTCCGAAATCCAGCCGCAGAAGCGCGTCCGCGCGCTGATTGATTCCCCAGGACTGATATGGCCATTCGCCATGACACGACGCGGCTTTTACCCCGTCAATGGCATTCATCGCCGCAAAGACCGACTCACCACGTGTTTCTACGTTCGCGGAGGCGTGCGGAAAAGCGGAAGGATTCTCATGCTGATCCCAGGGATTGTACGCCAGATTGCGGTAAGGCACCACCTCAAAGTCTCTGGCCTTCCGGACATACAGCAAATGCTTTTCTCCGGAAAACAGCTTCGGTGACCGGTTCACGCGCTTTTCGCCAAAGGGAAGGAGATAAGAAAGGTTGTCTGTCAGATAAAGCATTGCTTTTCCACCGGCATCGTCCAGCTGAACCACATAAAAGTGGTTCTTCTCCTCGATTTCTACGCAGATCCGGTCTCCCTCCCGATAGGCCCCCGAATACACAAGGTTTACTTCATTTTCCCCTCTGGATACAGCTTTTGTCTTCATTTGTCCGTCCAGAATTTTGATACAGATCTGTCCCATTTTTACATCCTTTCTGTAAATCCGCTGTGTTTGATAACCATTCAGAGCAGTATCGAAGCGACAATCTGCGACCTGCTGTCCAAAATAGCTGTGTATTTTCCTTCATCTGCATTTACCATATCAGAATTCCTGTATTTGTCAACTTATGTCAATCTCTTTTATATAACAGATCTACCCTATCTGTATATGCGTATGAAACAAGGCGCAGCCCTGTCTGAAGCTGCGCCCCTTTACTTACAATTTTATTCCACAGCAGCGCCCAAAAACGTGGCATTTCTCTCTATGGCGACGCCTCCATACTTTACTGCTCTGCAAGGAAAGTGGTCAGCTGCTCGGTCAGTGCATCCAGAATCTCCTGTCCGCCATTCTCCATCGCTTCCGCTACGTTATGTTGGATCATCTCCGTCATAGTATCGTAGCTGTTTCCATCGCCATCTGTCTTGATACCGTGCAGGATAACTGTTACAATCTTATCTGTCACAGCCTTGCACTGTGCAACTGACGTAGAGAGATCCACATCCGATGCATCGAAATGGAAGCCGAGGATCGGATAGGATGTAAATGCCTCATCAGAATACTCATATTCTCTGTATGCCAGTGTCTCCTCATCATAGATTGTACTCTGCAGCGCATAATTCGGGTTCCAGCTAAAGCTATAGCCGCCAAGATCATCGGCATAAGTGGAAAGCAGCGTGTAGGTGCCTTCTTCCTCGCCGTATTTAAAATCCTCTCCCTCGATACCAAGCTGAATCAGATCATGATCCTCCTGGGAGTCAAACAGCCAGTCAAGGAACTTCATTGTATACGGAATCTTAGTAGACGAAGCAGGAACTGCCCAGCCATTGTTTCCTTCCCGGTTGGTCGGAATCGCGCCCGCTTCCTGCCACGCCGCAAATTGCTCATACCGCTCAATCCCAAAGTCACGGTTCCATCCCTCCGGGAAGTTTGCAAATGCTTCATCGCCGCTGCCCTGTACCGCGATATCTACCAACTGTCCGTCCTCCCTGTAAATCCAGAATGTAAGACCGCCGCTTGAAATTGACTGGAGACCTGCCTGTGCAGAACCTTCAAATGCTTCACCCCTGACTGACTTCATCTGGAAGAATCCTCTTGACTGATTTGCACCATATGCAATTAGACCATTATCAATCGTGCACTGCCAGTATGCTTCCAGTCCTTCATAGCTGTTAATCTGACCATCTGTGCCAATGCCCCATTCCTGTGCCCAGTCCTTGCGGTACCATACAACCGGAATTCCGTTTCCGTAAGTCTCAAACAGCGGGATGTAGCACATAGAACCAAACCAGGTATTCGCTTCCATTGTGTCTTCCGTGAAGCCTGCCTTCAAAATACCGATCGTTCACGACACACTGCATTGTCTCTTAAGACAGAACCATACCCGTGCGGCAGTGCCGAGATGAAGTTGTGGATTCTTATTCCTGCGGTCTGCCTCTCCTGCTGCAATACACATGCACGTTGTCAGAACCCCCACAAAGCAACCTGCACAAAAAGCAATAAAGTGTGTAAGCATAAAAGATTCCTCCTGCTCATAGATTAGAAAAATCGTTTATAAAAAACCATTGCTCCACAACTTTGCTATTATAGCACTATAATACCTGATGCATTCATAAATATCTGCTACTATCAATGAAAAAACGCAATAATTCGTCATCTCTCACGCAGGATTATTATGAACGGCTTTTCTTTGGAAATGCCTGCTCCAGAATCTGATACAAATCATTTTTGAACAGATTCCCGAACTTTTCATTCTCTGTATCTGACAGTGCATACAGCCAACCAGTGCTGTTAAAGAAAGTCAGCGCCGGTTCGTCAGATATAATGCTGTCGATCCGCTATTATCATATCCCAGCTCCCAGGCCACTGTTTCAAATCTTTGTTCCTTACGAACCGATTCTATATAAGCGGCGACTTTTTCTTTCGCTGGCTCTGAACAGTCTGGTTTTGCAATCAGTGCAGAAAACACCGGATGTACCTGTTCGACACTGCTAAAGAAATCTCCGCTGACAATTTCGGCTACATCTTCATCAGTATAATATCGATATGCGGAGTAAAGCAGTTTCCTGTCCCTGAGTCCATCAAAAACACTCCCACACCCCTCTGTATATTGAACCGCCAGCATCAGTTGAGCCACCATGGTGCCGGTAGTTATAAAGCACAATGCGATCTGATTGAAAGTGCCCTGATGTTTATTGGCCTGTACTTTTCCGCGGCACACATGAGTGAAAAGAAGATTAACCTTGCGCGGTGATAGCCAGAAAACCCCGCTCTCAGTCTTGCGCATTAAAAAGCCGGTCTGATACCTAGTAGTATCAAACCGGCTTGACGACATAAGAAAAGCAATAATATCCCGTATAAAGAACATTTTGCGATTGACTACAAACTCAAAAATTAAAGTTTCGCCGCATACTCTGTCCTTTTAGTCTCAGGCACCCTCAGTGCTGCCATTGCCTGTTCTGCAGTCCATTTCATTGTTACCATAAGACTGCGAATATCTTCCAGCAAAGTTTTCTCAGAGCCTTCCGCTATTCCTTGTTGCATTCCTTGTTGCATTCCCTCTTGAATACCTTTTTGCCATACGCCTTCACTCAGATTACACATTGATGAAATCCCCCTTTCTATTGATAAGGTCATCGGAATGTCAAAATCATCTTGCAGGACTGTTCGTTTTTCTTCCTGATTCAATTCTTCTGAAAACAGAGCATCGATCTTTAATATTTGCTGCGCGATCTCCCTCCCCTGCCGATCCATGTCGCCCTGCACGGAACACATTTTGATCATAATAAAGGCTCCTTTCCAAATCCAACGATTCTCTGCAGACTTTATTACGCATAGCTGATTTCACTCTGCATCCCCCTCATACTTATAACAGAAAATTTCCCATATTTACAGCCATTTTTTGATGATTCCGGCGGTTGTGACCGTCTGCCTGCCCACACATGCGCCAGCAGACCAGCGCAGTCGCTGTGTCGATATGGTCGCCTGTGATCATGATCGGACGGATACCCGCCTGTCGGCACTCTTCAATCGCAGACTTCACTTCCAGACGCACCGGATCAATCATACCGCAAAGTCCGACAAAGCAAAGCTGCTGTTCCAGTGTCTCCGGGTCACAGTCTTCCGGCATTTTCTCCCATGTTCTCTGAGCACAGGCCAGCACCCGGAGTGCCTGAGCCGCCATATATAACGGGCGAAGAAAAAGCTTTTATCCTCTACTTCTTTGCAAATGCTCTCTCCAGAATCCGGCTCAGGTCATTTTTGAACAGATTCAGAGAATCCATATACTCTGAACCGGCCTGCGTACGCAGATACCCTTCCGAGTCAAAGAAAGCAACGACCGGATCATTCGAGATAATACTGTCAATGCGGCTGTTGTCATACAAAAGCTCCCATGGAACCGTCTGAAATGTCTGCCCATTCCGCGCCGCCTCCACATAATTGCATACTTTTTCCTTTGCAGTCTTTGAGCAATCCGGGGACGATGCCAGTACGGTAAATACCGGATGTACCTGCTGCACACTGTCTAAAAAGTCACCGCTTATGATTTCCTCCACATCACGATCTGTGTAAGACTGCCAGGCAGAATAAAGCAGCTGCCTGCCTCTCATTTCATCGTAAACATCGATGTCATTTTCCGCATACTGAACCGCCAGCATCAAATGATCTGCTTCTGAAACGGCATCCAGAAATGCCGTGGTAATATTCTCCGCTTCACAAAACAGAATAAACGCGTCATCCGGATGAACCTGAACCAGCGGGAGAACCTCCAGCAGATTTTCCTTCCCAAACAACATCCAGGTATAAATCCCCAGCTTTTCTCCCTGTGTAATTACCTGGTCATAAGCTTCCGGCTCCTCTGTCAGCCTGGCAGAATCCAGAGTCATTCCCACGCACCACGGAATATTATATCCGCAGGATTCTTCTGCTTCTCTTATCTGTGCTGCCCCTGCCGTACAGCTGTTATATCCGAGATTCATACCAAAATGTACGATCTTTTCACTGTCCACATTGGCAGCAATGTCTTTTACCAGTCCATAATAAGAGCTGTGCTCATTTTGCAGCATCGTCTGCGCTGTTGAAAAGAAATTTCGCTGAAACCGCCCTTCTGAGAACTGTAACGCCATGTCCACCAGATTCCGCGTACTGCGTTCCGGAGAGTCTTTGACATCTTTTAAGGCTTTTTTTACCATAGTTTCAATAATAATGCGGGATGTATTGTTTTTCATTACGGTCTGCTCCTTCATTTAGGCAAAAAATGAAATCCCCTTCATTTCTGCACGGATAGTTCCAGAATAAACCCGTTCTGTGAAAAGTACAAGTATCAAGTTCGGTCATTTGTCCAAAAAGCAGTTTATTTCCACGCTAAAGTTTGTAATTTTCCGGTAGATTTCACTCTTTCTGGGATTAAGGGGCAGTCAGGGAGTATAACTTCACGATAAAATATTTTCAGACATTTTTTCCTTTGTGTCCATGGATTTTTAGTAAACGTCAAATAAGACGTGTCTGGTAAATATCAGGGAATCCATTATAATG
>JAJQGP010000136.1 GCA_021200475.1 Lachnospiraceae bacterium
GCATTTCTGGTGGTCTCCGCCACTACGATTCCTACAGTAGATTTACGCCGTCTTAGATGATAAATACGTTGATTTTTTAGCTCACTTTGGATATAATAAAAGCACAGAAACAATCTGTAAGCCAATTGGAAAGGAGGAATCATTTATGGCAACAAGCACGTTTGAACGTAAAATTGAGATCACGGATCCGGAAGCGTTAAAAAAACTGGCAGATGTTATGTCTGATGATACACCGGGCAGGCCGCTCTCCCGGCATCCTTTCACGGATACGGAGAGAGACAGGAGCCAACGGCTGTTAAAACAGTATTTATCCCGCTCCGGTCATTGATGGATGAATTGGAAGACATGGAGCTTAACAGGATTCTGTCTTCCTTTTCATGTGAGCAGGATGAGGATATTGAAGTTTTTTTACGTGAAAGAGCGGTTAAATTTGAGCAGCTTTCAAAATCTTGTACATATCTGGCATTCGACCAGGATCAGTTACAGAAAGGCTATGAATCTCTGGCTGTATATGGTTATATTTCCGTTGCACTAAAAGTACTTTCTGTTCCCGATTATACATCAAACCGTGTAAGAAAGGAACTGGATGGATTGAGCGCGAAGATCCATGGTACACGCATTGATGATTTTCCGTGTTATCTGATTGGGCAGCTTGCCCGGTCATCAAGTGTTCCAAAGGATTCCATTACAGGAAAGCAGTTGGTAGATTTTGCTTTTGATGTAATTTCTGCTGCAGTGAATGCCGTAGGTGGACGTTATGTTATGATAGAATGCCACGATGATGAAAAACTGGTTGGTTTCTACAGGCAAAATGGCTTTTTTGAGATTGCCAGGATTCCGGATAAGGATAAGCCGATGGTTCAGATGGTTTGTAAAATCATACAGTGATTTTTATTCCACTTAGCAAGATTCTCAAACTTTTACATTATACTGATAATTACAGGGCATCCCGTATCGGGATGCCCCTTATCGTGGTGTGTGCGCCTGGCTGACGTACATTCTGGCAATCTCAAATCCGTCCAGATGAATGATTGTTATTTTGCTCAGCTGAGTTTTACAGATTTCTTCGCACTCCATGCGCTGTAAACCTTCGAGCCGTTTACGGTCGTGTAGGCGCGGACGCGCACGTAGTACGTTTTCCCGGATTTAAGATTCTTCAGCGTCTTGCTGGTGCCGGTCACGGTGACCGTCTTGCTGTTTGAAAAGTCGCTACTAGTGGAGTACTGGATCTGGTACCCTGCGGCTTTCTTCACGGTCTTCAGCGTCAGCTTGATGCTCGTGAAGGATTTCGCCTTCGCGCTGGATACCTTCGCGCCGGTCAGGCGGACGATCTTCTTTGCGGTGCCGGAGCCTTTCGCGCTGCCGGATACCGGGACGACCTTATAGGTATAAGTTTTTCCAGAACTTGCGGTTTTGTCCGTATAGCTGGTCTTGGTTGTCGAGGCGATCTTTTCATAAGAGCCGGATCCTGTCTTGCGGTATACGTAATACTTCGACGCGCCGGAGACGGCGGAACATTTGGCCTTGATTCCGCTTGAAGTGTTTGTCAGGCTGGAGATCGTGCAGGTGACGTGCGATTTCTCGGTCGAACTCTTTACGGACTCGGAGTTGTCTGAGGAACCGGATGCTGTACCGCTGATCCCGTCGATCGTGACGGTCTTCACGCCGTTTAACGCTGATGTTTTCGTGCTCTTGTTCGTCGTTTTCGCGACTTCCATAAAATTATTCAAAAGGGCAATTTTTCTGAAATGCATTGCTCAGATTTGCTCCGCGAAAGGATGATTTTTCATCATATATCAATATTTTCTATACTCTTAGCTTTCCTTATGGTATAATCTGTTACAAATGACGGCGTATTTGACTCCATCGCAGCGGATATGAAAAAATGTTATCTACTCCATAAAACTTTTCGCGTCTTTCATCTGTCTTAGATACAGGCGGGGATGATTCCGGAAGAAACATCCCGTCTGAAATCAGACTAGGAGGCATGACATATGGATATCTGGAACTGGTTCCTGGCACTGATCCGCAAGGACATGCGTGAATTCCAGGAGAATTTGCAGGTCAAATACGAGATTTATACAAAAGTGAAGAAACAGAAGGAGAAATGAGTTATGACTTACACAAAAGCGATACGGATGGCGTTATCCGGCGATGAGCGCGGCTATACGTATCTGTATGAAGAAACATACAAGAGCTTCCGGAAAATTCCTGAATCACCATATGATTGTCAGCAGCCTGTTTTCTGAGATCTGAGCGCATATTGCGCTGGAATTTTTTATAATCGTCGCCTGAGGTTATACCTGTGGAAAAATCGTGTATTTTCCATGTATCGTAATTCATATGAATGCTTCTCCTTTTATGTAAAATCATAATGTGTAGCAGATTCCTGTTTCAGGTTGTCCGAATGCCGGAATGTAACATATGACTGGCCCTTTACGAAAGCAACGGCTTCTGGAAAGAATGTATCTTCAAGTACCTTCTGGATGGAATCTTTTAGTCCAGATAAATTCTCACAGGAATTATAGTGAGAAAATATTCTTCGCCTGTCATGATTGAGTTCCATATCTGATGTCAGTCAACGTCAAATGACAGATTGTCGTTTGCAATCATCCGATATCTCAGAATATCCAGGATAGCCTGGCGATTCACATGTAACCAGTCATAGCTGACTATAGAATCTAATGCCCCGAATTCCGCAGGACCGTAATAATCAATGGCGGCAAGGGCATATCGGACAGGATCCGGATGTGCTGTGTCCAGCCCTGCGTAGCCGCAAACGGCGGCAAAATCAATCCAGCTATCTGTGATGTCGATGATCAGTTCTGCGAACTGGTAGGTATCTTCAAGATCTGGATATGGCTCGCAATAGATGACCTGGATTTCCGTTTCGGAGCGTTCGGTATTAACAAGCCGACCATGTTCAAAGAAATGTTTATCACCGTAATTTACGTACATATTTGCATTCTCCTTCATGTATGAGAAAGTGTTTAGAGGTGGATTTACTTTGACATTCGTTTTAATCTTACCAGAGCAGGAGCCGTTTTGGGTTCCTGCAGATTCTTGATTTAGCAATATGGGATGATTTTTTTACACTCGGTGTAACAATCTGCTGCCAATTACATAGCGGTTGGAAATCCTGCATAATACGCATTTTTCTGCACTTCGCCAATGTATTCAAACAGTTTTTCGTCGAAATCTTCGGAAATTGTTTCCAGATACGGTTTGAGCGCCTTTTGCTTTTCGCTTGGCTTCCTGCGTCTCGCATTGTAGATTTCGAAATGGTTGTTGATTAGATTGCTTTTTTCACAGCTGTCTGTTTCATTCATATGAATTTTCTCCTTTGTAATGGGCTTTACGTTTCGATATTACTCCCGACAGATGTTGGAATCTGGCCTGAATCTGGAGTGTTTTTCTGCATTCCGATCTTGTTTCGCCCCTTAAAGTGTGATAAATTAGAACCGCGGACAGGAAAGGAACGTGATATGACAGAAGAAAAACGAAAAGACCCGAAGGGACGCAACCTGCGGGCAGGTGAATCCATGAAGGGTGGGCGGTATAGATACAGCTATATTGACGCAACCGGGAAACGCATTGACCTGTACTCGTGGACACTAACGGCAAAAGACCCGGTCCCGCCGGGAAAGAAGCAGAAACCGGGTGAGTCGTTACGTGAAAAGGAAGCACAGGCGGACAGGGCAAACCAGATAGATGCAACCGGCGGCAACATGACCGTTTATCAGCTAATGGAACGGTATGTGAAACTCAAAATGCCGGACGTAAGAGAGACGACGCGCAACGGCTACCGGACGCAGCTGAACTATATGGCAACGGATCATTTGGCAAGAAGAAAATCTGTAAAGTAAACGCAACTGAAGCCGAGGAATGGTTCGATAGCCTGCATAACGAGAAAGGCAAGGGCTACAGTTCCCTGCATACGCTCCGAGGTATATTGAGACCGGCGTTTGCGATGGCGAAAAAGAACCGCTGGGTGGTAGACAATCCGTTCGACTTCCCGATGTTGAAAAAGCGATACGGTGGAACAAAGACGCGGGACGCATTGAGCAAGGCTGACATGAGACGCTTTCTCGATTTCGTGAGGACTGATAAGCATTTTCGGGTGTATTTCAATGGCGTATTCATCTTATTCAATACCGGGCTGCGGATTTCCGAATTCTGCGGTTTGACTCCCGGCGACATTGATTTTCAGAACCATGTAATCCATGTCCGGCGGCAGCTGCTCCGGATACATGATGGTGACCGGATGATGTACTATATCGAGATACCTAAGACTGACAACGGGATCCGCGATGTCCCTATGCTCGCGGATGTTGAAACAGCATTTCGTGAAGTGATGGCGGCGAGACCACAGCGAGATGTTGAGCCGGTAGTCTGGAACGAGGAACACACGGACAGCGCATCCGGCTTTTTATGGCTCGATAAAAACGGCGGCTACGAAGTCGCGCAGCATTGGGAAAATCATCTGAGATGGGCACGTGCAAAGTTTAACCGGATCTACAAAGACGAAATCCCGCCTGTAACTCCTCACGTATGCAGGCACACGTTCTGCTCAAACTGTGCAAGTATCGGGATGAGTCCGAAAACGCTGCAGATGATAATGGGACACGCGAGTATCGAATTTACTTTAAATGTCTACACTCATTTGGAAGCCGGCGATATCAAAGGAGAATTTTTCTCACTGATGAATAACAAGGCGTATAATTTTTACCCGTTAGACCGTACACCGGAAACAGTTGCACCGGACATAGGCGGGGATGAAGACGAAGGGGAACCGGATATGGATGCGGCACCGGATGACGACGAATAAAACGGATAACCCCGCCCGCATAAATCGTCAAATAATGCCCGAATCGTTCACCAGATTCAACGGAATGACGAGAAGTTGAGGAACAGGACGGCAAAATTGAATCTGGAGTGTTTTTGTGTGTTTTTGTGTGTTTTTGTGTGTTTTTGTGTGTTTCTGGAAAATGTTTTTGGAATGGCGTGTGGTACAATTTTGGAATTTACCACACTTTGTACCACAAAAACCCGGACAAAATCTGGAAAAGCATCCGCCGGGGTGTAAACGTAACAAGTGTTGCAAATGGCTGAAAAATGCCGTAAAATCAATACTTTTCAGCACTTAAAAAGACTGATAAATGAGGATTTTTGAAATGGTAAAAATACTTTTTGTCTGCTGGGGCAATATATGCCGGTCTCCCATGGCAGAGTTTATTATGAAAGATATGGTTAAAAGACGCGGCCTCGCGGATCAGTTTCTGATTGAATCAGCGGCTCATACCAGCGAGGAGATCGGCAATCCGGTCTATCCGCCTGCCCGCCGGGAACTGGCCCGTCACGGGATCAGCTGCGCCGGAAAGAAAGCCCGGAAGATGACTGCCGGGGATTATGCGAAGTATGACTGGATCCTGGGGATGGAGAATCTGAATCTTGGCTATATGCTCCGCATCCTTGGCGGCGACCCGGAGCACAAGGTACGCCGCCTGCTGGATTTTTCGGATCGTCCGCGTGACATCGCAGACCCGTGGTATACCGGGGAATTCGGGCAGACCTATACGGATATTGTGGAAGGGTGCGAGGCACTCCTGGATTATCTGCATGCGCCGTCCGTATAGACAGACTGTAACGATTCCGGACCGTGGGTCTGCGCGCCGCCTGCCAGTTTCTGGTCACACCCTGACCAATTTACGTTATTATAACCACTACAGGTGTGACCAGTAACGCCTGCTACTCGATCACTGTCACAGTTGTTGCGGTGGTCCAGGCGCTTCTGTATTTCTCCCAGAGCTCATACGGCTCCGTCTGAACCAGCACATTTACATAAGTCTGTATTCTGACGTAAAGAATCTCTTCCGCACTCACGCTTTCATACGTATAGCTGGTTTTTTTCGCGCTGACCAGGCGGGGCGCAGTGGAGCCGTCCGCGAAGTGGATATCAATCTTATAGCCGGAAATTCCTTCCGCCTTTTCCCACTCGATAGTCAGAACACCATCTGAGGAAACGGTAAGACCGGTTATCGTCGTGCCATTCAGGCGAACGATTTGCTCGGCGATTCCGGAACCTTTTTGCCCATCCAGGTACGCGCAGACCTTGTAATAATAAGTGGTTCCGTTTTCATCCTTTACCGCCTTGTCCGTATAACTTTGGGTTGCGGAATTTTTGATGGTCTTTATCCTTTTGTAGGAACCGGACTCTGTTTTGCGGTAGATGTAATAGCCATCCACCCCTTCTGCCGCACTCCAGCTGATTTTAACGCCACTGGAGGTGTTTTTCAGAGCCGTCACCCGGCAGGATGGAACCTCCGCGTCCATGGAAAGCGCATTATAATGAATGACCGCGGATGTCAGAGACTCATTCCACGAGTCGATCGAGATGGCGCGGAAGGCTTTCTTTTTGCCCGCGTAATACACGTCTGACAGACTGGTACAGTCACGAAACGCACTCCCACCAATACTGGTTACACTGGAAGGAATAAAAATGCTGACCAGATCGCTGCAGCCTTCAAACATGCCGCCTGCGATTGAGGTAACGCCCTCCGGAATGCTAACCGAAGTCAGACCCGAGTAATAAAACAGGCCGTATCCAAAAGACGTCACTCCATCCGGAATAGTGATACCGGTAAGGCTTTCACAGTTAGCAAAGACAGACGCTCCCATCTTTGTCAGCTTAGAAGGAAGTGTGACCTCTGTCAGGCTGGTACAGCCGGAAAACGTCCTTTCACGCAGGTACGTCACCTTGTCCGGGATGGTGATACTGGTCAGAGCGCTGCAATCGAAAAAGGCGTAGGAACCGATCGTTTTTAAACTGTTCGGAAGCGAAACGCTGGTCAGACCGGTGCAGTATTCAAACGCGCAGGAGCTGATCTTCTTTACGCCCTTCGGGAGCGTGACACTGGTCAGACCAGTGCAGCCGGAAAACGCACGTTTGGCGATGGTGGTCACGCCGGATGGAATCCTGAGCTCCCCGCTGCGGCTGACCAGGCAGAGAACCAGTGTTTTTCCATCCTTGCTGTAAAGAACCCCATCGCTGAAGGAATACGTCTTGTTGTCTTCACTGACCGTCAGCTTCACCAGTGAGGAACATCCCGCAAATGCCTGCGTACCAATAGAGGACACCTGCGCAGGTATCGTAAGTTCTGTCAGACTGGCACATCCGTAAAATGCACCGCCGATGATGCTGGTCAGGCTCTCCGGAAGCGTGATGCTTTTTAAACCGGTACACATATAAAACGCGCAGAGTTCCGTCACTCCCTCCGGGATTTCAACGGCAGTCAGGCTCTCGCAGTATGTAAACGCTCCGTCCCCGATGCTCTCAAGAGAATCCGGAAGCTCAATGGCAGAGAGGCTGTAACAGTAAGCAAATGCGTCTTCTCCGATGCTGGTCAGATTTCCCGGAAGCTCCAGGCTGACCATGCTTTCGCAACTTTCAAAGGCAGAGTCGCCGAGGGCTGTCACCGTGTCGGCAATCTCCACGTCTGCCAGATTACTGCAGAAATAGAAGGCAGCCCTGCCGATGGATGTAACGCCGGATTCCACCACAAGCGAAGTGATCGATGCCCGGCTGCCATACCAGGGAGCCCGGGCTTTTACCCAGTCATCGTACCCGTCCTCATCCACATCATAATCGTTCTGCGTCGCGTAATCATACATCGCACCGCTGCCGCTGATGGTAAGCGTTCCATCTGTACCCAGTGTCCAGGTGAGATGTTCCCCACAAACACCGCTCACGGTGCTGTTTGTCTCATCCGCCGCAACGGCCATGGGGACTTCCGATACTTCCTCTATAGAAAGAAGCAGGGATTCTTCTGTCTCTGCCTGAGATTCCCTTTCTTCTTCTGTCGTTCCCTGCTCATTTTCCAGCTGCTCCGTCCCGGGCTGGGACTCGCGTAGCAACAAATCCGTCTCCCCGGTCTGCTCAGCCGGCTCTTCCTCTGCGAGGATGACATCCGCGCTGTTCTCAGCAGAAAATACCGTGACAGGAATCGTCAGAGTTAACGAAAGCGCCATCAGGCCAATCAACCATCTCTTTCTCATATTCGTTCTCCTCCCTCGTTTTTTGCAACCATTCAGAACCGCATCGACGTAAAAAGACAGACTGCGAGCCTGCATCTCAGACGGCCTGCTGTTCGGAATCGTTACGTGTTTTATGCAGCACAAAGTTTTATATAAATCATGCATCGGTGTAAAGCCGATTCCCGTTACAGTATACTACAAAAACCCGGACAAGTGTATCACCTGCGAAAATCTTCAGTTTTTATTAAGAGTCTGCTCTCCGGCATATTATGCTGAAAGCTTTTTAAATCAGGCAGGAGGCGGCAGTGTTCCAACATACACTGCTGCCTCCTGTAAAAATCTTCTTTTGCAAATCACTCCGCCGCGCGCATCATCGCGTCCAGCAGGTCGTTAAAGACACACTGATAAGTGTAGCGGCTGATCAGGCCGAAGCGCTCTCCGTCGCCGATGATATTTCCATTGTCCCACCAGATGCAGGGGACGCCGATCTTGCTGGCGGCGCTGACGTAATACGCCGCCCATTGGGCGCGCTCTGCTTCGTTGTCCTTGCTCAGTGCACCGAACTCACCAATGATGACTGGGATGCCTTTGTCGAGAAACAGCTCCTGGAGAGTGGCCATCAGGGTGTCGATGGCGGCCGTATCGTTGTTCCACTCGCTCGTCCCCTCGGTATTCAAAGCGAAGTTGTAGGGCTCGTATGCATGTACGGAGACGATAATCCGGTCGTCCTCCTCCGGCACCTCCAGGTGGGAAAGTGTGGCTGAGCTGTTTGCCGCGTAGTCTGGAATCATCAGCATCCGGTAAGGGTTGCACCCGCCCGCCAGGCGGATGGTCTCAATAAAAGCAGCGTTTGTGGCGTTTACCACGTCCCAGCCTTCCTGGTCGCCGCCTGTCCACTCGACGGAAGTGCCTTTCTTCCTCGGCTCGTTCTGTGCCTCAAAAATCAGGTGCTCGTCATAGTCCGCAAAGCGCTCCGCAATCTGTGTCCAGAGCGCGGTCATGATTGCACAGGCGGTCTCTTCATTATCATAATATGGCTCGTTCCATTCTTCGTGGTGCATGTTGAGAATGACATACGCGCCCTTGTCATAGGCATAATCTACGATCTCCTGCACCCGGTCCAGCCAGCTTCCGGTGATCGTATAATCCGGTGCCTCCCCAAAATGTCCCGTCCAGGTGACCGGAATCCGCACAACATTGAACCCGGCGTCCAGGACCGCATCAATCAGCTCCTGCGTCACGACCGGGTTGCCCCAGGCGGTCTCAAATCTGGACGGATCGTCGTCGACTGACGCACTGCTTTTTGTGGCGTCCAGCGTATTTCCCAGGCTCCAGCCGATCTTCATATCGCTCACTACATCCATCGCGGTCAGGCTTTCCGCCGCAGCCACATGCCTCCCGCCTTCCGCATCACGGATCCCTATGCCTGCCACAGCAGACACTGCTGCTCCCGCCAGGCACAGTGCCATAATTCTCCCGATCACGGGCTTCCGGCGTCTCTCATTCTTCCTTTTCATCTCTCACCCTGGCGGTTGATTCCCCGATGATCAGTCTGCCGCCGATGACCTTTCTGCCGTGGACCTGCTCCCCGCCTTTTATCAGGCGGATCAATGTTTCTACGGCCTGCCTGGACATTTCGTCCATATCTACTTCTATCGTGGTTAATTTGGGCAGCGAAAACGCCCCCAACGCATAATTGTCAAATCCAACCACCGAGATGTCTTCCGGCACCCGGTATCCCATGCCAATCAGTTTTTCAATCAGAATATATGCCGTCTCGTCACAATTGCAGACAAAGGCCGTCGGCATATCTGTTTTTTCCGGCAGCGAAAGCGGTGTATTCAATCCGTCCTCGCCCCGATCCGGGATGATCTCTCTCACTGTGCGGCAGATCATGCGCAAGCAGTGCCCGGTAATATCCGAGATAGCGGTCCATAATGCTGGGGGTCGCATCGATGCTTCCTACGAACGCGAATTTCCTGTGTCCCAGTCCAATCAGGTAATCCGTAAGGATATAAGAGCCATATACATTATCTGAAATCACACTCGGCACGTCCTGATTGCGGTCATAATAGTCCAGATATACCACTGGTATGCCGGACGCCCGGATAAGAGCCAGATAATCCTCCTGTACCTTTCCAAGGATCACCAGGCCATCCATCCGCAGCTCCGAAATCACATTCGGCATCTGCATCTTCTCCAGCATCTGTGCTGTGATCAGCTCCAGAAGCACAGAATAGTGAAAACGGGACAGCTGCACCACCAGGCTGTGGTACATCCGCATATAAAACGGCAGCACTGTGGAATTATGATCTGTGAAATGCTCTTCCATCAGGACCCCAATGCTGTAGCTTCTCCCCTTCCGGAAGGTTTTTTCCGCCTGGCTGTAGTGGTAGCCCATCTCCTCTGCGGTCTCTTTTATCAGTGTGCGCAGTTCACTGCCTACGCCATCTTTATCTCCGAGCGCTTTCGATACCGTGACCGTACTCACGCCCACCTTCACAGCAATATCGCGCATTGTAATATTTTTGGCCATACATTTCTCTCCTGCGCATAAATCCAACTCATTGTCAGCTGCAATGTCCGACAGCGCTCTGGCACATTTCCGGTTTTCGGTTTTCTGTGCCTTCAGACTGCCATGATTTAGAAAACGCCCGTCTCCGAATCCTGTCGTTTGTCTGCGATACAGTAAAAGTATCCGCAGACGTGGCTTTCCATCCGGAAACCGGGCGTCTACTGTTCTTATATTCTTTTCTTATATGCGGCCAAAGACATTCTGAAGTATTTGTTACAGGTCACACTCCGACAAGAGTTACGTTTTTATGTCTGCGGGTGTGACCTGTAACGGCATCTGGCCGTTACAGGTCCGATGCGGATCAGCCGCCGTAGAATGCGTCCAGTGCATCCTGCACGCTCTGCTTCCAGGTCTCCTGGAACTGTGCCGCAGTCATAGTGCCGTCAAGCAGCGCGGTCCAATCCCATTCCAGGCTCAGTGCGTTCCAGAGGTCAAAACCGCCCTTCTCGCCAACGCTTGCCATAACCTCAAGGTTCTCTTCTGTGATCGCGCAGTCTTCCCACCAGGTCAGGTCGCCGTCACGAAGCTCGACGTCGCCATGATACCAGTTCTGCCAGGTTTCAAATACATTGTAGATGAATTCCGGATCGTCAGCGCCAGTCGGGATCATCCATGCGTTACCAGAAGATACGTTCTTCGTCGCGTTGGTCTCTGCATTGCCGCTCGGGCCAATCGGGAACTGTACCCAGGTCACATCAAAATCGAGCGCGTAATCCTCGTTCTGAGAGGAAATCCATGCCGCGTCAATCCAGAATGCTACGTTGCCATCCATATAGTTGTTCATGTTGGAATCGAAATCATCCGCATCCCACGGAACCGCTACGTTGTCTACATTGTACATATTGTAAATAAAGTCAAGCACTTCGGTCACTTCCGCGCTGGAGAGGTTTTCGTTCTCACTCATTGTGATTCCTGTACCGTTGCTCATCAGCATCAGATAAATCAGGAAGTCATAACGGGAGCCATAGCCGTACTGATCGATTACGCCGTCGCCGTCGGTATCCTGGGTCAGAGCGATCATGTATTCTCTCCACTTATCCCAGGTCCACTCACCTCTCTCATAGAGGTCGTTCGGGGACTCCAGACCTGCCGCGTCCAGGATCTGCTGATTGTATGCCAGCATATACGTATTGTAATATACAGACTCGCCGCTGTTGGAACCGAACAGATATACACCGTTATCTACACCGATATCTACCGGTGAGAAGATCATTTCTGTGCTCAGAAGGTCCGCGTCCGCCGGAAGCACTTCCTCCAGGTTGGTCGCGAAACCATTCAAAGCTGCCGGAATACCAAAGCTCAGGTCTACTTCATAAATATCACAGTCCGGTGTACCAGCCAGAACAGAGGTATTGATGGACTCCTGTACGCCGCTCCAGGTCAGGTTCACGAACTCAATCTTTACGTTATAAGCTTCTTCCACTTCTGCTACAACATCAAAATGTGCCTGTGCAAGCTCTTCATCGGAAACACTCGGGTCATCGTAGATATCCGTGTTCGTGCTGTCATAGAAGTGATCATACCAGGTACCGATTTTGATCGTTCTGGTCTCTTCCGAAGCGCTCACCGGCATATTCATCAGACCGCCAAAGGCAAGTGTCACAGCTCCGGCTGCGGATCCGCGTAAAAAGTCTCTTCTGGAAATTCTTTTCATGATTTATAATTCCTCCTTTTTGTGGTGTTCTTTTCCAACCTTGTTTTCATACCACTTTCTCTGCTCTCCATCCTGTCCGTCCGATGTCCGGAACATCACATTCTCTTACATATACGTAATAGTCGATTGCTCCGTACTTCGTACTCCCACAATCGCCGCCGTCTTCGCAATCCGGCCTATCGGCCTACTTGCTCATTCGGCTTATCCGTCCGATGTCCGGGCGCCTGGCATGCAGGCATGCCCTTCGCCCGGCCTCTCCGCTTCGCTCCGGTCGGTCCTGAACGCATGCCACTGGCATGCAGGACCGTCCGGAACTATTACGTTCTATTCCGCTGCGGTACCAACTGATACGCTGTAAACTTCCCACGCTCCGGAGGACTCACACTGCATTCTCGCACCCCAGGTGCTGACGTCGTCGCCGCATACTGCCGCGATCTGCTCGTAGGTGATCTGACAGGTGGTACCATCATATACGCCAGAGTCGCTGCCGCTTCCGTCCAGATTACCTACGCCGACACGCATCCAGCCCGCTGCTGCATCCGGCATTACGATCCAGATGTCGCCGTTCTCGCTGGAGTAGGTGATCGTCACAACCGAACCCGGTACCAACGCCGCCAGAATTTCTTCCGTCATATCAAAGCCATCCTGTGACCAGCCGTCTCCGCTTGTCGCGAAGCCTTCAAAGTTTACAAGGCCTTTGACAGCTTTCATTTCCGCTGCTGTGCCGACCTTTACACTGTATACTTCCCATGCGCCGGAAGCCTCGCACTGCATTCTCGCGCCCCAGGTGCTGACGTCATCGCCGCATACTGCCGCGATCTGCTCATAGGTAATGTAGCAGGTGCTGCCATCATATACACCCGAATCACTGCCGCTGCCGTCCCAGTTGCCTACGCCGACACGCATCCAGCCTGCTTCTGCATCCGGCATTACGATCCAGATTTCACCGTTCTCACTAGTATAGGTGATTTCTACGACAGAACCCGGTACCAGCGCCGCCAGAATTTCCTCTGTCATATCAAAACCATCCTGCGACCAGCCGTCTCCGCTTGTCGCAAAGCCTGCAAAGTCAACTGCATTAGTCGCTACGATCTGATTCGAAGCAGTGCCAACCTTGATGCTGTAAACTTCCCACGCGCCGGAAGCCTCGCACTGCATTCTTGCACCCCACGTGCTGACATCATCGCCGCATACTGCCGCGATCTGCTCATAGGTGATCTGCGCGATGTTCGCGGAACCATTGTAATACGCACTGTCGCTGCCGCTGCCGTCGTAGTTGCCTACGCCCACACGCATCCAGCCTGCTTCCGCATCCGGCATTACCAGCCAGATGTCGCCATTCTCACTGGAATAGGTGATTTCTACGACAGAGCCCGGTACCAGCGCTGCCAGGATTTCTTCGGTCATCTCAAAGCCATCCTGTGACCAGCCGTCTCCGCTTGTCGCGAAGCCTTCGAACTCTACCGCGTCTGAAACTGCAAACAGATTCGAACGATCTTCACCGGCAGCAGATACATATTCTGCGGTAGTGTCTGCCGCGAGTACATTGCCGTCTGCGTCATAGAAGGTAATATCGTCGATATAGAAGGTCGCCGCGTCGTCTCCCTTGTAATCCTTACCCGTGTCATCCTCTACAGAAAGTACAATATAGCTGCCTGCTGTAAAGCTGAGTCCATCGTCCGGGTCTACAGTGTAGCTGATGGTCTTCGGATTACCGCTCTCCAGATAGATGGACCACTCGGAGTAATCCTTGCTCAGGTCCTCGCCCAGAAATGCGTAAATGCAGCCAGCCGCTGAATAAAATGTTCCGCCCGGGTTGGTCATGCCGATGGTCATTTCCACGGTGCTAAGCTCAGAGATCGCGTCTCCTAACAGAGCGTCCACCTGGATCGCCACGTACTTCACGCTTGCGTCTGAAGCGATCTCCAGTGCTGTGGAGCCATTGTAGTCCACCAGGGAGAGCGTCGCGTCTGCCGCCGCGCTGTTGATCGTTTTGTCGTTGCCGACAAAGCCATACAGCCCGTCCTCAAAGTCGATACTCACTGCCGCGCTCTCCTCCGCGTAAACCGCGCCTGAGAAAAGTCCCAGTACCATTGCCGCTGTCATCGACAGCGCGATGATTTTTCTTGCCTTCATCTCTTTTCCTCCTTTTTGGAAAAATATTTATGCAGGAAACGGCATCTTGCCATCCCCTGTTGCGCCGACCGCCAGATTCGGTTCCCTGACGGCCGTGTGCATCAATGTGATTACCGGATGCTCTCTGCTTCTCGTAAATAAATACACGGGAGCAACCGGTTCTTGCTTTTACAAGTCTGGTATGCGAAACACATTTTTTATCCAACGATACCGCTTCGCTCTACGCCCTCAATAAACTGCTTCTGCAGCAGGACATAGATCAGGATGATCGGGATCATAACCAGCACAATGCCCGCGTCCAGATACAGCTCCAGAATGCTTGGGTCGTAGATCTTTTCCACGTTCGAGATCGACGCCTCAATGGTGGAGATCTTTTTACTGATAACGATGTTGTCGCTGATCAGAAACAGCTTGGCGTAGAACGTATCGTTGTACTGCCATACCATCGAGAAGATCGCCACGGTGACGACCGACGGCAGCGCGTTGATCAGCATGATGCGGAAATATGTATACCAGATACCACAGCCGTCCACGAGCGCCGCCTCTTCGATTTCCTTCGGAAGTCCGCGGAAGAACTGGTTGAAAATATAAATGTAAAGGCCAGACCGCAGACCGCAGCCAAAGGCGGTCATAATGTACATCGGAATCGGTGTGGACAGCAGGTTGACTGCCGAGCCGGTCACCGCCTTGATGATGCCAAAGACATCAAATTTCGCGAAGGTCATGTACAGCGGGAGCATGATCGTATTGGTGGGAATGACAATCATCACAACCACACAGCCGAAGAGGATTTTCTTAAGCGGAAAATCAAATCTTGCGAAGCCATAGCCGACCATCGAGCAGACAAAGACCTGAATCGCCATCAGAGAAAGCGAATAAATCAGGGAATTCCGCACCGTCGTACTGTAATTCAGATACTGAAACGCCATCTTATAACGCTCCAGCGTCGGCTCCTGCGGAATCAGGTACACCATCGGATTGTAGTAATCCGAATTGGAGAAAAAAGAACTGCTGATGATACCCAGCACCGGGCCGATGATGACATAGCAGACGCCGACGATAAGGATCAGCTGAAAAACAAACAGGACAAACTTTTTCAGATTTACTGCCCAGCGTGTCATATCATTGACAAACTGTGCGTCCTGCGTAAAGCTTTTCAAAAGCTTTTCCGGAGAGCCGGACTTCTTCTGGCTCTTCGCGCGATTTCTTTTCTCCGCTTTTGCGTTCGCTTTGGCATTTGCACTTGCGCTCATTTCTTTTTCCTCCTTTTATTGTCCTGCATCGCTTTTTGATGCAGGACGTAGGCCCCGTCCTTGCGCGCAAGCGCAACTTTCAATGACGGGGCTCTCCCGTCTAGTTATAATAGAACGTCCGCTTCTGGATCCATCCGCAGACAATCACCAGAATCAGACAGGTAATCGCGGTGGAACAGAGGCTGAACACGGAGCTTAGCCCGTAGTTCATATCGGTAAAGGCGGTGGTATAGGCCAGATCAACCACCTCGGAATTCGTGAAGCTGTCTACGACCGTATAAACCACATTGGTCACAATGTGCGGCATGACCATCGGGAAGGTGACCTTCCAGAAGGTCTCATACGCCGTCGAGCCTTCGATCTTCGCCACCTCATAGAAGGAGGTCGGAATTGACTGCAGCGCCGCGATGAAAATGATAATCTGCACACCGGAGGCACTTACAATATCGCTGATACGCGTTACCGCACCGGAAACATATTCGATCAGCACCTGTGGAATCCCCAGGGAACTGAACATCTGGATATAATAGGCGATGCCCACACCCCCTGATGTTTCCGCCGCCATTTCTGCGCTGGCGCTTGTGATCCCGCCGCTCATCATGCTTCGGGCCAGGTCCATCGCGTCCACGATGGCGCCGGAATTCAGAATCACCGGCAGGAAGAAGATCGCACGCACCAGCATCCTGCCTTTAAACTTCTGATTGAGCAGCATCGCCATAAACAGGCTGAAAAATGTAATCAGCGGCACATCAATCAGCATATTGCCAATCGAGGTCGTCAGCACCTGCTTATAGGAGGCGTGCACGCGGAAGGCGTAAATATAATTATCCAGTCCCACAAAATCCAGCGTATAGCCGCCGCCCGTCGCTACGGTCAGATCCGACAGTGAAAACTGAACCGACATCACCAGGCTTCTGGCGTAGAACCAGATGAAACCGATCAGCCAGGGCAGGATAAAGATGAAGCCCACGATGCTGCGTTTTCTTGTCAAGGTCAGAAATTTCTTTTTCGTCTTCATCTTTCTCACGCTCCTTCCACCGTATAGTTTCTCGCCGGAACCTTTACTCCGTCTGCCGTCTCATCCTTCGTACCGGTATTCACGTAAATCGTCACGCCATTGGAGTAAGTAACCGCCCGGACATTGCTGCTTAAAATTTCATGGCTGACAATCTCCGCGCCGTTGACATATTTCAGCGCCTCGTTGACCTCGTTATAGACATACAGTGCGTCGTCCGACCAGGTACTGTAGGTGGTCGAGTAGAAGTAATTCACACTGGTATTTTTGATCTCACTGGACGACTGATACGAGAACATATAGTGCGGCGAAGCGCCATTCTCAATCAGGCTGAGGATAATATCCGTCTCGTCGCTGGTGTCGCTTAAGTTGATCACATCTCCGGAGTAATCGACATATCCGTGAAGCAGCATCGCATAGAACGGGACATCTTCATCGATGATGTAATAATCATTTCCGGTCAGCGGCACATTGATGATGTCATCCGCATAGCCAAAAGAGTAGTCATTCGCATTGTTCAGCATCACGTTCTTTCCGGTCTCTTCGATTTCCGAAAGAGAGCCGATCACGACATCGAGAGCCTCCTCACGGTCAATGACATTCGTCCGCTTCTTATCGGAATGCAGCTCGTTCGCGAGATCCCGAAGTGAGATGCCGCTGATGTCATAGTTCTCCATCTTTGATGTAAACGAGTTGATATAGTGCACCAGGAACTTCGGTGAAATCAGCGCGTACAGGTTGGAGTTATATCCCAGCCCGGACGTCTGCCGGAGCGTGGTCGGATTCACCAGTCCAAAATCTACGATATAGCCGGAGCCATAGTAGCGGGAGCTCTCATTGCTGAACGAATAGCGTTTGCTGATCTCTGTTACCTTCTGAAAAGCCACATCGGCGTAGAAGGTCCCGCCGCTCTCACTTAAGGCTTCACTTAACGCCTCCAGTGCGGACTTACTGCCCAGACTGGAAGGAATGTTGATCTGGTCGACGACACTGTGATAGTAGCCGCCATTCATCCAGCCCTGGAAGTTCAGCACCTGGTTCGTGATTCCGTTTGCCAGAAGATCCTCCGATATTTCCTGCGCCTGTTCAAACGTCGTCATCGCGTAAATGCCATTGTACTGCGCACCCAGAATATACTTTGTCATTGTCACGCCGCCAAGGATATCATAATAAAACTTGATATCTTCTCCGGAAGCATCCTCCTGCGCAGTCAGGACACCCTCTTCCACCAGCCGGTTCCGGTAATAATTCGCGGCACCGGAGTAGCTTGCGTCGTCCTCGGTCAGCATCGTGTAGCGAATGGTCAGGTTCGCATCGTAAAATTCAGATTCTACTACCGGAAGGTCTGCCTCATTGCCGGTCGTTCCGAACATGGAAAGCTTTTCATTCCCGCGCAGGACAAAGGTTGCGTAGACATAATTATAGCTGTTGATCTTGCCGGACACACCTGCAGAGATATAAGCCAGCGAAGCGCCATCCTCAATCGTTGCGAAAACTGCCGACTCCTCCCGGAACAGCCCGAAGAGCGCCATTTTCGCATTCTCCGTATTTTCCATCACGGTGTACTCCGCCATCAGCGGGTCAATGCCGTAGACATATTCGGAATAGTTAGCGACTGAGGTTCCGTTTTTGCCATTGTTAAAGTAAATCAGGGAACCGGAGCCGTTCGGCACCAGCATATAGCCGTCCTCTTCTGTTCCGGCCGCACCAAAGTACCGAAGCATCTGAATGCGGTAAATCGAGCCGCCGCCGTTCTCCACCACCTCGCTCATCGGAATGGTTGCTTCCACGCCATCATTTACCAGGCGGTATTCCAGCGGGATTTCAAAGGAAATCGGCACCGCGCCCTCGATTCCGGAGCCCTCCATCTCACGAAGATAGTCTTCTTCGGTAAACCCGGCCTCCTCGAAATATTTGTTCAGCTTTCGAAGCTGAGAAGCACCCTTTTTCGCGGACTCCAGCAGCTCCAGATAGCCATCCGCCAGCCCATCCGTCGTGCCGGTGGTGTACTTCTTTGCTACCTCCTTCGCGTCATCCTCCGAAAGCTTCGACATGACATCATTCAGCGTCTCTTCGCTGATGTATTCCGGCACCAGACCAGTTGAGGAAGACATATCACCGATGGTGTAGATAAAGCGGATGCCGTCCTCAAGCGACTCGACCTCCAGCTGCCCCAGAGACGTACAGTAAGTGTAGGAATCGTAGGTACCGGTTGTTCTTGATGTATTGTAATAATCCACGATCAGCTGCGATCTCATGTAATTTTTGTTTGTCTCATTCGCAACCGTATCCTCATCCACCCCCACCGGATTGGAATAGGTAATCTCGCCGTTGCGCTTATCTACAATGGCAACCTCCCCGGACTCCGTATTCGCGTAAAGCTTCAGCGTATCATTCTCGGCCGCCAGCACCATTCCCTCTACATCACTCTCTTCCTCCGAAAGGGATGTGAATTCCACGCCCTCCTCATAGTCATAAGAGGTCAGGTAATCCCGGTAGACATTGTAGGAATAGTAATGAAAATACCACCATCCCAGCAGCGAAGCCGCCGTAATCAGGACGATTCCGATCAGACCGAGAAGGATTTTTCTGCTCTTGCTCATCTTTTCTCCTCCCCCTTATGTTCTGAAAATCAGTTCCTGATAAATGCTGTAGAAGAAGCTGTATACCTCACTGACCAGATCCGCCATCAGCAGAATGATAAAGATAATGATCAGCATGGCTACAAACGTCAGAAAAATCGTGATGAGTGTCTTCCCCAGCGTGAAGTTCTGCACAGTCATAATCCCCATCAGCATCATAATCAGCCCGTAGGCAATCCCAATGGCCAGAACCATCCAGTAAAACGCTTCCTCTCCATCCGCCACAAACAGGCTGAGGAGCGTCGCCAGGTTAAAGCAGACAATCATCGGTGTCATCGCGTAGCCAATCGCGGTCGCAATGTCCTTCATGCGTCCCTCGCCTTCCATCAGACAGGTGATTGACCAGTTACTTACGCAGAACAGCAGATACAGAAGCAGGACCGCTCCCAGCTCGGTCAGACTGTTCACCGTTCGCGGGTCCGTGTCATTGACCACGAAGCTTGCCAGCAGGCGGTTCGCGGAAAAGCTGAAGGAGAACAGAATCACCAGCACAACCGCGATCGGCACGCTTCCGCGCCCGCGGTGGCGGATCTCATAGTAGGCGTCCATCGGGTGGCTCACCGTATAAAAGGCGTATTTCCATTTTTCAGCTGAAAATAATCCAGACATTTACGCAAGCCCTCCTTCCTGTGATTTTGGTTTCGTTCGCTTTTTTAATACCTGCCGGATCACAATCCAGATCACGATCAGAGCCACCAGAGCGGTCAGAATGCCGCCGATATTCTCTGTCAGAATCTCATTTCGGTATCGTTTCCAGGCAATGGAATAATACTTCTGGTTCATGCCGAGCTTTAAGTATTTCATCGCCAGCTGATTCTCCCCGGCGGTCAGATAGGCCTTGCCGATACCGGTGTTCGCCAGCTCATTGTTCTCATCGAGCTCCAGCACCCGCTCCCACAGCGCCACAGCCTGTGTCTCATCGCCATCGTAACGCAGTCCGGTCGCCTCGTTGATCAGCGAGCCGTATTCCGTCGCAGAGAAAATCATAATCGAGCCATAATACGCGTCCAGGACAATCAGGCTGTCGCCAATTTCATCAATCGCAATCGGTGTATTAAACGTGCCCTCCTGGGTTCCCAGACCGCCGAAGATATAGAGCAGATTGCCCTCCCTGTCATAGGTAAAAATACGTCCGCGCTTGCGGTCCAGCACCGAATAGATGCCCTTGCCGCGGTAGGTCACATCTGTGAATTCCGATACGCCCGCGTAGGTACCATACGTACCGGTCGTCAGGTCACCCCCGACGTTTCCGTTTTCCCCCTTCTGGATGACGTCCTCACCGCTTGGGTTCAGCCGCCGTACTCCCTGCTCCCCGTCTGAATCGATGTTGGACGCATAGACAAAGCCGTCTTCATCGACATCGATGCCAGTAAACTCGGTCGGGATATAGAGCTGCTGGTTCGCGCGCTCTTCCTTGCTCGCCAGTCTTCTCCAGAACTTCTCCCAAAGGGTAATCTTTACTTCAATGGTGCCAAAATAACCGATAAAGGAGCCTTCACTGTCAAACACCAGAATTCCCTCAAACGCATTTTTGGCGATGACGTAGATTCGATCTGCATAATCGACCGCCACCTTCAGCGGGATAAAATCGAACCCCTCCTCAAGTATGTTTGACTGCGGATTATCTACAATCTTGACAAACTCGCCTTCCGTGGTCAGTACAACAATCCGCTTGTTGTTGGAATCGGCCACGTAAAGATCCCCGTTTTCTGAGACAAACACGCCATAGGGAGCATTGAAGGTATCCTCTTCTCCGTCGCGCTCAAAGGTCTCAATCACCCGCACCACCTCATCCATATCGGAATTGAGGATCACGACACGGTTGTTCCCGGTGTCCGCTACATAGACCTGACCGTCCTCTGCCACATAGAGATCCTGCGGCTCGGAAAAGTTCCCGATTCCAAGGGAATCTCCCGTCACAGAGCCGTTTGGAACATAAGGAGCCGGGGTATACACAATATCATTCCAATACGTGTAATTGTAAGAGTCATACGGCAGTTCATCCGCCAGCGCCTGCAGCGGCGTCAGAACCAGTATCAGCAAAGCGGAGAACAGGCAGAGGATTCTGCTTTGAAAACCGCGCCGCGGGCGGGACGTGTTATACAACTTCTTTTTTACGCTCATTCCATCCCCTCCCGTTTATTCTTTCATACCGGAGGTCGTCATCGTCTCCAGTACGTTGCTCTGACAGATCAGGAAGAAAGAGATCGGCACAATCGCAATGATAAAGGTCACCGCGGCGGCCGCACCCGCTCTTGCTGTTCCGCCGGCCGAAATCTGCTGCAGCGCGTATTGCAAAGGCTTCAGCTGCTCATCCCGGAGAAACAGGCTTCCTGTATTGCCCCACATCTGCTGGAACTGGAAAATCGCCAGGGTCAGCCAGGCCGGTTTTACGTTCGGCATCACAATGCTCCAGAAAATTCTCCATTCACTTGCGCCGTCCAGCCGGGCCGATTCCAGCAGGGCATCCGGGATCTGTTCCATGAACTGCTTCATCAGATACAGGCCCATGCCATAAGCGAACGCCGGCAGAATCAGCGCCGCATAGGTGTTGTTGATATGCAGCCAGCTGATGATCAGATACTGCGGGATCTGGGTCACCTGCCAGGAAAACATCATTGAGAGCACAACCGCGGAGAACAGAATGTTCTTTCCCGGGAAATCACGCTTGGCCAGCGGATAAGCTGCCAGGGACGCAAAAAGGACGTGACCGACCATTCCTCCGCCGGTAATGATGATCGTATTCAGTATGTATCTCGAAAACGGTACCCAGGAATCATTCATGATCACAAACAGATCGATAAAATTATCCAGGGACGGGTTCCGCACAAAAATCTTTGGCGGATACTGAAACAGCTCGTCCAGCGGCTTTAATGCATTGTTAATAATCATAACCAGCGGCAGCGCCATGAAGACGCCGCAGATCGCCATGATCACAAACAGCAGCGAGTTCCCGGCCATCGAGCGGTTCAGCTTTTTCTCTTTCGGCCGTTTCCAGAATGGAATCTTACGGAGATTCTTTTTGAGGGCAGCCTCTTCGGAAGTTCTTGCTCTGCTCATTCGCCTACCCTCCTTAATAGTCTCTGTACCAGCTTATTCGTGCCGACCATCATCAGAAACAGCACGGTCGCGATCGCGGAGGCATAGCCCATCTCAAACCGCGTCGAACCGTAATCCATCAGATGCGTTACTACCGTCGCGCCCGCGTAGTTGACCGATGGATTACCGGCCAGCTGGATGGAAATATCCGCGACAGCAAAGGACTGTGTAATCTGCATGACGGCGCCGAACATCAGCTGCGGCTTCATCGCCGGGAGTGTCACATACCAGAGCTCCTGCCAGCGGTTCTTAATACCGTCGAGCGCAGCGGCCTCATAAAGGTTCTTATCTACCGTCTGCAGACCGGCAATGAATGACAGGAAGCCGGTACCCAAAGACAGCCACAGCTGCACGACGATCAGCACCGGCAGCACATACTTTTCTGTTTTCAGCCAGCTGATGGCCTCATCGATCACGCCCAGCCGCAGAAGAATACCATTCAGGTAGCCATAGCGGTCGCCGGTCAGAATCAGGTTCCACACCATATAGGCGTTGCCGCAGATGCTCGGCGCGTAGAAAATCAGCGTCAGGAAGGTACGCAGGGGTCCCTTAAAATCATTGATAATCCACGCGAACAGCAGGCAGAGAAGATAACTGATCGGTCCTGTGATCACCGCAAAAATCAGCGTGTTCTTCAGTGCGATCATGAAGATATCATCTTCCAGAAACAGCTTGATATAATTGTTCCAGCCATTGAATGTCGGCATTTCCAGCATATTGAAGTAAGTAAAGCTCAAGACGATCGACATTACAACCGGCAGCACCGTAAACAGGAAAAACAGGATAAAATACGGTGCCAGCATCGCATAACAGGTCTTATTTTTTCTGATCTGATAGCGAAGCGTCTTCTGCTTTGCCGCGATCTGGGCAGCGTCGTCGAAACGCGCAGCGTTTTCTGCATCGGCGACGCGACCTGCCGCCGAGCTTTTGCGAGGGGGCGTTTCCACTTCATTGGATACACCCGCAGAACCCGGGTCACTCGTTCCACTCATACTCTCGTTCTCCTTCCCCTTGCGTTTCACCGCCATTTTCAGATGGCCAGTGAAACGCGACCGTTTAATCTGCCACCGACAATCCCAGCTCGGTGCGTTTATAGGTAATTTCCGCGTTGATGTAAAGTACCTTATCCATCAGTTCCTCCCTCGGCGAGGCCGTATCCAGGTTCGTCACTACCGTGTAGAAGGCGTTATACACATTTCTCCATGAATAGTAGCCGCCCGGCACCTGCGGGATGCCGTCCACCCATTCAAAGGCAGCCTTCAGCGCCTCCATGTCGTCGATCGGCCATGCCATGTTTTCAAAGGCCTCCAGGTTTGCGGTCGGCACACGCGCGGCCGAACCCATCAGGCTCTCCATTTCACGTCCATACTGTGTCTGGACATCCGCGGACGTCCACCACTTCAGAAACTCCCAGCATTCCTCCGGATAGTCCGTGCTCGCCATAATCATACTCGCCAGACCGGTGCAGGCCACACTGTGATCAACCGTACCGTCCTCCTGCTCGGTACCCGGAATCTGCGTGAAGCTCCAGAGACCGTCGATATCCGGCGCGGATACGACAAGATTGTTGTAAACCGTATAGTCGGCGATCATGATCGGACATTCTCCGGTACGGAACCGCTCTTCTACGCTCGTCTCATAGTCCAGGCCGTAGTCTGTGTAATATTCACAGAATTCCTTAAAGACATTCACTGCCGTGTCGGAATCCAGTGTGGAAGCCGTGCCGTCCTCCGAGTAATAAGAACCGCCATACTGGTAAAGCAGGGAAGCAAAGAGCTGTTCGGTCGGAAGCATACCGAATTCCATCTGGTTCTGCGCAAGCACCGTCATCACGACCTTCACGTCATCCCAGGTCTCCGGCACCTCCAGTCCCAGCTCCGCCAGAATGTCTTTCCGGTAGAACATCACCGGGAAGGTAGTTGTCTCCGGCAGTGCGTACGTCGCACCCTCAAACTGCAGCGCCTCCATGGCCGCGTCAGAGAAACGCTCCGTCACCTCCTCCAGATCATCAAACTGGGAGAGATCCAGCACGGCATTGCGAATCCCATAGTTGACCGGCGTATCATTGCCTGTATTCAGAACCGCCCCGGCGACACCATTCGTATTCGCCACCTGAATCGCGACGTCAGGGCCCTCTCCGGCAAGCTCCGCCTTTAAGAGTGTACTCATATCTACCAGCTGGACGTTTACATTGATGTTGTACTCACTGGTAAAGGTCTCATCAATCATGGATTTGATCACGTTTGCCTGGTCCCGGCCGGTACCGATCCACAGAGTGATGGTTGCACCCTCGTCTGAGTTCTCCGCCACATTGCCGATCTGGTTGTAGTCAATGACAAATGAATAATACAGGCGGCTGCACTCATACACAACTCGGTCCAGAATCGATGTATTCTCATAGGCAATTGTCTGATCCGCCGAATATATATTAATGCGGTCTATCGCCAGCGGCTGTTCGATTACCTGGGTGATCCAGTTGCCGCAGGCACGGACATTCGTCTTATAGGAGCTGATCGTCCGCACAAAATATTCCGCGTCGTCGATCAGATCATCCAGCTGATCCCGCATCGTAATCAGAACCGTCTCTTTATCCGACTTTTCTCCGATCAGTGCTTCGAGCGCCTCAATCGCCGCGTCCAGCTGATCCCGCACAGCTACCAGCTCATCGTGCAGACCCGGTAGGGTGCTCTCAATCTGGTAGTCACGGTAGGTATCCGGCGACACGCCAGTAATTTTGATGATCTCGCGGTAAATGCTGTTCAACTGTGTCACACAGTCCTGTACCTCGCTGATAATGTCCGAAAAATCACCCAGTACCACCTCCATGCGGATCGTGTGATGCCCTTCTTCCAAATAGAAGGAATAGGCATTCCCCTCCTCATCAGAGAGCACATCCTCCCGCCAGCTGGAGCTGTAGGTGAAGCCGTAGGATTCCAGCTCAGAAAACGGCACTTCCCCGTCAACCGTGATCCGCCGCGATACATAAATACCCCGCACGGTATTCTGCGCGTCATAGAGCGAGATATTGTAATAACCACTCTCCGGCACG
Organism: Lachnospiraceae bacterium; assembly: GCA_021200475.1. Lineage (GTDB taxonomy): Bacteria > Bacillota > Clostridia > Lachnospirales > Lachnospiraceae > Choladousia. Next base: position 25,458 of record JAJQGP010000136.1, read on the forward strand.
TCAAATTCCCATTCAATCCACTGTCCAACCAGACGCCAGGAATTGCCGCCGATGGTATTGTTCAGCAGCTCCTTCGCGCTCGAAGGGGATACGGACGGAGAGGACTGATCCTGCACCGGATAAAGCATCTGAGAGGAAGACTTTGTCGCATTTTCCCCCTCAATCGTGATGCTGACACCCGATGTAGCCTGCGCACCAGCCGCATCCTGCTCCGCCTTTACTTCCTCATAGGAAGCCGTTTCTTCCGTCTTACAGAAGGTGATCGAGTGAACCACCATCGGTTCACGCTCAGACAAAAGCGAAAGCGTATGCTCTCCCTCGGTCAGATAAACCGTCAGAGGAGACGTGATATAACCGTCGCTGTCATAGACATAGCTGCTGATCCATTCCGGTGCTTCTGTCATGCTCGGCTTGTTGTCGTTGCCCTGGTTATCCTTGCCCCATTCGTAGGTAGCGGAGCCACTCTCGTCCGGCTCGCCCTCCTCTGCATCGTAAACCCATACGCGGTTGAAGGAAACCAGCGCCAGCTCCTCATACGGCAGCTCGCCATCGATAAAAATCGCACGTTCAATCGATGAGCCCTTCCCCTCGATGGGATAATACTCCAGAACCATGCTGTAGAAGCCCTCTTCTTCCACCGTAAATGTAAACTCCGCCAGAGAATCCTCGCTCGTATATACGCTGTCCCCCTCCAGACCTTCATAATCCGTGTAAATCACCGGATCAACGGTCTCATCGGACTCATCGTAGCGCTCCAGGTCATCTGCCGTCACGACAATCTCGCTATCCGGGTAGACCTCATCATACATTGCCAGATATTCCTTGTAGCCCGGAATGGAGTCGTCCACGGTGTAAGTGCTGACAAGCTCGTCAAACTCATCCATCGTCATGTTGGTCGCCGCAGTATTCGTCGCAGCCATCATGGAAAATACCAGCACTCCGACCAGCATATGAAGCAGTCTGGACAGTCTGCGATTTCTGTAGATAGCCGCAGGCCGCCTCCGTTTTCCGGAAAACACGGCGGATGCCGTGCGCCTGCTTGTTTTAGGAACTGCCATAGAAGATGCCATCTTTCCCTTTCCTTTCTGTAGATTCTTATATATCGTGCTTCCTGTTTCTTACTGGTTTATCCCTCACTCCCGGACTGCCCTCCTGCGAAAATCCTTCTTGTCCGTCATGCGGGTCTTTTGTCTTTTTCGTTTTTTTCGCCTTCTCTGATTTTCCGGTCTCATAATACCAGGCGTCCCTGGCCAGTCCCTCTTCCGGCTTCGGCATATATGCAAGCAATGCCGGTTCCACCATAAAAGTGATCACCAGGCACCAGATCCCCGGCACAAACAGGATACATGGCATCGGCAGAACATAAAACTGCAGCCAGGCAATCCCCGCTGTCCCCGCCATAATCACCACCGTGCAGGGTAAAAAACGAAGGCACATCAGAAACGCCAGCTTCCAGCAGCCGGTCAGCTTCATTTCAAACCGTGAAAATACCGGAAATACATAAACCGCCACTCCGGCGCTTACCAGCATCAGCATGGTATAAACCGTCACCATATGCGTCCGCTCATTCACCTGCGAATATCGCCGCCCCACATAAAGCAGTCCGAACCAGATCACAATCTCCAGGGTCAGCAGTATCCACTTTTTTTTCGTGCGCATCATCGAGGCTTAGTATTTCCCCACCGGAGTCG
>JAJQGP010000109.1 GCA_021200475.1 Lachnospiraceae bacterium
TGCATTTCTGGTGGTCTCCGCCACTACGATTCCTACAGTAGATTTACGCCGTCATCTCAAAACAAACGCTTGCAATCGCAAGCATTTGATGGTAAAATCTCAAAAAAGGAGGCGGTATTATGGCAAATACCAGTGCAGTTTACGCAAGAATAGATTCTAATCTGAAAGATCGTGCTGAGAGTATCCTTTCTAAGTTAGGAATTTCTCCATCCAGTGCCATTCAAATGTTATATAGTCAGATTGTGCTAAATAATGGCATGCCATTTGATTTGCGTTTACCAACAACTAAACCATTATCGGTCGGCGCGATGACCACGGAACAACTGAATGCGGAACTTCAAAAGGGTATGGACTCTATTAATGCAGGAAATGTATATTCTGCGAATGAAGTGGATGAAATACTTGCAAAGGAATTTGGCATATGACAAAAAACTACAGGATTAATTATTCTGCGGATGCGTTGGGGGATTTGAGAGAAATCTATAACTACATAGCAAATGAACTTTTGGCACCAGAAAATGCTGCTGCTCAGATAAAACGTATTCGAAAAAAGCACGTTCATTGACAAATATGCCAGAACGCTATGTTTTAGTTGAATGGGAACCCTGGCACTCGATGGAAGTACATAAATTGCCGGTAGATAATTTCATTATATATTATCAGGTAAAGGATGAAGAGAACGTTGTTAGTGTTATTCGAGTGTTTTATGGTGGGAGAGATAGCAAAAATATTGTAAAAGGAATCTCAAGATTGGACTAAGGTTATTTTGTATAAAGCACTGACTGATAAATCAGCCGGTGCCTTATATGTACAATGGGGTCTGATTGAACACAGACTGATAGATCGGGAAGTTGTTGGTGCAGCAACTGGCTATGAAAGTACGGATCCGTTACACATCATTTATAAAGCCTATCCCTGATGATGTCAAACGCCCCCGCTTTTTTCCGTTGGTTGCTGGCTTCCAGCTGTTTGTCCATGGTCGTATAATAGGCAGCTATATAACTGTCTATCACCGGTTTTATATAGTCATAGGATTCCTTTAGCGCTTTTCTTTCCGCCTCCGTTTTTGCATTTTGCATATTGACTACATAGGCGTCGTTGTATTCGTCTGCTTTTCTCAGAAACCCCCGTCTGTCTTCTGTGATGCCATGCTGGAGTTCCAAATCCCCCTTCAGCTTTTCCAGATTATATTCACTCTGGACACGAAAAGCTTCGATGCAGCCATCTTTGAGCAACTGACAGCCTGCCAGGATCAGCTTGTCCAGTGCTGCAATCGCGATATCCTCGTCCATCTCAATCCGGCTTCCTCTTGGTCCGGACATCGTAATTCCTTTTTTCCTGCCGGTTGGTTCTATTTCATTATTCATATTCATAATCTTTTTCTCCTGTTCTCTTTTTTTATGATTTTCCTGTTCTCTTTTAAAGCTTTCTCCCTGAGTTTTTTATACCGCTTACCATTTCCCTTTTTTTACGTTCCTCCTCGAATCCTTCCCGCACCCATTTATTATGTACTCCTATTTCCCACTCCGCGCCTTCTCTGTCCTTCCTGTCATACCGGGCTCTCTCGGCTACCTCATGGTAAATTCTTTGATTGTCCTCCAGCTTTGCTACTGTAGATTCCCATTCTGAAGTAGGGATGCCGGAAATGGCTGCATAAAAACCAAACAGATCGGAAGTCGTCACATTGGCATGGTATCTCTCCCATTTTGGCTCATGTTTTACGCGGACTTTCCGAAAAAAGCCAAGGCCATTTCCGGAATTAAAATCCTCCGCCTCCTGCGCGTATTCTTTGTATAACACCTGGTTATCTGATACCAGGGCGGCAATTCTGTCCTGGTAATACTCTGCTACATAGCAGTTTTTTATTCCCCCGGCAAGGTAGACATACAGAAGCTCCATCAGAAGCATATACGGAAGAATGAGATACCATCTGGAAAAACCGACTGTGATGCATGCGTAAATAGATGCCGCAAAATAAAACAGAGAGCCAATGATCTGGCAATGCCGGAGGAACCCCCATGCCAATGAAGAAATGGCAGACAGTCCACTGCCGGAGAGTGCCATCAGGAGAAACGAAAACAGAAGCACCACTTCCACGATAGTGCCGATTACCGGAATTGTGCGGAAGCTGGCATCCAGAGAATACAGTGCAGCAACAATCGCCAGATTCCCCACATATACGCTCAGCCATACCATTTTTGTTTCTTTTAACAGCCTCATTTGTTTTCCTCTTCCATTGGTAGCGGATCTGTTTTCCTGTATTTCCTGCCAAAGAGCCGGTCGAGCTTCCCGGGATTCTCTATAATCCGCTCTTCGGGTACCCCCAGGCCTCTTGCCAGCTCCGCGCTCCGCCTGGCCTGTACTTCTGCGCTGGCCGATGGGTCTGTGCAAGCGTCAAGCAATCGGCATTCTTCCTGATATCGGTTTTCTTCTTCTTCGCAGAACTGACAGAACAGGTGCTCCGCCGTTTCCCTGGAATCCCTGACCCGCAGGTAAAACGCCTCGATCTGCCGCTTTTCCAGCGACGTATCCACCTGGAGCAGATACTCCCAAAGAGCGGCCGTCAACGTATCCGCAGTTGTACCTAACTGCGTCCCAACCTCTTTTAAGACCAGCATGGAAAATCGAATCCAGGCCGGCAGATTCATATGCAGAACAAAGACCAGCATATTCCCCTGGCTTTTCACCGCGGCATGCGTACCGTCGATCAGACATAAGGTCCCATTTCCTATCAGCAGCATCATGTTCAGGTCGGATGCATCCTGGGGATTCTGCAGGACAGCGCTTGAATCCATGGAGCGTCGGACCATGAGTCCGCCACGCGCATAGGTTTTCCGGATTGCCCAGAGGAGACGAACCATCATCTCTTCCAAAGCCACGACATAAGAAGCAGCGGTAAAGCTTCTTGCGTCATATCCGGCCATATAAACGCGTGACATGAGGGTAGCCAGGTCCTGCCTGTCCTTTTCTATCTGAAATTTTCCAAAACGACACAGCTGAAACAGTTCCGAAAAAGGCATCGCCAGGCCCATCCCCCGGCCGCCAGTGGCATTGCCTCTGCTTCCGGAGCTTCCCGCCACGTCGGAGATCAGATGTCCGAGCCAGTTGCAAAAGCCGCAGTACAGCTTCGCCGGAAAATCTTTTCCCTCCAGCCGGATGCTGTTGCTGCCCGCATCAATCCGGATGAGTTCCCCCTTCTCCAGAAAGCTTGCAGTACCCATAAACTGGTCCAGCACGGAAAAAAACAGACCTGCCGCATCCGGCATATGGCTCAGCGATTTGATATGGTGGTTTTTCGTATTCAGAGCAAGCTTCCCACCTGTCTCCAGGCTGTTTTTCTGGTCGTAATTCACCTTAAAATTGCGTTCAAAATAGCCGATGGCTGAGCTGATGTTGTTTTCTTTCCCTTCCCTGGGTTTCCAGCCTGCCAGCCTTGCGCAATTCATCACCAGTTCGTCTGTCGTTCGGTCCGACAGGCTGCCCAGCCTGCTGTTCCGGATCGCCCTTCCCTTGAAAGAGCCCAGAGAACCAACCAGTAAAACATCCATCACTCCGGCCAGCGAACCACAGCAGACGGCGATCAGGACATCAAGCCGGTCGCATTTGGGATAAGCCGCTCTTTTTTCATCCTTTTCATTCCTGTTTTGCTTCATACTCTTTCCAACCCTGCTTCATAAGTATGGATCATGCAGAACGATTCCGAACGCAGACCACAGAACGTCTGCGATTTATGGATTCCTGTTTTCTCTACGGTTTATTCGGATCGATGACTTCCCCGATTTTCACAGAAAGCGTTTCCGCCAGGTTCACCAGCTTCATCAGCTTTGCCTTCCGTTTTGTAGAAAATAATGCATAATTCTGTATAAATCCGCGCTTCAGACTTTTTAATGTCCTTTCGGTCTCCGTATTCAGCTGTATTGTGACATCGCGCAAATCACTTATGCGTTTTTCCGTACCTCTGATCCGGCTTGTCTGAAGCTGGATTTCTTTGATGCTTTTTTCCGCATGTTCCGCCGTTTTTCTGTTCTTCAGAGAAACATAGATGGTTCCTCCGACCAGGGCAGTACCTGCCACTGCCCAGCCGATCGGAGCCATCATCGCCAGGACCGCCTCACCGGCAGCGATCCCGCCTGCACCGGCTGCTACCGCACCGCCGCCTAACCATGCCAGCGCTGCATTGGTGGCAGCAGCTCCTGAAAGCGTGGCGATCGCTGTACCAGTGGAAGCAGTGCCAAATGTCATAGCCACAGCCATCGCCGCAGAAGGTCCCACGGATGCGACAAGAGAGCCGACAGCGATTCCTGTGCCGATCATTTTTCCGCCGTTTTTTTCAGCTTTCCGGCTGTCTTCTTCGAGCTTCAGCTGCATACGCTCGAACTGCCTCACCCGGGTATTCACACTTCCAATTTTTATCCCGTATTCCCTGGGAGATCCGGCCAGGCCCGAGACATACTCCTGGACTTCTTTCAGCAGCTGAACGGACTTCTCGCGGCATTCCTGCAGAGACTCGGCTTCCCCTGCCGCCGATTTTACCGCCTGGTTATATTCTTCTATCTCCTGTTTCAGCGCATTGACCGCTGTATTTTTATAGGAGGATTCAAACATGTAACACACCTGCCTTATACTGTAGACAAAAGTATAGCATTCTTTTTCCAGCTTTTTCCCTTTCTTTTAATATCTGCTACACATCCTGAACATATTTTCTTTGTATATTTTTACCAATACATCAGGCAACACAGGGGGACTTTGTAAAAAATGACCAGTGATGAGTACTACGAATTGATTTTACCCTATCAGGACGCGCTCCATTTGCTGCTTTCCAGGCTCGACGTCCTCAACCATTCGATCTACCATGACGGAGCGAATAAGCCCGTTCATACCATATACTCCAGAATCAAAAAGCACCAGAGTCTGGAAGACAAGCTCATCCGGCTCCATCACGAAACCACCCCGGCGAACGCGCGCGAATATCTGCAGGACATCGCCGGGATCCGCGTGATCTGCTATTTCGAGCAGGACGCCTATCAGATGATCGACGCGCTGAAACGGCAGAATGACCTGATCGTGGTCACGGAAAAGGACTACATTCGCCACCCGAAGTCAAACGGCTACCGCAGCTATCACATCATTCTGGGAATTCCGGTCCGCTATCTGGAGCTCACCGAATACTATCCGGTCGAGGTGCAGGTGCGCACGCTGAGTATGGACTTCTGGGCAAGTATGGAGCATCGAATCAACTACAAGCAGGACCGCGCGGACAAGGAAGAGGTACGCGCCCAGCTGCTCAAATACGCCGACACCCTCAAAAATATGGAGCAAAGCTTTGAGACGTATAATGACAACCGGGCCGTTTAAGAAATGGCCCGGTTGTCGTTTCATCCTGTATCTTTATCTCTGCTTTACATCCTTCATGCT
>JAJQGP010000157.1 GCA_021200475.1 Lachnospiraceae bacterium
ACACAAACTGGTGTTCCCTTTTTACTTTTTCCTACAAAAATTTTACGCTAACTGTGAAGGCGGTGCCGATCAATTGCCAAAGTTGCCAAAAGCTTTCATACCTCAGCTCTGCCACACCTGAGCTCCCTGTACCACCAGGCGCGTAGCATTATTCCCATTACAGGTAGACAGTGTTACCGTTTTATTTCCGACCAGGGCTGTAATGCCCGTATCTATTTCAGAAGTGTCCAGCATCTCATAAAACCATTCCGTATACCCCTCATATCCATCAAACTCCAGTGCATAGGCGTTGCCATCTGCATCGACAGAATGAACCGAAAAGATACGGTACAGATAATCCCTGTCTGGCGTATAAAGCCAAAAGTAGGGGCAAAAGACCAGAACCTCTGAATCTTTGAACTGCTTCAGCTTTGCAAACATACTCCCGTCCCTCATGTTATGCCCGTAAATAACTGTATTGTAATCTTCCAGGTAAGAATCATTCTGGTAATCCATGAAAATACTTCCGGCGTATATGTAATTGCCATCTGGTGAGCGGTGGAGGTAATAATCATTGTCCTCCGCCTGCATCACCGGATAGGAAATCTCCACTGCCGGAATTTGAATCCAGGCAACGCAATCATCGTAACTGACCGATAACGCACTCCAATCTACCGTAATGCGTTCTGGCGCGTCTTCCGGAAGATAATCTGACCCAGTTTTAGATCTGGAATTTTTTTCCATATCATCCGTTTCACTGCCTGTCCCATCCCCGGCGGCGGATTCCGTATTTTCACTTTCCTCTCCTGGATTGTCACTGGTAAATGCAGCTTCCATCTCGTCATACGTTTCCCTGCCTTTCTGGTAGGTGAAGTACACCCGCAAGGCCATTGCAATTCCCACAATTAGCAGGATAAAAGCAGCGATTCCACAAATTAATTCCGCTTTTTTCATAATCAGTCCATCCTTTCCCTGTCGGTAATTCGGTCACTTTCAAACCGGCCATTATACAGCTCCAGAATATTTCCCATAGCTGCCCTTGTCCTGCGGCTTGCCGTCGCTTTGCTGAAGTACTTTTCTCTTGCGTAAGCCACCTGACCCTCCCCTTTCACGTAAACGTGCTGAATCAATTCTTCCTGGTCCTGCGGAAGGGAGCGGATGCAGAATCTCACATAATTCAGTTTTTCCTGTCCTTCCGTGATCTTTAATATTTGCTGTGCGATCTCCCTCCCCTGCCGGTCCATATCGCTCTGCACGGAACACAGGATGTTATAAACGGTGTCCGTTTTCGTACTATGCGACTGGGTTACAGTCCCCAGCTCTGAGACACCGCTCCGAAACGATCTGCGGCGAATGCATTCCTCAAACGATTCAAGTTTCGAGTATTCTTCCCGCAGCATTTCCTGTATCCTTTTGTCCATGCGTTCCATCTCCCCCAGATATTCCACCATGTCCCCCTCCGTCCATTGGCTCAAAATCCAAAAAATGCATCCTGACCACCTCTCCCTGTGCAGGTAAAGCACAGAGCGTAACAGTTCCATATCTTCCCAGTTACCACAGCGTTACATCTTAGGCAATATCTTGAAATCCGCTTTTTTCCCTGAATGGAGCGACATCCGGCTGACTACCAGCAGGCTGTCCGGCAGGTTCTTCACCACCAGCCAGCTTTCCGGATTTAATCCATGCTTTTTCATGATACCCATGTGTTCCCTTGTCGGTCTTTTCCCGTTTTTCATTTTTTCCTCCACTTCTTCACTTACGCGCTGGATTCCGCATACATCCCCTGCCTGACTTCCGACCGGTAATAAGCATCCATCATGGTCGGCGCGTTAAAGATGCAGGCAAGCACATAAGCCTTGATGTTATTTATCTTTTCCCTTTGCTGCTTCAGACAGCTCACTATGTACTGGACATGAAAGTAGCCCACCCGGAGAAGCTTATTCACTACATACGCATAGGGATATTCCGCCCTGGCGACAACCACTGTTTCACATCGTGCCCCAATCGTCTCTGCCATCAGGGAGACGATCATATCAATCAACTTCCTGTCCTCCGGGTTGGAATCCATCACCAGATACTCATACTCGATATTTGACCTGATAATTTCTGTGTATGCAGTTATCCGATCTGCCTCATCCGGCGGATTTGCGCGTGCGCGCACAGATAGATTGATAAGATCAGTATCATTCCTATCAGTCTTATTAATATCAGTATTATTAGGGTCGGTTTTTTCGACCTGTACAGGTGGACTTTCCCGACCTCGGCTAGTCGATTTTTCCGACCTCTCCAGGTCGGTTTTTCCGACCTTGATAAGTCGAGATTTCCGACTTCGGAAAATTCCCCCTCTCCGGCTCAATTGACTGGCTCCTCTCTTCCGGCTGTTCATGATTCATCCCGATGTCTTCCAAATTGTCCGCGAATGCATCTTCTGATTGTTCCTGTCTACCCACGACACTTTCTGGTGTTTCCGCCGTCTCCTGTTCCGGCTGTTCGTTCTGCTTCACGATAAAATTCTTTACATAGATCGCATCCGGTTTCCCAAATCCCTGTTTTACCCGCTCAATCAGCCCAATCCCCTTTTTGCTGTCCAGCTCCGCAAGGATCTTCATTCCCTTGTCCCTGCCACAGTTCAGATATTCCGTGACCTGTTCAAGCGTGAAAACTATGTAAACTCGTTTCTCCCTGTCGATCCAATGATTTTTCAACGAAAGGCACATACGGTCCAGCATAAGCCCATACAGCACTTTTGCCTCACATGACAGATCATGAAAATGCTCATCCGTAAACAGCAATTTCGGGATACGGTAAAAAGAAAACTGCTCCGATTCATGCTCATGGAAATAATCAAATTCTATTTTGTTTTCCATCTCACTTCTCCATTTCTGTAAATGGTTCTCTGCTTTTTTGAACCAGCATTGTCCTTTAACACTGGTTGAAAACCGCGCACACCACTCCGGTGTTCCGAATAGTGGAGCTTCTCTTTTCAGGCGCAGTATTCCGGATAGCGAATTTTTACCGCTTCCCAAAAGTATCTTGCGTAACCACAGCAAAACAAATCGCTCACTGTATATTCACAGCACTCCCGCAGCCTGTCTTCCTCGTTACTCAGGTTATCTACACTCGGAGTACCATCGCAATAGAGATTGAATGCCATACGCACAACCCTCATACTGTGGATTGTCTGCCATCCCTCGCGCAGACAATCCGGCTTCACCTTCCCGGTTGCAAAATCATAGATACGGTCAACATGGTTTCTCGTATTCTGGTCGATTCTAAGGCAGTAGACCAGCGCTTCATGGCAACCGTCAATCCATCTGCATTTTTCCATCGCCTGCAGACAAAACAGTTCATGTTCCTCATCCCTGAATAAAATATCGTCTTTCCCCTCACCCATCACCGCATTGCAAGTTGAATATGACATATTCGAAGTCTCCTTTCCGTTTTTCTTCCGTTTCTCGCTGCAATATGCTCTCATCACCGGGAATTATGGCGTCTCTGCTGGTCCTGTTGCTGCAATCGTCTCTGCTTCCACTGCTCCAGCAGCTTAATAATCGTCTTCTCCATCTTTCTCGGCGTATAGTCTTTGGGGAAATACTTTCTCAAAACATCCGATGTGAACATAATCTTGTCCTGAACCGGTTTCTTCTCCTCCGACATAATCGCGAGCATGGAATCTTCGGTCAGATGACCTTCCTGGCTGAATTGTTTCAGGCGCTGCGCCTGAGAAAGAGACGGCGTTGCCTGCTCATAATCCATCGTTTCAATCAGCATCTCCTGTTCCTCTGGCTTCAGGAATGACAGCTCATATGCAGGGTTAAACGCGATTTTCTTTTCATCCACCATGCCTTTGATATTTTTCAGCACATAGTGGGTCGGCTGGCCCGGCTTCTTTTTCACCTTTGTTGTCAGCTTCACTACGCTGAGCGTGGGGCTGTGCCGGTTTCCCGTGTCATTCTGTACTACCACAACCGGGCGGATGCCGCCCTGTATGGAGCCGTGCCAGGCACCGCAGTCAGCGAGGTAAACATCACCCCGCCGGTAAACCCAATCCTTTCGCATATTGTTTTCTCCCGATTAAAATTTCAGGGGCAGAGCCGCCTTTTTACTGGAGCCATTGTAAATCAGGTAAACCTGATACAGATATTTCTTATATCCGGCAATGGTAATACCCATCGCCTGTCCTTTCCGGTAGATTGTCAGCGGATCAACTGCCTGCAGTTTCCCTACCAGACGGTCTCTGTCATACTCGCCTTTGTAAAGATCCACAAACTCAATCACGGCCCGGACATTCGTCCCCCGCAGAGAATACGGATCTCCATTCCACGCTTCCATGATAATGTTCAGCGCTTCTATGTAAATCTCTTCACCGACACGCTGATAGGCGTGGAACGCGGTACTGATGCAGCCGATCCTGCTTTCTCCCAGGTTCTGAGAATAATCCAGGTGAATGCCCACGCTTTCAGTTGCGGCAAGAAAGGCCATTGCGGTCGGGTCTTTTCCGTAAAGCAGGGCACGCATTTTTGCGCCGGCACTCAACACATCCGAAAAACCAAACTGCTGTGCAAACAGCAGCGCCTCATCTTCCTCTGTGAGACCGTAATACACACGGTACTTCACAGGCAGATCGTTTCCTCCGTTGAGAATTTTTCTCGCTGACAGGGTATGCTGCCCATCAAACACGTAATAATTTCCGTCACGGTAACTGACCTTCGGTTTGTTAGCAATCCGCTCATCAAAATGTTCAGCAATCCGTTTCGCCCGCGAGACACTTAAGCCTCTCTGATAGCTGTTACGCGGCACAAGAATATCCGCCGTGTTGATCTCAATCTCATCATAAGTCAGATCATTATCCTTCACTGTTATCACCTCCTGACTCCAGATTCAAAATATAAGCTTTTGGTTCATTCATAATTTCCAGTACCTGTTCCCGGTAATGCTCATCTGTGAGAAGAGTCGGAAACAGATCAAAACATCTGTTGCAGCTGCGTATCATCGTGTGAGTTACGCCTCGAAGTGTCTCCAGCATACTGTTTTCATTTACCTTATGCCTCGGAATCACAGCTTCCATATCTTCGGCAACCACCCTGGTAACCCGTTCTTCTTCGGATTCTGTACGGTGCTTTCCCCGTTGCTGCACATCCGGATCATGAAGCCGTCTGGCAAGGGACTCCCTCTCTTCAGGAGGCGCGGCGGCCACCGCGTTGACGGCAGAATCCACAGGGCAAAGCTCTCCGGACAGGATCTGTTGTTTGGTTCCGGGCACTGCCTCATCAGCTGCTTCCACACCCAGCGCAAATTTTTCATTCCTCCGGACAGTCCGCTCACTCGTATGATTTTGCTTTGCGATCCGTTCTGCTGTCTTACCAGGTAAGTGGTCATTTTGTCCACCGGTTCCTACGACATATTGATTCCC
>JAJQGP010000094.1:0-2103 GCA_021200475.1 Lachnospiraceae bacterium
GAGGCGACACGCAGAAGAGAAGCAGCGGTTTTTACCGGGATCGGTCGGGCGGTTTCCGCCGTTCTGACAATCCGGATGTCATTTATGGCAGAGATTTTGACGGAGAGCCGATTCTCATTGAGACAATTACCGGTGAGATTGGCAGCGTGCTTCTCCGGGGACAGGTTCTTTCGGTGGAACAGAGGGAGCTGCGGATTGGAAAAATTCTCTTTATCTTTACAATCACTGATTTTACCGACTCGATTAATGTCAAAATGTTTCTGACGAAGGAACAGGCGGAAGAGCTTGCACCTTCGATCAAAAAGGATGCCTTTTTGATGATCAGTGGTGTGACAACGATTGACCGGTTTGACAGTCAGCTGACGATCGGCAATGTTCAGGGAATCAAAAAGATCGCTGACTTCCGCGTGAAACGTGTCGATAACGCCATTGAGAAGCGTGTGGAGCTGCACTGTCACACCAAAATGAGTGATATGGATGGCGTTTCTGATGTGAAGGATATCATTGCACGGGCCATCAGCTGGGGGCACAAAGCGATTGCAATCACGGATCATGGGGCAGTGCAGGCTTTTCCGGACGCTAATCACGCGGTTCCCCAGGACAGTGATTTTAAGGTCATCTATGGTGTGGAAGCCTATCTTGTGGATGATCAGAAAGAGATTGCGGTAAATGAAAAAGGACAGGAGCTGGACGCGGATTTCGTTGTTTTTGACCTGGAGACGACCGGTTTTTCTCCGCAGAACAACCGCATCATTGAAATCGGCGCTGTAAAAGTGCAGAATGGAAAAATCACAGATAAATTCAGCACATTCGTCAATCCGCAGGTGCCGATTCCTTTCCGGATTGAGGAACTGACCAGCATCAATGACAATATGGTCATGGACGCTCCCACAATCGAGACTGTTCTGCCGGAATTCATGGAGTTCTGCGAGGGATGTGTGATGGTGGCGCACAACGCATCTTTTGATATGAGCTTTATCGAGGAAAACTGCCGCAGACTGGCGATTCCCTGTGATAAAACTGCGGTCGATACCGTGGCGATGGCGCGTGTGCTGCTTCCGGCTCTGAACCGGTTTAAGCTGGACACTGTCGCAAAAGCCGTTGGCGTGCCATTGGGACATCACCACCGCGCGGTGGATGATGCCGGATGCACCGCGGAGATTTTTGAAAAATTTTTAGGGATGCTTCAGAAAAGGGAAATCACGACGCTGGCTCAGCTCAATGCTCTGGGGCACTCGTCAAAAGACCAGATAAAAAAGCTGCCGACCTATCACGCAATTATATTGGCTGCAAACGAGGTCGGACGGACAAACCTGTACCGGCTGGTGTCATGGTCGCATATCGATTACTATAACCGCCATCCGCGCATTCCGAAGAGCGTTCTGGAGCAAAACCGCGAGGGACTGCTGCTTGGCTCTGCCTGCGAGGCGGGAGAGCTGTATCGGGCTCTGGTTCGCGGTGCTTCCGCGCCGGAGATCGCCCGGCTGGTCGAGTTTTATGATTATCTGGAAATACAGCCTCTTGGAAATAACATGTTTATGACGAAGGAGGATTATGAGGACCGCAAAACAGTAGAAGAACTCCAGGATCTGAATCGACGAATTGTAGAATTAGGAGAGCAGTACCATAAGCCGGTTGTCGCCACCTGTGATGTGCATTTTCTGGATCCGCAGGATGAGATTTACCGCCGGATTATTATGGGAAGCCGCGGATTTAAAGATTCGGATGAGCAGGCTCCTCTTTATCTGCGCACAACGGAGGAGATGCTGAATGAATTTACATACCTCGGGGAAAAGAAAGCATATGAAGTCGTTGTGACGAATACAGAAAAAATTGCAGATATGTGCGAGCGGATTTCTCCGGTGCGTCCGGATAAATGTCCGCCTGTCATCGAGAATTCAGATCAGATTCTGCGAAACCTGTGTTATGAGAAAGCACATGAAATCTATGGGGAAGAGCTGCCGCCAATTGTGTCAGAGAGACTGGAGCGCGAACTGAACTCGATCATTTCCAATGGATTTGCCGTCATGTATATCATCGCGCAGAAGCTGGTTTGGAAATCGAATGCAGACGGCTACCTGGTTGGTTCCCGGGGCTCGGTTG
>JAJQGP010000094.1:2113-82690 GCA_021200475.1 Lachnospiraceae bacterium
TCTTCGTTAGTTGCGACGATGTCCGGAATTACTGAGGTCAACCCTCTGAACCCGCACTACATCTGTCCAAACTGTCATTACAGCGATTTTGATTCGGAGGAAGTCAAAAAATATGCCGGTATGGCCGGCTGCGATATGCCCGACAAAATCTGCCCGAACTGCGGGACAAAATTGAAAAAAGAGGGATTTGATATTCCTTTCGAGACATTCCTGGGATTTAAGGGAAACAAGGAGCCGGATATTGACCTGAACTTTTCCGGTGAATATCAGAGCAAGGCGCATAAGTACACGGAAGTGATTTTCGGCGCGGGACAGACCTTCCGCGCCGGGACGATCGGTACGCTTGCGGATAAAACAGCGTTTGGCTATGTAAAAAACTATTATGAAGAACGCAATATCCATAAGCGAAACTGTGAGATCGACCGGATTGTCCAGGGCTGTGTCGGCGTACGCCGGACGACCGGGCAGCATCCGGGCGGCATTATCGTTCTGCCGATTGGCGATGAGATTTACTCCTTTACGCCGGTACAGCATCCGGCGAACGATATGACGACGGATATCGTGACAACCCATTTTGACTACCATTCGATTGACCACAACCTGCTCAAGCTTGATATTCTCGGACACGATGATCCGACCATGATCCGCATGCTGCAGGACCTGACCGGGCTGGACCCGAAAGAGATCCCATTGGATGACCCGGAGGTCATGTCTCTGTTTACAAGCACGGAAGCACTTGGGATTACGCCGGATGACATCGGCGGCGTGCCGCTCGGTTCTCTGGGCATTCCGGAGTTTGGTACCGAGTTCGCCATGCAGATGCTGATCGACACGAAGCCAAAGTATTTCTCTGACCTTGTCCGTATTGCCGGTCTGGCGCATGGTACCGATGTGTGGCTGGGCAACGCGCAGACGCTGATCCAGGAAGGGAAGGCGACTATTTCCACGGCAATCTGTACCCGAGACGACATCATGATCTACCTGATCAGCAAGGGCATGGACAGTGAGCTTTCCTTTACCATCATGGAGAGCGTCCGCAAAGGAAAGGGACTGAAGCCGGAATGGGAAGCAGAGATGATCGCCCACGATGTGCCGGACTGGTATATCTGGTCGTGCAAAAAGATCAAATATATGTTCCCGAAAGCACATGCGGCGGCCTATGTCATGATGGCGTGGCGTATCGCTTATTGTAAGATCAATTATCCGCAGGCCTATTACGCGGCTTACTTCAGCATTCGCGCGTCCGGCTTTGATTACGAGCTGATGTGTCTGGGAAAAGAAAAGCTGCTTTACCATATGGCAGACTTTGAGAAACGTATGGACTCCTTAAGCAAAAAAGAGCAGGATACCTACAAGGATATGAAGAGTGTGCTGGAAATGTACGCGCGGGGACTGAACTTTGTGCCGATTGACATCTATAAAGCACAGGCGACGAGATTCCAAATCGTTGGGAATGATATTATGCCGTCGTTAAGCTCCATCTCCGGACTGGGCGATAAGGCAGCCGCATCGATCGTGGACGCCTGCAAGGATGGGCCATTCCTCTCAAAGGATGATTTCATGACGCGCGCCAAGGTCGGGAAGACGATGACGGATCTCCTTGTGGATCTGAAAATTCTCGATGGTTTGCCGGAAACGAATCAGTTGTCGATTTTTGATATGATGCCGCGGTGAGGGAATGAGCGCGGCGGCTGCCGTAGGGCTGCCGCGATATACGTTTCACCGCGTCTGAAATGAAAGACCGACGTTGTCTTTCATAATCCTCAGCAGTCCTATGCCGCTTCGGGCGCGGAAGGTTTTCTCAATTATGAAGTGTATAAGTTTAAATTACAGGAGACATAAACAGTATGTTTGAGAGGTTCTACCCGGATGAATATCTGGATTCTGCGTATGTGATTGATTATACGTCGTTTTATCAGCGGGGATATCGCGGGATTATTTTTGATATTGATAATACGCTGGTGCCGCATGGGGCTCCGGCGGATGGGCGGGCGCGGGCTTTGTTTTCTTATCTGGGGTCGCTGGGGTTTTCGTGCTGTCTGCTCTCGAATAATCAGCGGGAGCGGGTGGAGATGTTTAACCGTGACATTGGTGCGCACTTTATTGAGGATGCGCATAAGCCGTCCAGGAAAGGGTATCAGCGGGCAATGGAGACGATGGGGACGACCCGTTCTACGACCCTGTTTGTCGGTGATCAGCTGTTTACGGATGTGTATGGTGCGCGGCGAGCGGGTCTGTATTCGATTCTGGTGAAGCCGATTCATCCGAAAGAAGAGATTCAGATTGTGTTCAAAAGAAAGCTGGAGAAAATAGTATTATATTTTTACTGGAGGCAGAAAAAGTGAGTATGTGGGGATCGACTATCCGGAAGCCGCGATCGCTTCCGGATAAAAGAGCCGTTCTGTTCGCCTGGATGTGTCAGAAACAGGCTGTATCAGAGGCAGCCCAGGCGATTTTCCCGTTACAGATCGTGTAGTGAACCCTGCCGTAGAGTTCCATCCCGGTAAAAGGCGAGTTTTCGGACTTTGACTGGTAATTGCCGGCAACAAATGCTTCGTTCGGGTTAAAGATTACGAGGTCAGCCGCACAGCCGGGACGGATCGAACCGTAGAAGAATGACTCTGGTGTGCTTTCAGGCAAATTGTCCTGTACTGTAGCGGGTTTTGCCAGCGCATTGATCCGATATAGCCTGGCTGGATTGACGGTCATCTTTTCAAGCAGCTGCATCAATGTGAGATGACCGGGGCGCACGAGGTTCGTGATGCCAAGACCCAGGGACGTCTCAAGGCCAATGATGCCGCTGGGCGCTGCGAAAAAGTCTTCTTTTTGCTTCTCTGCTGTGCTGTGGGGTGCGTGGTCGGTCGCGATGATGTCGATGGTTCCGTCCTTTAGTCCTTCGATGATTGCCTGGCGATCCGTCTCTGTCCGCAGCGGCGGATTCATTTTTGCACAGGTTCCGTACGTTTCAACTGCTTCCTCGGTCAGCGAAAAATGATGAGGAGTCGCTTCTGCGAATACAGGCGCACCAAGGGCTTTGGCTGTACGCACGAGTGCAACGGAGGCTTCGGAGCTGATGTGCTGGATGTTGATGACGGCGCCGGTATATCTGGATAACATGCAGTCGCGGGCGACCAGAATGTCTTCTGCAATTGCAGGCGCAGTACGGTTTGTGCCGGGTTTCTCAATAAAAGCCGGATCCTCCTCGTGGAAGGAAAGAGGCAGTCCGAGTGCTTTTGCCCGGCGCATGGCCTGCTCAGTCAGCTTTTCGTCGCAGAGCGGAATCCCATCGTCTGTGAAACCGCATGCGCCCAGTCCGGCGAGAGTTTTAAAATCGGTCAGTTCCTTTCCTGCGAGACCTTTGGTAACAGCAGCGGTGAAACGGATGCGGATGGCTTCTTTTTGTGCGCGCAAAAGCAGATCAGAGAGCGTATCTGTGTTATCGACAGGCGGTTTCGTGTTCGCCATGCAGATCACGGTGGTAAAGCCTCCCGCGGCGGTAGCGCGTGCGCCGGTGTGCAGATCTTCTTTCCAGGTCAATCCGGGGTCGCGAAAATGCACATGGACGTCGACCAGTCCGGGAGCGATCACGCAGGAGGATGCATCCAGGACTTCTTCCTCGTCAGAATCCGGGGACAGGGAACCCGGGAGGGCGATTTCTGCAATCAGGCCGTCCGCAATTCGCAGGTCCGCAGCATATTCTTCCTGTGTTCCGGGGGATAATATCGTGCCGTTTTTGATAATCATGGAAACTGTACTCCTTTTTCCTTTTTTCCCGCAGTATACTCTTTCCTTTCTGAAAAGTAAACCGGTGTTTTCTTCATTTTTTGTAACAGTTCAGAACACCGAAGCGAAGTGTAGACCTGCGGCCTGCTGTTCTGAAAAGTTACCATTTTTTTGCGTGGAAATGTCGGAATTACAAAAATTGACCATTGAATTATCGCCGGGATTGTTTTATACTATTCGCAATGTGTTTTCGTAGCTATGAATTCTCATAGTTACTTTCATAAGAAACCTCAGGAGGTAGGATATGTACAAAATTTTAAAAGCCGGAAAGCTTGCAAACAACATCTATGAGATGGTTGTAGACGCGCCGCGCGTTGCAAGGCGCTGCCTGCCGGGACAGTTTATCATCGCGAAGGCAGACGAGACAGGAGAGCGCATTCCGCTGACGATCTGCGATTTTGACAGAGAGGCGGGGACGATCACGATTGTCTTTATGCCGATCGGAGTATCCACAGAGAAATTTGCCGAGCTTCAGGCCGGTGACTCGTTCTGTGATTTTGTAGGTCCGCTCGGACAGCCGTCTGAACTGTGCCTGGAGAGCGAGCTGGAAGAGACGAAGAAAAAGAAAATCCTGTTTGTCGCGGGCGGCGTTGGCACGGCTCCGGTATATCCGCAGGCGAAATGGCTGCATGAGCATGGCGTAGGCTGTGATGTAATTATCGGTGCGAAGACCAAAGACCTTGTGATCATGGAAGATAAGTTTAAATCCGTCTGTGATAATCTTTACATAACGACGGACGACGGTTCCTACGGCAGAAGCGGTATGGTGACGAAGGTGATTGAGGATCTGATCGAGCATGAAGGCAAGACTTACGACCACTGTGTATCCATTGGACCGATGATTATGATGAAATTCTGCTGTCTGGCAACGAAGAAATACAATCTGAAGACCATTGTCAGCATGAACCCGATTATGGTAGACGGTACCGGTATGTGCGGCGCCTGTCGTATCCTGGTTGGTGGAGAAGTGAAGTTTGCCTGCGTAGATGGTCCGGAATTTGACGGTCATCTGGTTGACTTCGACGCGGCGATGAAACGCCAGACTCTGTACAAGACAGAAGAAGGCCGCGCGCTTCTTGCGTATCGCGAAGGGAAAACGCATCACGGTGGATGCGGAAATTGCGGAGGTGACAAATAATGGCTGCAAAAGGTATGGTAAAGGTTCCGGTCAGAGAGCAGGAGCCAAAGGTAAGAGCGACAAACTTTAAAGAAGTATGTCTTGGCTATAATCAGGAAGAGGCGATGGAAGAGGCATCCCGCTGCCTTCACTGCAAGAACGCGAAGTGCATCGAGGGCTGTCCGGTCAATATCAATATTCCGGACTTTATCGCTGAGGTAAAAGAGGGTAACATCGAAGAAGCATACAAGGTGATTTCCAGATCCAGCGCCCTGCCGGCGATCTGCGGTCGTGTATGTCCGCAGGAGAGTCAGTGCGAGGGCAAATGTGTACGCGGCATCAAGGGAGACTCCGTTTCCATTGGCAAGCTGGAGCGCTTTGTCGCAGACTGGGCAAGAGAGAATGGCATCAAGCCTCCTGCTCCGGAGACAAAGAATGGCCGTAAGGTAGCAGTGATCGGTTCTGGTCCGTCCGGACTGACCTGTGCAGGCGATCTGGCGAAGCTGGGGTATGATGTGACGATTTTTGAAGCCCTGCATGAGCCGGGCGGAGTGCTTGTCTATGGTATCCCGGAATTCCGTCTTCCGAAGCTTGATGTTGTGGCCAAGGAAGTGGAGAATGTCAAGTCTCTCGGCGTGAAGATCGAGACAAACGTCATCATCGGCAAATCTGTGACGATTGATGAGCTGCTTGACGAGGAAGGCTTCGAGGCTGTCTTCATTGGCTCCGGTGCCGGTCTTCCAATGTTCATGGGCATTCCTGGCGAGACCGCGAAGGGCGTTTTCTCCGCGAATGAGTATCTGACCAGAAATAACCTCATGAAAGCGTTCCGCGAGGACTATGATACGCCAATCGTAAAGGGCAAAAAGGTTGCAGTAGTCGGCGGCGGAAATGTGGCGATGGACGCCGCAAGAACAGCGCTTCGTCTGGGTGCGGAGGTACATATCGTATACCGCCGTTCTGAAGCAGAGCTTCCGGCACGTGCGGAGGAGGTTCATCATGCGAAGGAAGAAGGGATTATCTTTGACCTTCTGACCAACCCGACCGAGATTCTTGTTGATGAGAATGATGCCGTCTGCGGCATGCGCTGCATCCGCATGGAGCTTGGCGAGCCGGATGCTTCCGGCAGAAGGCGTCCGGTGGCGATTCCCGGCTCTGAGTTTGACCTCGACGTAGATACGGTGATTATGTCCCTTGGTACCTCACCGAATCCGCTGATCTCCTCGACCACCATCGGTCTGGATGTAAACCACAAGAAGTGTATCATCGCCGATGAGGAGACCGGAAAGACCTCAAAAGAAGCAGTATTTGCCGGCGGCGATGCGGTCACTGGCGCAGCGACGGTAATTCTGGCTATGGGCGCCGGAAAAGCTGCAGCGAAGGGCATTCACGAGTTCCTGAGCGCGAAATAATGATGTTTTTGCAGCAGACAGTTTGTCCTGCCCGGGGAAAGCGTTCCTGCGGCAGACAGCTGTCTGCTTTCTGTTCTGAATCGTTTCGAAAAACAATCCTTTCGAGAAAACAGAGGTCTGAAGAAATAGAAAGAATATATGAAAATACGCATCCTTACCGTAGGAAAAATCAAAGAAAAATATCTTCGTGACGCAGTGGCAGAATATCAGAAGCGCTTAAGCCGCTACTGTAAGCTTGAAATTGTTGAAGTATCGGATGAGAAGACGCCGGATGGTGCCTCCGAAGCCGAAGAGCTTCAGATTAAGGATACAGAAGCGGATCGTCTGCTTCGATGCATCAGCGATACGGATTATGTGATTGCCCTGGCGATTGATGGGCAGATGCCGAATTCCATTGGTCTGGCACATAAGCTGGAGATGCTTGGGCTGCATGGAGAGAGCAGTATCTGCTTTGTCATTGGAGGCTCCCTTGGTCTTTCAGATAAGATTCTTTTACGCGCAAATGAGCAGATGAGCTTTTCCAGACTGACCTTCCCCCATCAGCTGATGCGGGTTATTTTGCTTGAGCAGATTTATCGCAGCTTCCGCATTAATCGCGGCGAACCGTATCATAAATAGATGCGGCCGTGCGCACTTAAAACAGTCCGTTGTATTTGGGCAAAGGACCGTTCTTTTCGTAATTGCGGCAGAGGTCGAGAAAGGCCTTTGCGGATGGTGTCAGATATTTGTCCTTGTGATAGACAATAAAAAAACTTCTCGTAAAATCCAGTCCTTCCACATTTAGAGTTACAATCTGTTTCCGTTCTAAAACGCTCTGTATCATTCGATACGGGACAGCAGCGATTCCCAGACCATTCATTACAGCATTGACGAGCGCAGTCGTGCTGGTCGCTTCCCAGATCGGCTTTATGGTAATACCCGCATGCGAGACAGCCTGATCAAATACTTCTCTGGTACCGCTTCCGGGTTCCCGCAAAAGGAAACGCTGCTGCTGAAACTGCTGCAAGGTCAGCTGTTGATCCTGTATGAATCCTTCGTCCGGAGAAGCGATGATACTCAGATGGTCTTTCATATATTCTTCGGCGTACATGGCCGGATCGTGCGGCGGACCTTCCATCAGTGCGAAGTCCAGACAGTTATTAATCAGAGCCTGCTCCAGTCGTTCCGAGGGGGCAACTGTGACCTGCACATCCGTATGGGGATAAGCATGATAAAAAGCTTTTACATAGCCTGGCAGAAACTGTGAGCCGATGGTAATGCTGGCTCCAGCCCGCAACAGGCCAACAGAGTCCCAGTTCCGCATCTCCCGCTCCAGGTCGTCAAACTGTGCCAGAATGCGGAGCGCATATTGCAAAAACTTTTCTCCGGCCGGCGTGATCTGAAGCCGCCTTCCAATGCGATCAAAAAGAACAATTCCATAATACTGCTCCAGTTCTTTGATCGCGAGACTGACGGCCGGCTGTGTCATATTCATGTTTTTAGCTGCTTTCGTGGTATTAAAATTTGCGTCGCAAACAGCGCTGAATATTTTCATATGACGTAATGTCATTCCTATCGTCTCCTTATATAAAAATCAATATTAAATTGATTGAATTATATTATTTCCGTTATTAAAAAGCAAGTGTTATGATAGAAAACAAAAAAAGAAAGAGTCCTCTGGGTCTGACTAAGGTGATGAGTTGAAGAACATTAAAAATTCAAAACAATTGCAGCTGTTTTTTTCCGTCTTCCGCCTGAGTGCCTGTACATTTGGGGGCGGATTTGTGATTGTTCCGCTGATGAAAAAACATTTTGTAGAGGAACTGGGGTGGCTGGATGAGCAGGAGATGCTGGATATCGCAGCGATTGCACAGTCTTCTCCGGGAGCAGTCGCTGTCAATGCTTCAATACTCGTGGGATACCGTGTATCCGGTGTTTCCGGCGCACTGCTGGCAGTTGGAGGCACCGTGATTCCGCCTCTTGTCATTATTTCTGTTATCTCGATGTTTTACCAGGCCTTTCGCGATAATGCCATTGTCAGCCTGGTGATGGCAGGGCTGCTATGCGGCGTAGCTGCGGTAATTTTTGATGTGGTTTTTGATATGCTGAAACCGATTCTGCAAAAGAGGCAGCTTCTTCCGGTTCTGATCTTTGCGGGAGCTTTCGTGGCCATCCGGTATTTTGATGTAAATATGATTCTGATCATTTTCCTGTGCGGAATGATTGGTGTCCTGGAAACCCTGTATGATGGAAAACGCAAAAAGGGGATGTAAAGTATGATTTATCTCGAATTATTCTTGAGCTTTTTCCAGATCGGTCTGTTCAGCATTGGCGGAGGGTATGCGGCGATGCCGCTGATTCAGCATCAGGTGATGGAAGTGCATTCCTGGATCACGGCAACACAATTTGCGGATATTGTCACGATCGCAGAGATGACGCCTGGTCCGGTCGCAATTAATTCCGCGACGTTCGTCGGCATCCTGACGGCAGGTCTGCCTGGTGCAATTGCCGCAACATTGGGCTGCATTGTCCCATCCTGTACAATTGTCATGATACTGGCATATTTATATTATCGATTCCGTAAAATGAAAATTATACAGGGAATCCTCTCAGGAGTTCGTCCGGCTGTGATAGCCATGATCTTCTCGGCAGGGATGAACCTGTTTTTTACGGCAGTTTCAGGTACGGCATCGCTGCCTGGCAGTCTGAACGAGATCAATAGCAGAGCGGTTTTGATTTTTATCTGTGCATTTTTTATACTAAGGAAATGGAAAATAAGTCCGATCTGGGCCATGCTGGGCTCAGGGGCAGCCGGGCTTATCCTTTTCACTCTTTCGTAATTCACACAAAAAAGATTTACTTGAAATTATTGCTGTTCTATGGTAGAGTGAAAGGAAATTGCAAAGACAAGGGCGTTCGAATGTCCTTTTTCTTTTGCCGGATACTTTAAGACTGTAAACTGGTGAAACTGCAAACCCGTAAATCATCCGTACGCGGCATGGATGAAAAAAGAGCGAAGCACGATTCTGAATCCTTACAGGAAAGTTGCTATTCAAAACAGAAGGCCGCTGGTCTGCGCTCCGCTTCGGTTGCCGTTAAGCGAATAAAAATCAGAAAGAACAAGAGAAATTATGATTCAGTCGGAAATCACCCTGGAGATCAGGGATTTATGTGTAGAGTTTCATACGATTGCGGGAACGGTCAAAGCCGTAGATGGCCTGAGCTATACCTTACATAAAGGAGAGAAGCTGGGCATCGTGGGAGAGAGCGGAAGCGGCAAGAGCGTTTCTTCCCTGGCCGTTATGGGACTGATACCCAATCCGCCGGGGAAAATCGTTGGCGGAGAGATCCACTTTGGCGGGCAGGACCTGACCTGCCTTTCAGAAAAAGAGATGCAAAAGATCCGGGGAAATAAGATCTCCATGATTTTTCAGGAGCCAATGACTTCTTTGAATCCCATCATACGCTGTGGCAGACAGATTGCCGAAGTCCTGCAGCTGCACGGCGGCATGGAAAAAAAGAAAGCCATGCAGGAAGCAATTGAGCTGCTGCGGGAGGTCGGGATTGCGAATCCGGAAGCACGCGCCTATGAATATCCACATCAGATGTCCGGCGGTATGCGGCAGCGCGTAATGATTGCCATGGCGCTGGCCTGTCAGCCGGAGGTGCTGATTGCGGATGAGCCTACCACAGCTCTGGATGTGACGATCCAGGCACAGATTCTGGATCTGATTCGGGACCTGAATGCGAAGAGAGGCACCTCGATTCTGTTTATTACCCACGATCTTGGCGTCGTCAGTGAGCTGTGCGATACTGTCATTGTCATGTATACCGGCCATGTGGTGGAAAAGGCACCGGTGAGAGATATTTTCACATCTCCGAAGCATCCCTATACCCAGGGACTGCTCCATGCCATACCGACAATTACAAAGGAAAGAAAGCCATTGGTTACGATCGAAGGGATGGTGCCGAACCCGACTCAGCGGATTGAGGGATGCAGCTTCTGGCCAAGATGCCCCCGCGCGACAGAAAAATGCAAAACAGAGGTTCCGCCGATTCAAAGTATTTCAGATGAACGGGATGTCCGGTGCTGGCTGTATACCGGAGAGGAGCAGGCAGGGGGGATTGCGCATGGCAGAGAATAAGAAGCAGGTGCTGGTGACAGCAGACCATTTACAGGTGTATTTCAAGGGAAAAGAGAAGCGTTCCGGTGTTGTGAAGGCTGTGGATGATGTCAGCTTTGATATATACAAGGGCGAGACGTTTGGTGTCGTAGGAGAGAGCGGGTGCGGAAAAAGTACATTAGGACGTGCACTGATTCGTCTCATTCCACCTACCGGAGGACGCGTGGTCCTTGACGGAACAGAGATCACGGATCTGAAAGGAGCCGACCTGCGAAAAATGCGCGGCAAAGCACAGATCATTTTTCAGGATCCGTCCGCCTGTCTGAACCCCCGCCGCAACATCCGGCAGATTCTGATGGAGCCATTTGAGATTCACAAATTGCAGAAAAAAATGGATGTGAACGCAAGGATCGAAGAACTGCTGCAGCTGGTGGGGATGGATACTTATGTTCTCAGCCGCTATCCGCACGAGCTTTCCGGCGGTCAGAAACAGAGAATCGGGATTGCCCGTGCTCTGGCGCTGAATCCGGATCTGATTATCTGTGACGAGGCAGTGTCCGCGCTGGATGTCTCGGTGCAGGCACAGGTACTCAATCTTCTGCAGGAATTAAAGACGAAGCTGGGACTGACTTACTTTTTTATCTCCCACAATCTGAATGTCGTGTATCAGGTCAGTGATCGGGTGGCAGTCATGTATCTGGGCAAGATCGCTGAAATTGCCGCGTACGACCGGCTCTATGAAAAACGCTATCATCCCTATACAGATGCTTTGCTCTCTACCATTCCGCAGGTGGGCGAATCCGGCCAGGGAACACGCATCCGTCTGGAGGGAGAAGTGCCCAGTCCTTCCGATCCGCCTTCCGGATGCCGCTTTCACACCAGATGTCCCAGGGCCTGCGAGCACTGCAGCCGGGTTGAACCGGCGATGAGGGAAATTGAACCTGGACATTTTGTCGCCTGTCATCTTTATGATACGGAGACCGTCTGACGTTACTGTTCACACCCCGACCACGCACTTGCTGCGTGGTCAGGGGCGAAAACGTAGCGCCTGTAACCGTCTGACCGCTTAGCCGCGGATGATAACAGTTATGAGCAGATGACAGAAGTCATTTGTCCAAATAAATCAGGAGGAAAAA
The DNA here is from genome assembly GCA_021200475.1 of Lachnospiraceae bacterium. Lineage (GTDB taxonomy): Bacteria > Bacillota > Clostridia > Lachnospirales > Lachnospiraceae > Choladousia. Next base: position 13,665 of record JAJQGP010000094.1, read on the forward strand.
GAAAATGAAAAAAATCAGCAGAAGAGACTTTTTGAAGGGTTCTGCGGCAGGAATGGCCACAGCTGCACTGTCCGGTATCGGCACTGCGGCGTCTGCCTCTGAATCGGACAACACAGTGATTATCGCAATGGGGGCAGGTTTCTCATCTCTGGATCCGGGTTATGTCTATGAAAAATACCCGCAGCTTATCGTCAATGCCTGCTACGAAACTCTGTTCCGTTTCTATTCCGATGATGACACTCCGCAGCCGCTTCTGGCGGAGAGCTACGAGTTCTCTGAGGATGGTCTGACACTCACCGTCAGCCTCCGTCAGGATGTCGTGTTTGCCAGCGGCAATCCTATGACAAGCGCTGATGTGGCTTTCAGTATCAATCGCTGCAAGAATCTGGTCAGCAATCCATCCTTTATCTGTGATACCATCGAGAGCATTGATACTCCCGATGATTACACGGTTGTTTTTAACCTGAATCAGGTAGACAGCGCCATCCTTTCGAAACTGACTTACAATTCCCTCTCCGTTCTGGACAGCGCGGTCGTGATGGAAAACGGCGGCACCTCAGATGAGGATGCAGCCAGCACGGATACTGCACAGACGTATCTGAATGGCACAAGCGCCGGCTCCGGACTTTATGTTCTCACCAGCTACATTACGGATGAGGAAGTGGTTTTGGAGAAAAACACGGCTTACTGGGGAGAAGAGACCAGCAATGTTGACAAATATATTCTGAAAATTCAGTCCGATTCCAACACCCAGATGATGACTCTGGCTACCGGCGACATTGACATTGCTCTGAACATGACAGACGATACCATGGAAGAGCTGGATGGTGCAGAGGATATCGAGATTGCCAACGGCGCCACCAAAACGGTTGCCTTTGTGATGATGAATATGGATGAAACCTATGGAGGTCCGGTTTCCAATAGCCAGGTACAGCAGGCGATCCGTCTGGCTCTGGACTATGAAGGCATTCAGATGATCTGTGGAGAGGGTACAACGACTCCATATGACATTATCCAGGTAGGTTTTATGGGCTGCCTGGGTGAGCGCCCCACCGATTACAGAGATGTGGAGGCAGCAAAGGAGCTTCTGGCTGAGGCCGGCTACGCGGATGGCTTTGACATCGACATGACGGTGACCGATCTGGATATGGAAGGCATCCTGCTCACCGACCTGGCACAGAAAATCAAGAGCGACCTGTCGGAAATCGGCATTAATGTCAACCTTGTGACAGAAGCCTGGGCAGCCGGATACGGCGATGCATACCGCTCAGGTACTCTGGGCTTCACAGTAATGTACTGGGGTCCGGATTACATGGATCCGAATGTGCAGCTTGAATTCCTGCCGGGCGGCACCGTCGGCCTGCGTGCCGGATGGACGGCTGATATGGACCCGGATCTGGCAGCCCTCTATTCCGAGGCTATGGCTGCTACGGACAACGAGGATCGTATTGCCGTTCTGGAAGAGATCCAGGAAGCTATGTACGAATATGGTCCCTTCATTATGGTTGCACAGGCTCCGGCTCACATTGCTTACAATGTCCGTCTGGAGGGTGTTGAATTCCGGGATTCCATCACCATTGACCTGACTTCCATCAATGTAAAATAACGATTCAGAATCTTGCGCTGTACGGCGAGTCGGGCACGTTTCTGCCGGCTCGCCATGCAGCGTCAGAGTCATCATTTTATATGCAAAAACGATCGTGTAGTTCACGAAAAAGAGGATTTTATGGAGCAATTAAAGTTTATTGGCAAAAAGCTTCTGAACCTGATCATCATGCTTTTGGGTGTGGCGACTCTGGTATTTATCCTGACAAAGCTGATACCCGGGTCTCCAGAGGTAGCAAATCTGAGCCAGCAGGCGCTTAACGATGAAGAAATTGTAGCCGCATACCGGGCAAAATATGGTCTTGATAAGCCGGTAATTGTACAGTACTTCCTGTATATTAAGAATCTTCTGTGTCTGGATCTGGGTACCTCTATCCGCACAAATCAGGCGGTGCTGGACGACCTGGCGCGCTGTTTTCCCGCCACACTTGAACTGGCTTTGTTTTCTATCATACTGGCATCTGTCATGGGCATTTTGTTTGGGATCGTTTCCGCCATCCGGCGAAACAGTGCCCTGGATCATGTATTCCGCACGGTTTCTGTGACCGGTGTGAGCATTCCCCCATTCTGGTTTGCTCTGCTGATGCTGTATTTCTTTTACTATAAGCTGAAAATTGCTCCCGGACCAGGCCGCCTCAGTAATTCCTTTTCCGCCCCCGCTACGGTTACAGGGATGTATGTGATCGACAGCCTGATAGAAGGAGACCTGGCAAAGGCATGGGATGCGTTTTGCCATCTGCTGATGCCGGGCATTGTTCTGGCTGCCTTCACCATGGGCCTGATTACCCGAACGACACGCTCCAATCTGATGGATGTGCTTTCCACAGACTATATCCGCACGGCGAAAGCCAAGGGGGATGGGGGCATGCGTCTGATCATTCGTCATGCTCTTGGCAATGCCCTGATCCCGGTACTTACCGTAATCGGTCTTGGCCTTGGCAATCTCCTCGGCGGCATGGTATTGGTAGAAACCATTTTTCAATGGCCTGGCGTCGGCCAATATGCCTATAAATCTGTGCTGGCTGTGGATTATCCGGCCATTATCGGAGTCGCTCTTTTGATCGCTCTGAACTATATGGTTATAAACACGATTGTAGATATCCTGTATGGAATCATTGACCCGAGAGTGAGGTGCCGCTGATGCTTCTTTCCATAAAGAAAATGTTTAAATCAAACCATCTCTTTACGGTTGGCGTCATTATCTGTCTTGCGTGGATTCTGGCTGCCATCTTTGCACCGCTCCTGGCTCCCTATGACCCCATAGAGCAGGATCTCACGGTGAAACTGCAGGCGCCATCCATGGCACATCTGTTCGGAACGGACAAATTTGGCCGGGATATTTTCAGCCGCGTTCTCTATGGCGCCCGCTATTCCCTGCTGGCCGGATGTCTGACGGTTGTGATTGCCGGTGTCATTGGCACCTTTTATGGAGCCATTGCCGGGTATATAGGCGGCTGGGTTGACAATGTCATGATGCGCTTTTCGGAAATGATTCTCTCCTTCCCGTCACTGGTTCTGGCGATGATTATCAATGCCGTGATGGGATCGAACCTCTTTAATACCATGTTTGCTCTGGTTATTGTTTCGTGGCCTACTTATGCCCGGCTGATGCGCAGTGTCGTGCTGAGTGTAAAGGAGAACGAATATGTCACGGCTTCAGAGGCTATGGGAGCGACCAATTCGCGGATTCTGATACGGGAAATCATTCCCAACAGCATCAGCTCCGTGATCATTATGGCAACAACAGATATTGGAAATAAGATTCTGATGTTTTCTACGCTGAGCTTTTTAGGTCTTGGCTCTGCGCCGCCTACCCCGGAGTGGGGGATGATGGTGTCAGAAGGCGTGGATAACTTTAATAAATTCTGGATTGCCGGATTTCCGGGACTGGCGATTTTTACGATGTCCGTCGGAGCCAATTTCATTGGCGATGGACTGCGGGATCTTCTGGATCCGAAGCTTTGCACTCAGTTCTGATAAAAAAATATGGAGGGTGAATCAATATGCTTGACAGAAATCGAGCGAGCCGGGTTCTGAACGCCTTGAATAAACAGGGAGTAAGTCAGATGCTCCTTACCGACCCTATGTCCATTTATTATCTCACAGGGGTTTACATGACACCCATGGAGCGTTTTTATGCCCTTTTGCTTCGAGCGGATGGAGACCATGCATTCTTTCTGAACCGCCTGTTCCATGTACCGGAAGAGGTCGGTATTAAAAAAATATGGTACTCAGATACGGACAATATCGTTGATCTTGTGTCTCCCTGCCTGGACAGAACTGCTGTTTTAGGCGTAGATAAGGAGCTGAAAGCCCGTTTTCTGCTTCCGCTGATGGAAGAGAAGGCTGCTGCCGGATTTGTGAATGGTTCCCTCGCGGTTGATTTTACACGGGGAATCAAGGATGAGGAGGAACAGGCCCGGATGCGCGTATCCTCTGCGATCAATGACGCAGCGATGGCAAAATTCAAAGAGTTGATTCGGGAGGGCGTGACAGAGTGTCAGGTGGCGGAGCAGATGCTGCAAATCTATCTGGACCTGGGGGCCGATGGGTATTCCTTCCCTCCTCTGGTAGCGTTCGGCGCCAATGCTGCGGATCCTCATCACAGTCCGGATGACACCGTAGTGAAGGAAGGAGACTGCGTTCTTTTTGATGTAGGATGCATCAAAGACGGATACTGTTCCGATATGACCCGGACGTTTTACTACAAAACGGTCACCGCTCACTGCCGTGAAATCTATGATACGGTGCGGCGTGCGAATGAGGCGGCGATTGCAGCCATTCATCCGGGTGTGCCTTTGTGCCATCTGGACCAGACTGCCCGGGATTTGATTTCGTCTGCGGGATATGGCTCGTATTTCACGCATCGGCTCGGACATTTTATTGGCTTAAGTGAACACGAATACGGAGATGTTTCTGCTGCGAATATCTGGGAGGCTGTGCCGGGAATGATATTCTCCATTGAGCCAGGTATTTACCTGCCGCAGGATACCGGCGTGCGGGTTGAGGATCTCGTGCTGGTGACTGAACACGGCGTTGAAGTACTCAACCACTATCCCAAAACACTGGAGATCATCGGCTGAGGGTTTACAGGTCACACCCCGACTACACACCTGCTGCGTGGTCAGGGTGTGAACAGTAGCGCTGAGGAACAAGCGCTTCGCCATTTATACCTGTATTTTGCCTGATTCGCAAGCATGTGCAGTACTGTACAAAGAAAGGAAAGAAGGATGAATCCAAAAGCAATTCTCCATATGAAAAATGGCAGAAGGATTGTGATTGAGCTGCTTCCAAACGCAGCTCCAAATACAGTAAACAGCTTTCTCTCTATGGCATCAAAAGGCTTCCTGGACCATCACGCGATTGAGCGAATCGTTCCCGGGAACTGGATTGACATGAGCTATACAGCGTTTGGCCATTTGGAGTGTCAATACCTGATCCCCAATGAATTTCAGCTCCATCCTGATCTGACTCCCCTGGATTCCCATCCTGGCGTAGTGGCTATGGGAGGATACGGTGAGCATGGAATTGCGGGCTGTGAGTTTTTCTTTCCTTTGCGGGTCTGCCCGGAGCATCGGGGAATCTATCCGGTCTTTGGCACTGTACTGGAAGGGATGGACGAGATCCGACGACTGGAAACGGTCCGCACGGTTCCGATTGATTTTCCGATTCCGGGGGTAGAGGTAAATCGGCCGATAGAACCTGAAATCATTGAGCGGGTAGAACTGGAATTGTATGGCGAACAGTATCCGGAACCGGTGCGTATGGCAGGAGACTGGAAACCCTCCTGTTGGCCGGCATGCCAGTAGTCAGGTGTACGTTTTTACAGGGGATGCCCATACAGTCTGCCGGACGGAGGACGAAGAGAATATGGATATGAAACTGGTATTATTGGGAACAGGGACTCCAAATGCCTGCCCGGATGCAAGTGGCCCGGCCTGTGCAGTCATCGTGGAAGACCAGGCTTATCTGGTGGATTTCGGCCCTGGAGTCGTACGCCAGGCATCAAAGGCATACTTTAAGGGGATAAACGCGCTGCGCCCAGACCGGCTGACGGTGGCGTTCTGTACGCATCTGCACACCGACCATACCGCCGGGTATGCGGATCTGATTTTTACCCCATGGGTATTGGAGCGCAGCAAACCATTAAAAGTCTTTGGTCCGAAGGGAATTGGACATATGACGAGGCATATTCTGTCCGCCTACCAGGATGATATCCATTTTCGTATTCACGGCTTCGAAAAAGCCAATGAGGTGGGATATCAGGTAGAATCGACTGAGATCTGTCCCGGTGTGGTATACCGGGATGAGAGGGTAACGGTTGAAGCATTTCCTGTCAGTCATGGCACTCTGGAAAGTTATGGATATAAATTTACGTCAGGCAAAAAAACGATCGTGATCAGCGGAGATACTGCACCTTTGAATCTGGTGGCAGAACAGGCCGCGGATTGTGATATTCTTCTTCATGAAACAGAATACGCAGCCGGCATTGCGGCCCGGCTCCCGAAGTGGCAGCAATATCACAGGGAGGTACATACCCTGAGCTGTGACCTTGCTGTAATTGCGCAAAAAGCCCGTCCCAGGCTTCTGGTAACGACGCATCGCATTTATCACATGGAGATCCAGGATAATACACGCAACCTGGCAGCGGAAATCGAAAGACGGGATGAGGCAATTTTGCGGGAAATCCGGGAAGCTGGATATGACGGTGCTGTAGTAAACGGAAAAGATCTGGATATCTTCCCTGTATAGCGACCTGAATCCAGCCCTTCGCTCATTTATTTGCACCGTTTGGCTTTTTCTTTTGATGCTGTTCTCATTGTTTGCTTTTTTTAAGTTGTAACTATTCAGAACAGCAGGCCGCAGATCACCTGCTGTTTTGGACGGTTACCTTAAATTATGAAAAAGATTCATAAAGTCTTAAAAGAATCTAAAAACTCTTGACGAAAAAAATTTATGTGGTAAGATTGTTAAGAATGAAACGAATCGGAAAAACCTGGGATTGAATGAAATATAGTCAGACAAATCAGACACCGATCTTTCAGAATGCAGCTCATTTACAACACAGATACAGTACAGACAAATTCCGAATTGGATCATTGAACAGAAGAATCTGAAATAGAGCAAAGGATGAAACAGAATTGCCTTTGTTTCTGTTTCTGTATACAAAGATGTATGGTGACTGTGAAGATACGGAACAGTTACGGGTATGGAACAACAAACGGAACAAATCCAAACACCTGGCGCGGAAGCTGCCTGATCGGGTCAACCCGGTTTTGGATTGCTGCCCAGACAGAAAACAAGGAGGAAATGCGCATGATTGATATGACGGAATATACCAGAAGAGGCTCACAGACATGCCGGAAGAATGACAGCATTCCGCGTGAGCTCTATAAGGAATATGGCGTAAACCTTGGATTAAGAGATCTCAACGGAAATGGGGTACTTACGGGACTTACCAATATTTCGCTGATTGTGTCCTCAAAAAAGATAGACGGCAAAAAGGTTCCCTGCGATGGTGAACTCTGGTATCGCGGCTATAATGTAAAGAACCTCATTATGAATCTTGGCAGTGAAGAATTTGGCTTTGAGAAAATCGCGTATCTGCTCCTGATGGGAGAGCTGCCAAATGAGAAGGAGCTCGCTGAATTCAAAGATATCATAGGCAATAGCCGGACGCTGCCGACCAATTTTACACGCGATGTCATCATGAAAGCACCCAGCTCCGATATTATGAATACAATGACGCGAAGCATTCTGACACTTGCTTCTTATGACAAAAACCCGAAGAGCACGAGTGTGCACAACAGTCTGCGCCAGTGCATCGAGCTGGTCGCGCTGTTTCCGGTGCTTGCCGTTTATGCATATCATGCGTACAACCATTATGAAAATGATGAGAGTATGTACATTCATCGTCCGGTTCCTGAGCTTTCAACCGCAGAAAATCTGCTGATGATGCTTCGCCCGGACAAGAAGTATACCGCTGTAGAGGCAAAGGTACTTGATACTGCACTGATTCTGCATATGGAGCACGGCGGTGGTAATAACTCGACGTTTACGACGCGTGTGGTTACCTCCTCCGGATCGGATACCTATTCCACGATTGCGGCTGCGATGTCCTCTTTGAAGGGACCAAAACACGGCGGCGCAAATATCAAAGTGATGGAGATGATGGACGATATCCGCGCGAACGTGAGAGACCTGCATGACGACGAGGAAATAAAAGCATATCTCTCGAAGATTCTTGATGGTGACGCATTTGACCACAAGGGGCTGATTTACGGCATGGGGCACGCGATTTATTCCCTTTCTGATCCGAGAGAGCGAATCTTCAAGAAATATGTGGAAATGCTGGCACAGGAAAAACACTGCGACGAGGATATGCATCTGTACGCAACGGTGGAAGAGCTGGCTCCGAAGCTGATTGCAGAGAAACGTCATATCTATAAGGGCGTAAGTCCGAATGTCGATTTTTACAGCGGGTTTGTGTACAGTATGCTGAATATTCCCATGGAGCTTTATACCGCGATCTTTGCGATTGCGAGAATTGTCGGCTGGAGCGCCCATCGCATTGAAGAGCTGATCTGCGCGGATAAGATCATTCGTCCTGCGTATTTGAGCGTAATGGAGAAAAAAGAGTAAAGAATAAGAATCGTAGCTATTCAGAACAGCAGGCCGCAGAGCTGTTGCTAAAAATCAAAAGAATAGAACAAGGCGGAAAAGGGGGACTGTAAAAACAGTCCCCTTCCCTATTGATGCACGGGGGCCGGGCAAGGAGTTTTGCGGCTTATGCCGCACCCGGCCCGAGCGGGCGAGCAGGGGGTAAACAAGGCGCCTCCTGCTCAATCAAAGATTTTACTTACAGATTTTGATTTAAGCTGCCGGCTCCAGTGTTTCTTCTTCAACGGATTCCTCCGCGATGATCGTGATATCACCTCTGGACTCGCCATAAGCGTCTGCCGTTACCACACCGCCGAGTTCTTCTTCGATATAAGCAATCACTGCCTCATCCATCGGTGTACCAGTATCCATCACCTCAGATACAGAAAATGCGTAGTAGGTGTCGCCGCCTGCTGCCAGGAAGTCATTTGTGATAACTGCGTAGGTAGCTTCCGGATCAAATTCCTGGCCATTGATGGAAGTGATGGTCACCCTCTGGATCGATGCCGGTCCGAAATAGGTAGATCCTTCGTACTGTTCGCCTTCGTCATAGGCTACCGTCGTGTCAACTGTAAATTCAATGCCGCAGGTCTGCGGGAACGCGCCGATCGCTTCCGGTGTGCTGTAGGTGGAAGCTTCCAGAGATTCAAGGAGTACTTCACCGGTCACATATACAACGGCGACTGTGTTGCCGAATGGAAGGACGGTATTGATGTCATTCATCGTGATGTCGCCAGCCTCAATGGTCGCGCGGATTCCGCCGCCATTTGTGATCGCCACTACATTTTCCTCCGCAATGCCGAGGGATTCTACGCCGTCTTTCAGGACATACCAGCGCATCGCGTCCGTGATCAGGTCGCCCAGGTTGGTCTCTTCTGTACGTACGCCCGGCTCACGCTCGCCATTGAGCAGCACTTCCGTCGTAGCGAATACTTCGCCGTACACCGCTTCAATCTCGTCAATAATTTCCTACGCCGCAGCTGCTACTGCATCGTCAGAGCCTGCGTAAGCAACCGTCTGTACCAGATAGTTGTCAACGATCTCACCCTCTGCGCTGATTTCGATCACACCGATGTTTTCAAACACAGTACCGGTGGACTGGATTGGCTGCCCATCCTCGCCTTCCGTCATCACCGTATGAGAATGGCCGTCGATCAGAAAATCTACGCCTGTAATATTTGCCCACAGGTCTACCGAACGGTTCGGCTCACTCTCATCATCGACCCCCAGATGAACCAGGCCGATGATCAGATCACAGTCTGCTTCGGCCAGAGTGTCTGCCTCTGCCTGAGCCGCCGCATACATCTCATCCTCCGCCAGGAATGTAACGCCCTGGATCTTTGCCGGATGCGCCTTAGTCGCCGTCTCCGGAGTCTCTACACCGAAAAAGCCGATGGTCAGACCGCCCTCTGTAGTGATCACTGTGCTTCCATCGAAGGCTGCCTCATCATTATAAAGAATGTTAGTATTGACAACAGCGAATTCTGCATCCTCCAGAATCGTGACCAGATTCTCATAGCCATAGTCAAACTCATGGTTGCCAAGTGTGACGACATCGTAACCGGCGAGGTTCATCAGCTCGACGGCCGTTGCACCCTGAGAGGTGCTGACATAGGTCGTACCCTGAATAAAATCACCGGCGTCTACCATGATCACTTCTGCACCGGCAGCTTCGTAATCTGCCTTCAGTGCGCTCATTGCAGCATAACCGGTAATGCTGCCGTGTACGTCATTGCTGTGCAGAATGATGGTCTCACCAGAATAATCTCCCTCTACCACATAGGGGATGATTTCCTCTGTCTCCGTCTCTTCTTCTGCCCATACGGCAGCGGACCCAGAGAAAACCATGCTCATCGAAAGTACACTGGCGAGCAGTTTTTTTGCTTCCTTCTTTCCGAATATCATATTCCTTTCCTCCTTTTTCTGACAAAGCTGGTTCTTTTCTCCTGACTCGATTCTTTATAAATTTGAAACCAGAGCAGGGATAAAACCGCTTTTTCTGTCGATTTCAAACTAGCATAGAACAAATCTCTTGTCAACTGTGCTTTTTTATGTTTTTCCAGAAAATGGTGTAAAATTTGAGAAATAATTTACACACCTTTTTTTGCTCTCCGTTCCAAAGAATGAGAAAAGATATGCTGTCAAGAAAAAACACTTGACAGCATAAGATTTTTTGTGTATAGTAATCGGCGGTGATGGACATGGAAGAAGTATTGCGACAGACGCTTCTGTATGACTTCTACGGGGAATTGCTTACAGAACACCAGAGAGAAGTTTACGAAGCAGTTGTACAGAATGATCTTTCGTACTCAGAGGCGGCTGAGGAATTCGGTGTCAGCAGGCAGGGAGTGCATGATTTAGTTAAGCGTTCCGAAAAGATTCTGGAGGATTACGAATCAAAACTGCACCTGGTAGAACGTTTCCTGAAGATCCGGGCAAAGGCAGAGCAGATTCTGGAATTGTCCACCCATTATGAAGAAATTGACGCACAGTCATTTGCGGAACAGACGGCGAGCCTGTCGGCGCAGATCCTGGAGGAATTATAGTATGGCTTTTGAAAGCTTATCGGAGAAGCTGCAGAATGTATTCAAAAACCTGCGCAGCAAGGGAAGGCTGACGGAGGCGGATGTGAAGACCGCGCTTAAGGAAGTCAAGATGGCTCTTCTGGAGGCGGACGTCAGTTTTAAGGTAGTAAAGCAGTTTATTAAGTCTGTTGAGGCGAAGGCGATCGGGCAGGATGTCATGAATGGCCTGAACCCGGGGCAGATGGTGATTAAGATTGTCAATGACGAGCTGGTATCTCTGATGGGATCGGAGACGACAGAGCTTTCCCTCCGCCCTGCGAATGAGGTATCTGTCGTGATGATGGCCGGTCTGCAGGGTGCCGGTAAGACGACCACCGCCGCCAAGCTGGCGGGAAAATTTAAATCCAAAGGCCGCAGGCCGCTGCTGGTTGCATGTGACGTATATCGCCCGGCTGCGATCAAACAGCTTCAGATCAATGGTGAAAAGCAGGGAGTAGAGGTTTTTTCCCTGGGTGACAAGGAAAATCCTGTGCGCATTGCACGGGAGGCAGTGAATTATGCAAGAGAGCATAACCTCAATCTGGTATTTCTGGACACGGCCGGCCGGCTGCATGTCGATGAAGACATGATGCACGAGCTGCAGCAGATAAAAGATGCCGTTTCCGTCGACCAGACCGTTCTGGTCGTAGATGCGATGACCGGACAGGACGCGGTGAACGTCGCCACGATGTTTGAAGAAAAGATCGGCATCGACGGTGTGATTCTCACGAAGCTGGATGGCGATACGAGAGGCGGCGCGGCACTTTCGATTAAGGCGACCTGCGGCAAGCCGATTCTCTATGCCGGCATGGGAGAGAAGCTCTCCGATCTGGAACAGTTTTATCCGGATCGTATGGCTTCCCGTATTCTCGGGATGGGAGATGTCCTTTCCCTGATTGAGAAAGCACAGGAGAACATTGATGAGGAAAAAGCCAAAGATATGGAGCAGAAGCTCCGCAAGGCGCAGTTTGGCTTTGATGATTACCTCGAAAGTATGAATCAGATGAAGAATATGGGAGGTATTTCCAGCGTCCTAGGGATGCTGCCTGGCATGGGCGGCGCACAGATGAAGCAGCTGGAGGATGCTGTGGATGAGAAGAAGATGACGCAGATTGAAGCAATCATCCTCTCCATGACACCAAAAGAGCGCTCCAATCCCGATATTCTGAATCTTTCCAGAAAGCGCAGAATTGCGGCCGGTGCCGGTGTAGATATCAGTGAGGTAAACCGCCTGGTGAAACAGTTTGAGCAAAGCCGTAAAATGATGAAGCAGTACTCCGGAATGTTCGGAGGAAAAAGTGCGAAAAGAGGTAAGTTTAAACTTCCTTTTTGAATCGGGCAGGAAAAGAGTACTCCCTGCCTGATAAATACATTATTATAACAGGAGGTGAATGAAATGGCAGTAAAGATTCGTTTAAGAAGGACTGGTAAGAAAAAGAATCCTTTCTATAGAATCGTTGTAGCAGACGCAAGATCTCCGCGAGACGGAAGATGTATCGAAGAGATTGGCACCTACAATCCAAACGCAAATCCAAGTGAGTTCAAAATTAATGAAGAACTGGCTAAAAAGTGGCTTGCGAGCGGAGCTCAGCCGACTGAGACAGTTGGAAAGCTTTTCAAGCTGGCCGGTATTGAAAAATAATCGGAGGTGAGCAGGCATGAAAGAGCTGTTAGAAGTAATTGCAAAATCTCTGGTTGAACATCCGGACGAAGTCGAAGTTACGGAAAAGGAAAGTGGAAATACACTTGTATTAGAACTGCGGGTTGCTTCCTCCGATATGGGGAAGGTAATCGGCAAGCAGGGGAGAATTGCGAAAGCGATTCGTTCAGTTGTAAAAGCTGCGGCGACAAAGGAAGACAAAAAAGTAGTCGTAGACATTTTACAGTAGTATAACGGTATAAAGAGCTGTCAGAATTTGTTCGGATTGTAACTGTTACGGTCTGCAAACTGTGAGGACAGCTCTTTTCTATGCATAATAACGCTGAAAAATAGTAACTATTCAGAACAGCAGGCCGCAGACCGCCTGCAATGCAGGCTATATGCCGCTAATGCGTCATATGTCTGTGGCTTGATGGGCGTTCCGCCCATCCCGAAATGAAAACACAGCCTTTAGCAGGTAAACCTGCACAGCTGTCTTTTCATTTCGATGCTGTTCTGAACTGTTACGAAAAATATTTGTAACGAATACAGTTATCGCACTTATGCGTGTGCGCAGCTGCGATAACTGACAGTCATAATGAGGAAAAAATATGCAGGATATTTTACAGGTGGGAGCGGTTACTTCTACACATGGCCTTGCCGGTGAAGTTAAGGTTTACCCTACTACCGATGACCCGATGAGATTTAAAAAACTGAAATCCGTTTTACTGGGCACTCCGGACGAATTACGTGAGCTGGAGATTGAAAGGGTAAAATTTTTTAAAAACCTTGTGATTCTGAAGTTTCGTGGTCTTGATCGGATTGAGGATGTGGAAGCTTTTCGCGGCCGTCCGCTTTACGTAACCCGGGAGAATGCGGTGGAGCTTGAGGAAGGCGAATATTTCATCGCAGACCTGATTGGATTGAAGGTTTATACAGATGAACCGCAGGACATTGGTCCATCCGTTGACGGAAGAAAAGACACGAATGCAGAGTTATCTGCGGGAGATTCCGCTTTTTCTTTTGGTGAGCTGACCGATGTGCTGCAAACGGGAGCAAATGATGTCTACGAGGTGACAATAACGGATGGGCGAAAGGTGCTGGTCCCCGCGATCCGGCAGTGTATCCTGAATGTTGACATTGAAAAAGGCAGTATGCTTGTCCATCTGCTGGAGGGACTTCTGGAATGAATTTTTACGTAATGACCCTGTTTCCGGAAATGATTGAGCAGGGGATGCATACGAGCATTACCGGACGGGCAATCGAGAAAGGCCTGCTCTCACTGAAAACCGTCAATATCCGTGACTATTCTGTCACCGGAAACGGGCGAATCGATGATTATCCCTATGGGGGCGGTGCGGGCATGGTAATGCAGGCTGAGCCCGTCTGCCGCGCATACGAAGACCTCTTATACCAGATCACCGGTCCCGGCGAAAAGCCGGATGTGATTTTGGAAACAGATCAGCAATGCTCCCCTGCTTCCGGAAACCAAAAGAGATTTCGCCTGGTCTATCTGACCCCGCAAGGGCGTGTGTTCGATCAGAACATGGCACAGGAATTTGCCTGTGAGGAAAACCTTGCTTTCCTTTGCGGACACTATGAAGGAATCGATGAGCGTGTTCTGGAAACCATTGTCACGGATTATGTATCCATAGGAGACTATGTGCTTACCGGCGGAGAACTTCCGGCGATGGTCATGATGGACGCAATCGCCCGCATGGTTCCGGGTGTGCTCAGCAATTCGGATTCCGGAGTCTCAGAAAGCTTTTCGGATGGTCTTCTGGAGTATCCGCAATACAGCCGGCCGGAAATCTGGCGGGGATGCCCGGTTCCTCCGGTGCTGCTGTCCGGTCATCACGGAAATGTAGATCACTGGCGTCATGAACAATCTTTGCTGCGGACACTCCTGAACCGCCCGGATCTTCTGAAAAAAGCTGTGCTGGATCAGGAAGACCGGAAATTTTTACGTAAGGTTCTCGAAAAAGGAACCGATTACACATTAAAACAGGAAACAATTTCTGTCTTACAGAGCATTCTGGAGCAAAACTGACCTTTCTGTGTATCAATGAGCCTGGATGGATCGAAAGCAGCTATAAATCCATGGCAGAGCGTTGTCAGTGGGAACAGGTGTGAACAGAAACCACACGGAAAAAGTTTGTAAAATCAGTTAATATTTTCTTGCATTTTGTCAGGAATCATGCTACACTGTTTGGCGTTGTGAAATAGATGGTCCTCTGGTACAGTCTGTGCGGGCTTGCCGCATCTGTCTCCGGTAAGAAGGGCAGCTGCGGGATTTGTCCTGAAGAAAGTGTTTGGGCGAACAGAGTCAGAAGCACGCGTATTACGAACATCCAGTATAGGAAGGAGATCCACAATGAGCGATATTATTAAAAAGATTGAGGATGCTCAGCTGAAGGCTGAGGTTCCGCAGTTTTCTGTAGGCGATACCGTCAGAGTATACGGTAAGATCAAAGAGGGAAACCGTGAGCGAATTCAGGTGTTTGAAGGAATCGTAATGAAAAAACAGGGCGGTGGTGTCCGCGCTACATTTACGGTTCGCAAGAATTCGAACGGCGTAGGCGTAGAGAAAACCTGGCCGCTGCATTCCCCGTCTGTTGAGAAGGTAGAAGTTGTGAGACGCGGTAAGGTAAGACGCGCGAAGCTGACATACCTGAGAGGACGTGTAGGAAAGAAAGCGAAAGTAAAAGAGCTTGTGAAATAAGGATCGGATCAGGGAGATTACATTTATGTATTCTCCCTTTTTTGCTAAAACCAGCAGAACAGCCTGCTGTTCTGTCATGTAAGCGAACAACAGGAGGAGCCATGAACACGAAAAAAAAATCCGTAATTCGATCTGTATTTTTGTGGGCATTTGAAATTCTGGTCGTGCTTCTGTTCGCTTATGTCGTGGTTTACTTTTTCGGACAGACAAGGACAAATATCGGCCAGTCTATGAATACCACTCTTTCCGGCGGCGACACTGTGCTTTTAAATACATTTGCCTATCAATTCAGTACGCCTAAGCGAGGCGATGTCATCGCGTTTAAACCAAATGGAAGCAGTACCGCCTATACAAGTATTAAACGGGTAGTCGGTCTGCCTGGTGAAACGATCCAGATCAAAAATGGCATGATTTATATCGACGGAGAGGTTTATATCGAAGAAAATAATTTTCCCTCGATTACAGACCCCGGGCTGGCTGAAGATGGCGTCACGCTTGGCGACAGAGAATATTTCGTGCTGGGAGATAACCGCAACAACAGCGAAGATAGCCGTTACGCAGATATTGGCGTTGTCTCAGCCGATTATATTGAGGGTAAGGTGTGGTTTGTGATTTCCCCATCTGAACATTGGGGATTTGTGAATTAATGGAGGAGTGTATGGCATACCAGTGGTATCCGGGGCACATGACGAAAGCAAAGCGGATGATGCAGGAAGATGTGAAGCTTGTCGATCTGGTCATTGAATTGACGGATGCACGGGCTCCGCAGTCCGGGCGGAATCCGGATATTGATGAGCTTGGAAAAAACAAATTCCGTGTAATTCTGCTGAACAAGGCGGATATGGCGGATGAACAGCAAAACGCCTGTTGGGAAGCGTATTTTCGGGCAAAAGGCCTGTTTGCCGCGGCAGTTAATTCCAGGACTGGGGCCGGAATGAAGCGGATACAAAACGTTATTATGGAAGCTTGTCAGGAAAAGATAGAACGCGACCGGAAGCGCGGTATACTGAACCGGCCGGTACGGGCTATGGTAGCCGGTATCCCGAATGTCGGAAAGTCAACCTTTATTAATTCCTTTGCCGGAAAGGCCTGCGCAAAGACTGGGAATAAGCCGGGCGTGACAAGGGGAAAGCAGTGGATCCGCCTGAATAAAAGCGTAGAGCTTCTGGATACACCCGGGATTCTCTGGCCGAAGATTGATGATCCCAGGGTGGGACAGCGGCTGGCTGCGCTTGGCTCCATACGGGATGAAATTATCCAGACAGAAGAGCTCTCTCTGTGGGTACTTGGGTTTATAAAAAAGAATTATCCGGGGTTTTTGTCTGCCCGCTATTCCATTGCAGAGGATGCGGACGAGACGTTTTTGCTTGGTGAGATTGCCAGAGTACGTGGATGCATCCGCACCGGAAACGAACCGGATTACGAAAAAGCAGCGGCTCTGCTTCTCGATGATTTCCGCAGTGGCCGAATCGGTCGGATCACCCTGGAGTCGGCACCCAGGTAAGAGCTGACGTGTTACCAAAATATCGTATCATTCAGAACAGACCGAAGCACAGTCCTGTATACTGCTGTTCTGAATCATTACAAGATAACAAGAAAGAAGATGGATGGGGACAATGAGCAGAAAAAAAGAACAGAACAATACTGCTGACGAGGTGAATCGAGTGGATCCGAAAAGAGAAATATTAAGCTGGATCTTATATATCGGCTTTGTAATTCTGGCAACCTGGCTGATTCTGCATTTCGTTGGTCAGAGAACGGTTGTAGACGGTCGTTCCATGAATGATACCCTTCAGGATGGGGATAATCTGATTGTGGAAAAGCTTTCCTACCGCTTTGGAGACCCGCAGCGCTTTGATATTATCGTATTTCAGCCTTATGAGGATTCCAGTGAGCTCTATATCAAGCGAATCATCGGCCTTCCCGGTGAAACCGTACGCATTGATGCGGATGGCAGTATTTACATTGACGGCGAGCTGCTTGAGGAGGATTATGGCAGAGAAACGATTGAAAATCCCGGACGGGCAAGCGAAGAGATCACCCTGGGGGAGGATGAATATTTTGTCCTGGGTGATAATCGCAACAACAGTACGGACAGCCGGACAGAACGCGTTGGAAATGTCAGCCGGGATTCGATCGTCGGCAAGGCATGGCTGCGTATCTGGCCGCTTAGCAGCTTCGGTTTCCTGACACATCAGTAGGGTTCCTGTGGTGTGGGCGTCCGATCTGCTTATGCCAGAGGCGATACAGGGAAGTTTGAGGGAGAAGCGCTTGAAGAAGGGTGAAGAAAAAGCGGAAAAAAAGAATAGAAAGAAGAAAAAAAGTATTGTCCGGGAGGCGCTGAGCTGGATTTTTTACTTTATTCTGATTTGCGGTGCGGCTTATCTGATTGTCAATTATGTCGCAGAACGCACCGAAGTACGGGGGGAATCCATGTATCCGGCACTCAGTGACGGAGATCAGCTGATCGTCGACATGATTTCCTACCACTTTACGGATCCAAAACGGTTCGATATCGTTGTCTTTCCATTTCAGTATCAGGAAGACACTTATTACATCAAAAGAATTATCGGTCTTCCGGGAGAAACGGTTCAGATTGTGGACGGCGTCGTATATATCAACGGGGAGATTCTGGAAGATTCTTATGGAAATGAAATGATCCGGAATCCGGGACTGGCCTCGGTGGAGATTACGCTTGGTGACCAGGAATACTTTGTTCTTGGAGACAACCGCAATAACAGTACGGACAGCCGGGAGCCGAGTGTCGGAAATATCACAAGAGACCAGATTATAGGGAAAGCGGTTTTGCGAATCTGGCCGTTTCCATCGTTTGGACTGCTATAGTGAACGACAAAATTCTTTTGTCATTCACTATAAATGATGCACACAGACGCGCATGGAATGGCTGCTTTGCAGCCTCGCGTCTGGCACACAGTAAAACGACTTACGTCGTTTACTATAAAATAAAAGGAACTGTTTTGAATCATTACAAATAAGGGGACTTCATGAAGCAGATAAAAGAAATCAGAGAAGAATTTGCGCAGGCCGGGGAATCTGAGCTTTCGCTGCTGTTTGAGAAATACGAAACTGACAGCCGGAGCGGAGTCCGCGGCCTGGTTGTGCAATACCGGAAAAAACTGGAGCGGCTTGCTGCGGAACGGAAAAGACTCGAAACTATGCGTATTTATGAACATAAATATGAAGAACTGGGTCTGGTCTGCGGCATCGATGAAGCCGGCCGCGGCCCGCTGGCGGGTCCTGTTGTGGCCGGAGCAGTGATTCTGCCGGTGGATTGTGAAATCCTGTATCTGAATGATTCAAAGAAGCTCACGCCTGCACGGCGGGAGGAGCTGTTTGATGAAATACAGGAAAAAGCTGTCGCATATGGCATTGGTATGACATCTCCAGCCCGGATTGATGAAATTAATATTTTACAGGCCACTTATGAAGCCATGCGGGAGGCCATTTCCAAACTGAATCCGCAGCCAGAGATATTGCTGAATGATGCAGTGACGATTCCCCAGGTTTCCTGCAGGCAGGTACCGATCATCGGCGGGGATGGAAAAAGCCTGTCGATTGCGGCTGCCAGCGTACTGGCTAAGGTGACCAGAGACCGGCTCATGATGGAATACGACCGGATAATGCCGCAATACGGGTTTGCCGCACACAAAGGCTATGGCACCACAGCGCATATTGAGGCGCTGAAACAGTATGGACCATCTCCAATTCACAGAAAAACCTTTATCGGACACTTTCTGGAGTAGTTACCCCATGGATGCAGACCAAAACAGGCATGGCAGAATTCACGGAGAAATTTTTATGAACAAACGTATGGTCGGTTCTGCATATGAAGCACGTGCGGCAGCACATCTGGAATCGCTTGGATACCGCATCGTATGTCAGAATTATCGCTCCCGGGCCGGCGAGATCGACCTGGTTGCCCGTCATCAGGGATATCTTGTGTTTGTGGAAGTGAAATATCGTTCCGACAGGAGCAGTGGAAGCGCAGCAGAAGCCGTCGATTTCAAAAAGCAGCAGCGGATTATCCGCGTGGCACGGTGGTATCTGATGGAGCATCATCTGCCGGAAGAGACACCTGTGCGTTTTGATGTTGTTGCGTTTGATGAAAATCAGGTATGTGTGATACCAGATGCATTTTGGGCATAAAACTTTCGTAACAGTTCAGAGCAGCATCGAAAAAAACGGGTGCTGTGTGCAAATCTGAAAGAGACAGGAGTACAGGCATGATGCATTTGATCAGAAAGAAAGAGGGAAGTCATTTACGGGAAAACACGCAGGATGGAGTACTCTACTTTACGTTTCCGGCTTATGAAGAGCTTCCCTTCCTGACGCATGGCTTTAGCAGTCGAATTGGCGGAGTCAGTGAGCGGGAACTTGGAGAAATGAACCTGAGCTTTACCCGCGGAGATGACCCACAGCGCGTAAGAGAAAATTTTCACAGAATTGCGGCCGCGGTCGGATTTCCTTACGATCGCATGGTTTTTTCCTGTCAGACACATACGACAAATGTTCGCGAAGTGACGGAGAAAGACTGTGGAAAAGGTTATCTGTGCGAGCGGGATTATCAGGATGTAGATGGCCTGGTGACGAATGTACCGGGTGTGGTTCTGACAACCTTTTACGCGGACTGTGTGCCGCTTTTTTTCGTGGACCCGGTTCACAGGGCAATCGGACTGTCTCATTCCGGCTGGCGCGGCACAGTAAATGACATCGCCGGGGCAACCGTGAGAAAAATGAACGAATTATATAAAACCGATCCTTCTGACCTGCTTGCTGCCATTGGCCCATCTATCTGCAAAGACTGTTACGAGGTCGGCGAGGATGTGATTTTGGAAGTGCGAAATCATTTTCCTGAGAAGCTGTGGCCGATTTTATATTCCGGTAAAAGCAGCGAAAAAACAGACGAACCAAAAAGGGAATCTGCTGACAGTAACAACAAATATCAGCTGAATCTTTGGGAATGCTGCCGGCAAAACATGCTGCACGCCGGCCTGTGCACAGAAAATATTACCGTTACAGACCTGTGCACCTGCTGCAATCCGGAAATCTTTTTCTCTCATCGCGCTTCACATGGGAAACGCGGAAATCTGGCGGCTTTTCTGGCTTTGAAAGAATGACTGTATGCACTTTTTTATTGACGCACAGGACGCAAGATGCTATACTTTTTGCGTGTTTTTCAGATGAATTCATATAAAACGTACCTTGTACGAAAGAGAGGGAGACCTATGTCCGAAATAGAATCGCTGGATCAGATCATGCCGGTCGGTCCGCTGAAAATAGCAGCTCTGGAGGGCTGCCGGGAATTTGGAGCAGCCGTTGACGCGTGCCTTGTAGAGTCCAGAAAGAACAGCCATCTGAAACCAGAGAACAGCAATGTCATCTCTCAGCCCGGATATATCGCAGATACCTATCTGCTGGACTGCAGCTGTCCCCGATTTGGCACTGGAGAAGGCAAAGGGCAGATCAACGATTCTGTCCGCGGCACGGATCTGTATATCCTGGTAGATGTTTGCAACTACAGCCTTACCTACACGGTCTGTGGTCATGTAAACCATATGTCCCCGGATAACCATTTCCAGGATTTGAAGCGCATTATCGCCACGGCGAATGGGAAAGCGAAGCGAGTGAATGTTGTGATGCCTTTCCTGTATGAGGGCAGACAGCATAAACGTTCCAAAAGAGAATCCCTGGATTGCTCCCTGGCCCTGCAGGAGCTGGCGGATATGGGAGTCTCCAATATTATTACATTTGACGCGCACGACCCGCGGGTGCAGAATGCCATTCCGCTGAGCGGCTTTGATTCCTTTATGCCGACTTACCAGTTTCTGAAGGCACTGGTAGACAATGTCGAGGATTTTCAGATCGATAATGATCATCTGATGATTATCAGCCCGGACGAAGGTGCCATGAGCCGAGCGGTATACTTTTCCGGCATCCTTGGCGTAGATATGGGTATGTTTTACAAGCGAAGGGATTATTCCGTTATTGTGGATGGGAAAAACCCGATCGTAGCACATGAGTTTCTGGGTGATTCAGTCGAAGGCAAAGACGTGATTGTTGTGGACGATATGATTTCTTCCGGAGAGAGTATGCTTGATGTTGCGAAACAGGTGAAAGAACGCGGTGCAAGGCGTGTATTTGTTTGTACGACCTTCGGTCTTTTTACAAATGGACTAGCAAAATTCGACAGCTATTACGAACAGGGATTTATTACGAAAGTGGTGACCACCAATCTCCATTACCGGAACCCGGAGCTGCTTTCGAAGCCATATTATGCGGAAGCAGATATGACAAAGTTCCTTGCTACGATTATTGAGACTCTGAACCATGATTCGACTCTGAGTAATATTGAGACACCGACCGCGAAAATTCATGAGTTGCTTTCAAAGATTCATAATAAGGACTAAACAGAAACTGGATGGAATATGAATAAAAAATGTTTGGAACATAAAATAACTGCTGTTGAGCCGGACAGTATTGCCGAGGAGCTTGAGCTTGCTCCCGGAGATATGGTTCTCTCTGTCAATGGACAAAAAATCGAGGATGTCTTTGATTACCATTATCTGATTAATGAGGAATATCTGACCGTACAGGTGCGCAAGGAAAACGGGGAAGAGTGGGAGCTGGAAATAGAAAAAGAGTACGAGGATGATCTTGGGATTACATTTGAGAGTTCTCTGATGGATGAGTACCGTTCCTGCCGGAACCATTGTATTTTTTGCTTTATTGATCAGATGCCAAAAGGCATGCGGGATACCTTGTATTTTAAAGACGATGATTCCAGGCTTTCTTTTTTGCAGGGAAATTATGTTACGCTGACGAACATGAGCGATCATGACATTGACCGCATTATCCGTTATCATCTGGAACCGATCAATATTTCATTTCATACCATGAACCCGACTCTTCGCTGCGAGATGCTGCGGAATCGTTTCGCCGGAGATATTTTCCCGAAAGTGCGCCGGATGGCAGACGCCGGGATTGAACTGAATGGACAGATTGTACTCTGCCGCGGCATCAATGACGGAGAAGAACTAAACACTTCCATACAAAAGCTTATAGAATATCTTCCGCAGCTGCGCAGCGTGTCTGTTGTACCGGTTGGACTGACACGCTTCCGGGACGGTTTATATCCGCTGGAGGCTTTTACACCCGAAGATGCCGGAGAGGTCATTGACTGTATTGAAAGCTGGCAGAAAAAGATTTACGGAGAATTCGGACTGCATTTTATCCATGCCTCAGATGAATGGTACGTACTCGCCGGCCGCGATTTTCCGGAAGCAGATCGCTATGACGGGTATCTGCAGCTGGAAAATGGGGTTGGTATGATGCGGTTGCTGATGGAAGAGGTCCGGGAGGCTCTGGACGAAGAGAACGGCGCAGTGGGACTGCCGCCTCGCGAAATATCCATAGCAACCGGTATGCTGGCAGGTCCTTACCTGAAAAACCTGTGTGATCGTATCTGTGAAAAGTATCCCCATGTTCTTTGCCATGTTTATGAGATTCGCAATGACTACTTTGGGGAGTCCATCACGGTAGCCGGACTGATCACCGGTACGGATCTTCTGGCGCAGCTGAAAGACAAAAGGCTCGGCGGGGAGCTTCTGTTGCCATGCAGTATGCTTCGCAGCGGTGAGAGAGTGTTTTTAGACGATGCCAGTGTGGAAGACCTGGAGAAAAACCTGGCAGTTTCGATCCGTGTGGTAGAATCAGACGGACGTGATTTTGTAAGTGCAATTGTCGGAGAATAAGGACACAGGAGGAATTTTTATGAAACCGATTGTAGCGATTGTCGGGAGACCGAATGTGGGGAAATCCACGCTGTTTAATGCGCTGGCCGGTTCCAATATTTCAATTGTAAAGGATACGCCTGGTGTGACCAGGGATCGCATCTATACCGATGTGGAATGGCTGAACCTGAATTTCACGCTGATTGATACCGGCGGCATTGAACCGGAAAGCCGGGATATTATGCTCTCCCAGATGCGTGAGCAGGCACAGATCGCGATTGACACCGCGGATGTGATTATTTTTCTTGTCGACTGTCAGCAGGGACTGACAGACTCGGACGCAAAGGTGGCGGATATGCTTCGCCGTTCAAAAAAACCAGTGGTGCTGGCTGTAAATAAGGTAGACAGTTTTAAAAAATTTCAGGCGGATGTGTACGAATTTTACAATCTGGGGATTGGTGATCCGGTGCCCATTTCTGCAGCGAACCGACAGGGACTCGGTGATATGCTTGACGCGGTGACCTCTTATTTTGATCCGGAAAAGGTCTATATGGAAGAGGATGCGCGTCCGCGTATCGCAATTGTAGGCAAGCCAAATGTCGGCAAATCCTCTCTCATCAACAAGCTGCTGGGGGAGAACCGCCTGATCGTGACGGATATTGCGGGTACAACGCGTGACGCTGTCGACGCTGCGGTCAAATGGCAGGGGCAGGAGTATGTGTTTATTGATACCGCCGGACTGCGCCGGAAAAATAAAATCAAAGAAGACATCGAGCGCTACAGTATTATCCGCACGGTTTCCGCGGTGGAACGCGCGGACGTAGTCGTTATGATGATCGATGCCACGGAAGGGGTGACCGAGCAGGACGCGCACATCGCCGGCATCGCGCATGAACGCGGCAAGGGAATCGTGATCGCGGTAAATAAATGGGACGCCATTGAAAAGAATGACAAGACAATTTATGAATATACGGCCAGAATCCGTCAGGTTCTTTCTTATATGCCTTATGCGGAAATCATCTTTATTTCTGCGGAGACAGGGCAGAGGCTGCCGAAGCTTTTTGAAACGATTGACATGGTGATTCAGAATCAGTCCATGCGTGTAAAGACCGGTGTATTGAATGAAATCATGGCGGAAGCAGTGGCTCTGCAGCAGCCGCCGACTGATAAAGGGAAGCGTCTGAAGCTGTTCTATATCACACAGGCGAGGGTGAAGCCTCCTACTTTTGTGATCTTTGTCAATGACAGATCATTGATGCATTTTTCTTACTTAAGATACCTGGAGAATCGGATTCGGGATGCTTTTGGCTTCCGGGGTACTCCACTGAAATTTATCATCCGGGAACGAAAGGACAACGAGAAATAAATG
Source organism: Lachnospiraceae bacterium (assembly GCA_021200475.1). Classification (GTDB taxonomy): domain Bacteria; phylum Bacillota; class Clostridia; order Lachnospirales; family Lachnospiraceae; genus Choladousia. Next base: position 37,975 of record JAJQGP010000094.1, read on the forward strand.
GAACGATTGGCATGTCTTGCGATAGGTTATGTATTTGGCCTCTTTGAGACCAGCTATATTATCGGACGGCTGCACGGGATTGACATCCGTGACTATGGCAGCGGAAACGCCGGTACGACAAATATGTTCCGCACGATGGGAAAAGGATGGGGAGCAATTACATTTCTGGGAGATTCGTTTAAAGCTATTTTTGCCGCATTGGCCGCATGGCTGATTTTGGGAAAAACGTATGCCGATATCTGGCCGCTTCTGTGTCTGTATACTGGATTCGGTGCAATATTAGGGCACAATTTTCCCTTTTATTTAAAGTTTCATGGCGGTAAGGGGATTGCGACGACCGGAGGAACCATTTTTGCGATCAATCGCCCCTTATGCGGACTGGCGATCCTGGGATTCTGCGCCGGGTTATTTCTGACCGGCTATGTATCTGTAGGCTCGCTTGTTGTGGCGGCTGGTTTTCTGATAGAGACCATTCTTTTCGGACAGCTTGGTATATTTGGTATGACACAACGGTATCTGAATGAAATGTATGTAGTTACAGCAGTAGTTACCGCATTGGCTTTTTATATGCATCGCGGGAATCTTGACCGCCTGCGCAGGGGAGAAGAGCGGAAAGCCGGATTCCTGAATAAAACAAAACAATAAGATATACAGGAGCGGAATGGATCCTGCTTCGCTGCAGGAGCATCATCCATGTCTCAGGTTTACAGGAAGAATGGAGGATATGGTATGGCAAAAATCGGTGTAATTGGTGCAGGCGGCTGGGGGCTTGCCCTGTCGAAACTATTATGCGAAAATGGAAATGATGTGACGCTCTGGTCCTTTCTGGAATCCGATGCGGAACAAATCCGCAAGGCCCATGAACTGCCGTCGAAGCTTCCGGGAGTCACGATTCCGGAACAGATTCAGGTGACTTCGGATCTGGCTGTCGCAGTGCGCGGGCAGGAGCTTCTTGTCATGGTCAGTCCTTCAGCAGTTGTGCGGGAGACTGCCAGAAAGATGAAACCTCTGGTGGCAGAAGGTACGGTGATAGTAAATGCAGCGAAGGGGATCGAAGAAGGAAGCCTCATGACGATGACAGATGTAATTGAGGATGAGATTCCACAGGCACAGACAGCTGTCATTTCCGGCCCCAGCCATGCAGAGGAAGTAGGGCGGGGGATGCCGACCGCAATTGTGATCGGGGCAAAGGATGAACAGACGGCGCGATCGCTTCAGAAGCTTTTCATGAGCCCGGTGTTTCGCGTCTATATCAGCTCCGATATGATTGGAATTGAACTCGGTGGTTCACTGAAAAATGTCATTGCCCTCGCTGCAGGTATCGCGGATGGCATGGGCTATGGCGACAATGCAAAGGCGGCTCTTATTACACGAGGGATTGTAGAGATCGCCCGGCTCGGTATAAAAATGGGCGGTCAGTTTGAAACATTCTGCGGACTCACCGGGATTGGAGACCTGATTGTCACCTGCGCGAGTATGCACAGCCGAAACCGCCGTGCCGGAATTCTTCTGGGGCAGGGATATTCGATGGAAGAGGCAATGAAGGAAGTCAACATGGTTGTGGAGGGCGTTTATTCGACAAAATCAGCTGTTGCGCTTGCAAAAAAATATGATGTGGAACTTCCGATTATAGAGCAGGTAAACAAGATTCTTTTTGAAGGAAAAAACCCGAAGGAGACTGTATCAGCTCTGATGCTCCGAGACATGGGGGTAGAGAATTCGCTGACGCCATGGTAAAAATTAATTGTATTTTTTTTAATACGTCTGCCCGGGAAATCGTTGTAATTTCCGGGCATTTGTGATAGGATAAGATATCCGTGGGAAGGGGATGCTTTTTTTGTGTATTTGTGCGTGAAAAAATTAACAATCATAGAAATTCATACCCTTATCACTATCGCTGCGGAAGAGAACAACCAGTGATAACAAAATTACAATTGCAAAGAGAAAGGGGAACGTCTATGCATCTGGTTCAGGATGAAAATGGTAATGCGGTTCCACATTCACACGAAAACGGAGAGCATACCCATACACATACCCATACGTATGAGCACTCCCATCCACACACGCATGAACATGGTCATGAAGATGAACACAATCATTCTCATGATCACGGGGAAGAACATTGTCATGTCCATGAGGGCGAGCATGCACATTGCGGCGCATGTGAAGCACATGCGCAGGAAGCTCCGGAAGGAGATAAAATGGTTGCACTGCTTGACTATATGCTCAAACACAATGAGCATCATGCAGCAGAGCTTGATCAGGTAGCCGGAAAGTTCCGCGAAGAAGGAAAAGAAGCGGCAGCAGAGCAGATCAAAAAAGCAGTAGATGAATTTCAAAAAGGAAACCTGTATTTAAAGCTTGCGTTGTCAATGGTACAGGAAGGCTAAGCAGCTTCCGTCCGGAAACTGCGAAACGTTGCGAAGGTTTAAAAGGAGGTGTGCGAAATGTGTCTGGCGACTGTGTATGCGAAAAATGAACCCGACAGTATCATTCTGGAGTATGTCAGCAAGATTGAAGTGGACGGGAAGCAGATCACACTTACAGATGTAATGGGTGAGCGGAAGACGATTGAAGGCACGCTGGCTATGGCAGATCTGACCGGCGGCAAGGTGGAGATCAACTGTGAAGATGTCGCGTAATGTCCGGGTTTCTGATCCGTACTATAAATTTTTATAAGCGATAGGGAAAAGGAGGCATGCAGTTTTCATGGCTCATGTGATTGCGATAGCAGGAAAAGGCGGCGTTGGCAAAACAACGCTCGGCGGTTTGCTGATACAGACGATGTGCATGGAAGGGAAACGCCCGATCCTTGCAGTGGACGCCGATGCGAACTCAAACCTGAACGAAGTCCTTGGCGTCGATGTAGAGATGACGCTCGGAGATGTGCGCGAGACCGTACTCCACGATGCAGACAAGCTGGACCGGAACATTCCTTCCGGTATGACAAAAGCGGATTATACAGAGATGATGCTTCAGCGCTGTCTTGCAGAGGATGACGATTTTGATCTTCTGGTGATGGGAAGATCCCAGGGGCAGGGTTGCTATTGTTACGTAAACGGTCTGTTGCAGGCGCAGCTGGCAAAGCTGATTCCGAATTATAAGTATGTGGTGGTAGACAATGAAGCGGGGATGGAGCACATCAGCCGTGGTATTTTACCAAAGGTGGATACGATGCTGCTCATCAGCGACTGCTCCAGGAGAGGAGTTCAGGCAACCGAGCGTATTGCTGAGCTGGTGGAAGAGTGCCATCTGAATCCGAAAACAATCGGTCTGATCGTGAATCGTGCGCCGAACGGACAGTTAAATGCCGGTACAAAGGAAGAGATTGAAAAGAGTGGGCTCCGCCTGCTTGGCGTTGTACCGCAGGATGAGCAGGTTTACGAATATGACTGCGAAGGCAGACCTACCTCTTCGCTTCCGGAGGACTCACCGGTGCGCCTTGCGCTCAATGAGATCCTGAAAACAATCAATCTGAAGTAACTGTCTGCCATCGTTTTTGCGCGCCCGGCGCAGATGGCAGACAATTATGAACGGCGGCGGGCAGAAATTGCGGAATCCTTCTGGAGCATACTTTTTGCCGCAGCCGGATAAACACTTTACTAAATAAACTTGGAGGTTATTTATGGGAGACTTTAAGCTGACAACAGTTGAGGAGTTTGAAGCGGCTACAAACCGGCTCCTCGAAACAGGAGCAAAGGTGGGCGCAGATGCCTATCAGTACCGTGTAAAAAATCAGACGCCGCATTGTAAGTTTGGCGAGCAGGGTATCTGCTGCCGTATCTGTACCATGGGGCCATGCCGGATTACTCCGAAAGCGCCGCGTGGAATCTGCGGCTGCGACGCGCACGGAATTGTGGGTCGTAACTATCTGAGATTTACCGCCGGCGGAGCGGCGACACACTCAGATCATGGCCGTGAGATCTGCCATACCCTTTACTGCACCTCACCGGATGGCAACTATAAGGTAAAGGACCCGGAGAAGCTGATCCGTATCGCGAAGGAATGGGGCGTTGAGACAGAGGGCAAGGATATCTATGATCTGGCTCATGAGATGGCTGTTCTCGCTTTGGGTGAGTATGGAAAAGTATTTGGACACCAGAACTTCATTAAAAGAGCTCCGAAGCATACGCAGGAGATTTGGGCCAGAGAAGAGATTGAGCCGCGCGCGATTGACCGTGAGGTTTCCTGTTCCATGCATATGACCCATATGGGATGCTCTTCCAAACCGGAGGCCCTGATTCGTCAGTCTCTGCGTGCCGGCCTGGCGGATGGCTGGGGCGGTTCTATGGCTGGTACAGAGTTCTCCGATGTCCTGTTTGGTACGCCGAAGCCGATCGACACCGAGGCGAACCTTGGTGTTATGGTGGAAGAAAATGTCAACATCGTGGTTCATGGACATGATCCGTCGCTTTCTGAGATGATCTGTGAATATGCGGATGACCCTGAGATGATCGCTTACGCGAAGGAGATGGGTGCGAAGGGCATCACGGTTTCCGGTGTCTGCTGTACATCCAATGAAGTAGCGATGCGCCGTGGTATCCCGATGGCTGGTAACTTCCTGCAGCAGGAAAATGTCATTCTGACCGGTGCCTGCGAGGCGATTGTTGTCGACGTACAGTGTATTTTCCCGGCAATCGGACCGCTGGCAAAGTGCTTTCATACCAAATTTGTGACGACATCTCCGATCGCACAGATGCCGGAGAGTGATTATATCCGTTTCTCCCCGGAGAATGCCGGTGAGAATGCGAAAGCGATCGTAAAGATGGCGATTGAGAACTTTAAGAACCGGAAACCGGAGCTGGTACATATCCCGCAGCTGAAGCAAAAAGCGACCGTTGGTTATTCCGTTGAAGCCATTGTGAAAACACTGGATACCGTGACCAACTCTCAGGTAGACGAGACAGGCACGACAAAGCCGCTTGTTGACTGCATCAAATCCGGCGTAATCCGCGGTGCAGTAGCCATGGTAGGCTGCAACAACCCGAAGGTACGTCCGGATACCGCTCACATTGCGCTGATGAAGAAGCTGATTGAGAATGATATTATTATCGTAGCGTCAGGCTGCTCCGCACAGGCGGCTGCGAAGGCCGGTCTGATGGATAAGCGCGCGAAGGATCTCTGCGGCGCCGGTCTGAAGAGGGTCTGTGAGCTGGCTGACATTCCGCCGGTGCTTCACATGGGTTCCTGTGTAGATATCAGCCGTATGATGATTCTTGTTTCTGAGCTGGCAAAGGATTCCGGGTGGAACATTTCTCAGCTGCCGGTAGTCGGCTGCGCACCGGAGTGGATGTCTGAAAAGGCTGTTTCCATCGGCAACTATGTGGTAGCGACCGGTCTTGATACCTTCCTTGGCGTAGACCCGTATGCAAGCGGATCCTCAGAGGTAGAAGGTCTGCTGCAGGGCGGCATCCGTGACTGGGTAGAGGCTTGCTATACCGTCGAGACAGACATCGATAAGATGGTTGACAAGATGATCGAACGGATCGAAGAGAAGAGAACCGCATTGGGGATCTGATTTTCAAATTCAGAATGTTTCCATTTTTGCGCAGACCCTTCTGTAAAGCAGTATATCATTCGCGGAGCGGGCGGGTCTGCAGCAAAATGCTGTTGAACTCATGATTTTATCGGTAGCAGGAAAGAGGCAGTATATATGAAGATTGCAATTACTGGAAAAGGTGGGGTTGGTAAGACAACTTTTGCTGCGACGCTGGCGCGGTTGTATGCGGATGAAGGGCGCTCTGTGCTGGCCGCGGACGCGGACCCGGATGCAAATCTCGGCTTGGCACTCGGATTTGATGAGGACGATCTGGCAGAAATCGTCCCCATCACAAAAATGCGAAAACTGGTTGAGGAACGCACCGGTGCCGATGAGTTCAATAAAATTTTTAAAATCAATCCAAAGGTAGACGATATTCCGGACAAATACGCAAAAAAATGCAATGGTGTGAAGCTTCTGGTTCTGGGAACGGTAGAGACTGGCGGCAGTGGCTGTGTCTGTCCGGAGCATGTAATACTCAAAAGAATTATCAATCATCTCATGCTTCGCTCAAACGATGTGGTGATTCTGGACATGGAAGCTGGACTGGAGCACCTGGGCCGCGGTACCACAAGCGGTATGGACGCATTTATTGTTGTGATCGAACCCGGCGCGAGAAGTGTACAGACTTATCGCAATGTAAAACGTCTTGCGGATGACCTCGGTGTAAAACAGGTTTATGTGGTCGCGAATAAGGTCCGCGATGAGAAGGATGAGGAATTTGTCCGCTCGAAGATACCGGCTGAGGATCTTCTTGGCGTGATTCATTACAATACGGAAATCATTGACGCAGACCGCAATGGTTCCTCCCCTTATGATTACAGCCAAAGTGCTGTCCAGGAAATTCGCTCTATTAAGGAAAAGCTGGAATAAAAACAGGATAAAATATCATCGCTAAAACAGTTTTTCTGTTGCAAAATCGAGAAGTTCTTGGTATAACAATAGTATACAAAAAACTGGAAAAGAGGCGAATGAAATGAGTGAATCTGCATTACCGAAACTGGAAGTGGCGGACATCATTCAGGCATTGGATGGGGTCTGCAATTCAAAGGTCGATACGACCGGTACGACGAAGCCATTGTTAGAATGTGTGACTTCCGGCGTACTGCGCGGCGCTGCCGTGCTTCTTGGAACGGATGGGTCTGAAGTCCGTGATACGGGCGAGTATGTAGCTCTTTTCAAAAAGCTGATTGCCAATGATATCGTAATACTGGCGATCGGTTATCCGGTACAGGTGGCGGCGGACGCCGGACTTCTGAACCCGGATGCGAAGGAACTGTGTGGCGCAGGCCTGAAGCGTGTCTGTGAACTGGCGGAGATTCCTCCGGTACTGCCGCTTGGCGGTCTGGAGAATGTGGGCAATGTCGTGACGATCGCGACTGCACTTTGCAATGATTCCGGCCTGACAGTACCGCAATTGCCGGTAGTTGGCTGTGATCCTGCCGGTGTAACAGCTCAGGCCGTGGAGCTTGGCAATACATTTGCAGGCTTGGGTGTTGATACCTTTATCGGCATCCTGCCATATGAGGGTTCCCTGGAAGATGTTATTGCTGCAAGCGGATTGAAAAACGGCGCGGATGCAACACAGACGGTTTCTGCAGATCTGGATGAGCTCGCAGATGCTCTGATTGCGGATATCGAGAAAAAACGCGCCGCGATTGAAATCTGATCCACCGCACGTTGAAACAAAAGTAATTACGCAGACAGCATTTCGCTTTCTGCTGTATAATTCAGGAGGTAGTAAAGTGACATTATTTGATGTTATTTTTAAAGGAAATGACGCAGTATATGGTCTTACAGAGCAGGCGATTGATAATGCAATCGCACAGTACGGCGAAGATAAGCCGGTAGCTTTCCCGGACACCGCATACAGCCTTCCGTGCTATTATGCTGTGACTGGCACAAAGGTCGGTAATCTCGGAGATCTGAAAACAGCGCTCGGCGTCGTAAAAACTCTGATGACCAGAAATCCGAGAATGAACGATGCGTTCATGTCCGGTGTTGCGACAGCACTCTGCGCAGAGTTTATTGAAGTACTGAAGTATATTGACGGTGCAGCTCCGTACTCCGAGCCTTGCTATGGTCATCTTGCAGATGCAGTGATCCGTGAGCTGGGTGTTCCGCTTGTTACGGGCGATATCCCGGGCGTTGCTGTTATTCTTGGCGCAGCTCCGACTGCAGAGGAAGGCGTTGCTCTGGTTAAGAGCTATCAGGCACAGGGCATCCTGGTTACACTGGTTGGCGGTATCATTGATCAGTGTGAAGAGCTCGGCTACAAGACCGGTGCAAATGTACGTGTAATTCCGCTTGGCAAAGACGTCACCGCAGTCATTCATGTAGTTTCTGTTGCTATCCGTGCGGCGCTCATTTTTGGTAATATCACCCCGGGCGATGCAGCAGGCCTGATGAAATACACGATGGAGCGTGTACCGGCATTCGTAAACGCATTCGCTCCGCTGGATGAAGTGATTGTTGCAGCCGGCGCAGGGGCGATTGCCCTCGGTTTCCCGGTTATTACAAACGAAGAGACCTTCCGTGTACCGAAGAGCCTGATTGTACAGAAGGATGTGTCCAAGTTCAACGCGACCTCTCTGGAAGCGCGTGACATTAAGCTTAAGATTACAGATATCGATATCCCGGTTGCATTTGCGTCCGCATTCGAGGGCGAGATCATCCGCCGCGGCGATATGCAGGTAGAATTCGACGGCTCCAGAGTCGACTGCTTTGAGCTGGTTCACAACAAAGAGCTCTCCGAAGTGGAAGACCACAAGATCGAAGTCATCGGACCGGATCTCGATGAGTTCGAGGTGGGCAGCAAGCACTCCATCGGTTACATAGTAGAAGTTGCCGGCAAGAGCATGCAGGCAGACTTTGAGCCGGTATTCGAGCGTAAGTTCCACTCTTATCTGAACTGCATCGAAGGTCTGATGCACACCGGTCAGCGTGACATGATCCGTATCCGTGTCAGCAAAGATACGTTTAATGCGGGCTTCCGTTTGAAACACATCGGCGAAGTTCTTTACGCGAAAGTAAAGAGCGAGTTCGCAGCTGTTGTAGACAAATGCCAGGTGAAGGTCATCACCGATCCGGAGATGTGTACAAAGCTTCGTCATGAGCTGGCGATCCCGATGTTTGACAAACGTGATGAACGTCTGACGACCCTGACAGATGAGGGCGTTGACGTTTACTATAGCTGCATTATGTGCCAGGCATTCTCTCCGAGCCACGTCTGTGTGGTTACCCCGGAGCGTCTTGGACTGTGCGGCGCTGTTTCATGGCTGGACGCGAAAGCGACCAACGAGCTGGATCCGCAGGGTCCCTGCCAGGTCATCACCAAAGAGAAAGTCATCGACGAGCGCATCGGTGAGTATGAGGACGTCAATGAGGCAGTCCGCAAGTTCTCACAGGGTGCACTGGAAGACGTATCTCTGTATTCCATCATCGAAAAGCCGATGACAAGCTGCGGCTGCTTTGAGTGTATTTGCGGTATTGAGCCGCTCTCCAACGGAGTCTGCATCGCGAACCGTGAGTACGCAGGTATGACCCCGATCGGCATGACCTTCTCCGAGCTGGCTTCCATGACCGGCGGCGGTGTGCAGACCCCGGGCTTCATGGGACATGGCAAGCACTTCATCTCTTCTAAAAAGTTTATGAAGGCAGAAGGCGGCATCGCCCGTATCGTGTGGATGCCGAAAGACCTCAAAGACCAGGTAGCAGACCGCCTGAACGAGTCAGCGAAAGAGCTGTACGGAATCGATAACTTCGTCGATATGATTGCGGATGAGACCGTCGTTACCGAAGATCCGGAAGCACTGCTTGCGTTCCTGACCGAAAAAGGCCACCCGGCACTTGAGATGGAACCAATGATGTAAAAAAGCCGGAATGCGGCAAAGCCGCATTCCCGGGAGATTCGCATAACGAATCTCCCGAAAATCAATTCGCGGGAAAATTTCGCTCGCGAAAATTTTCTCCGAATTGATTTTGGCTTTTTTAACTCAGAAAAATGCAAAGCATTTTTCTGAGTCTACAATGTAGGCCAAGTAGTGAGACAGCCTGAGCTTACTAATCTTTTTTAATTCAGTAGGCCAAAAAAATTAACGATCTCTCTACCCTGCAGACCCCTTTTTCACATTTAAGTAACACCCACAAGGAGGATAAAAAGAAATGCCGTTTACTGCAAAATCAGGAAAATTCAATGCGAAAATTAATACCGTTGAAGTCGGCACCGGCGATAAGGCAATCAAGCTTGGCGGCGAGAACGTTTTCCCATTCTATACCTTTGATGATGCGATTGAGAATGCACCGAAGGTTGGTATTGAGATTACGGACGGCGGCATGGAAGCTGAGCCTGACTGTGTACAGAAGCTCTATGAAGGCTGCACGACGGTCGTTGACATGGCAAAAAAAGCTGTGACATTTGACGGAGTTGATTTTCTCAGCATTCGTTTGGAAGGCGGAGATCCGAACGGAAAGAACAAATCTACGGAGGAACTGATTCAGATTGTCAGGGATGTCGCTGACGCTGTCAATGTTCCGCTTGTTGTTTGCGGCTGCAAGAACGTAGAAAAAGACGCTGAGCTTCTGGATAAGGCTGCAGCTGCGCTGGAAGGAAAGAATGCTGTAATTCTGGCAGCAAAGGAAGAAAACTACAAGACCATCGGTGCTTCTGCCGGCCTTGCTTACAAGCAGGTTGTGGGCGCTGAATCCGCTGTAGATATCAACCTTGCAAAACAGCTGAACGTACTGCTCACACAGCTTGGCGTTGACAGTAAGACCATTGTAATGAACGCTGGTACCGCTGCAGTCGGATATGGTTTCGACTACGTGATATCTACACTGGACCGTGTAAAAGCGGCTGCACTGTCACAGGGTGACACAACGCTGCAGATGCCTATCATTACTCCTGTTGCTTCTGAAACATGGACGGTAAAAGAGTCCACTGCTACGGAAGAAGATATGCCTGCATGGGGCAATCTGGAAGAGCGCGGGATTGACATGGAAGTAGAGACTGCCGCAGCAGTTCTCGCTGCCGGCTCAGACGCTGTGATTCTGAAACATCCGGAATCTGTCAGAGCAATCAAGACCATGATTTCAGAGTTGATTTAATCGTCAGAAGAGCGTAAGGAGGAAAATAAAATGGCATTGAAAGGCTTGGATATTTTTAAATTATCACCGAAGAAAAACTGTAAAGAGTGCGGCAGCCCGACCTGTATGGCTTTCTCAATGAAAGTGGCACAGGGTGCGGTTTCCATTGATAAATGTCCCTATTTTTCTGAGGACGCAAAAGCTTCTCTGAATGAGGCGACTGCTCCGCCAATGAAGACCATCAAGGTCGGAACCGGTGACAATGAGTATTCTCTCGGCGGAGAGACTGTTCTGTTCCGCCATGAGAAAACTTTCGTAAGCAGAACACGTTACGCAGTCACTGTATGCAGCTGCATGGATGACGCGGCGATTGATGCGAAGCTGGCTGAAATTCAGTCCGTAGACTATGAGCGTATCGGTGAGCGTATGTTTACAGAAATGATTTATGTAAACTATGCGGAAGCGGCTGGCAAAGACAAGTATCTGGATCTGGTTAAGAAAGCAGCGGCTGTTGACCGTGTGCTCATTCTTGGCTGTGAAGATCCGGACGTTGCGGCTGAGGCCCTTGCCCTGGTAAAGGATAAAAAGCCGGTTCTGAACGGTGCAAATGCATCCAACTATGAAGCAATGAATAAAGTCGCGACCGAAGCTGGTGTCACTCTTGGTGTTCAGGGCGCGGATATTGACGAGCTTTATGATACGCTGGCAGCTCTTGAGAAGCTTGGAAATAAGAATCTGATCTTTGACTGCGGCGTCAATTCCGTTAAAGAAGCATACAAGATTGCGGTTGAATTCCGTAAGGCGGCAATCAAAGACAGCAACCGTACCTGCGGTTATCCGTCGATTGTGCGGCTCGATCGCTTGAGCCAGGGAGATAAGCATCTGCAGGCTGCTCTCTTATCTCTGTTCACGATGAAGTATGGTTCGATTATCGTTCTTGACCAGATGACCTATGCAGAAGCAAACCCGGTATATGGTCTCAGACAGAACCTCTTCACCGATCCGCAGAAGCCAATGAAGGTTGAGCCGGGCATCTATCCGCTTAACGGCGCAGATGAGAATTCGGTATGTCTGACTACGGTAGACTTTGCGCTGACCTACTTCCTGGTATCCGGTGAGCTGGAGCGTTCCGGCGTACCATGCAACCTCATCATCAACGATGCAGGCGGACTTTCCGTACTGACTTCCTGGGCGGCAGGAAAGTTCTCAGCGGGAACGATCGCAAAGTTCTTTGCAGAGCAGGATATTGAAGGAAAAGTGAAGTCCAGAAAGCTGGTTATTCCGGGCAAGGTTGCTGTATTAAAGGGCGAGCTTGAGGCGAAGCTTCCGGGATGGGAGATCATCATTGCTCCGAGAGAGGCTGTTCAGCTTGTGAAGTTTATGAAAGAACTGTAAGAGTAACTGAACTGTTAACCAAAATTAAGATAAAGGAGAACCATCATGGCAAAATTTGTAACGATTGGTGAGAGACTTTCCACCACTGCTCCTGCAGTCAACAAAGCGTTTACTGAGAGAGACCCGGAGCCGATTCTGAAAAGAGCAAAGCAGCAGCTCGATGCCGGCGCTGTTTATCTTGATGTAAACATCGGACCTGCTGAGGCAGATGGTGAGGATCTGATGAAATGGGCGGTACAGCTCCTTCAGAGCAACTTTGACAATGTTCCGCTGGCGCTGGATACCTCCAACAAGAAGGCAATTGAGGCAGGTATCTCTGTTTACAACCGTTCTAAGGGAAAACCGATTGTAAACTCTGCGGATGCTTCCGGAAGAATCGAAAATATCGATCTTGCAGCAGCAAACGACGCGATCGTGATTGCTCTTTGCAACGGCGAAGGCATTGCAAAAGACAATGATGAGCGTATGGGTTATTGCCAGATGCTTCTTGAGAGAGGCATGGAACTGGGTATGGAGCCGACCAATATGTGGTTTGATCCGCTCTTCCTGGTCGTAAAGGGGATGCAGGACAAGCAGATGGAGATCCTTGAGTTTATCAAGATGCTCTCTGATATGGGTCTGAATTCTACCGGTGGCCTTTCCAATAACTCTAACGGTATGCCGAAGCACATTCGTCCGATCATGGATTCCGCACTCGTAGCAATGGCTATGATGCAGGGCCTTACCTCCGCGATCGTGAACCCGAATGACCTTCGTCTGATGGAAACGATTAAATCCTGTGATGTATTTAAGAGCAATACTCTGTATGCGGATTCCTATCTGGAGATCTGATTCTGAACAGTCGTTTAGAACAGCATCGAAATGGGCTGCACGCACACAGCTTTCCTCCGCAAATGCAGTACAGGGATTTTGTGGTGGATAAAACACTGCAGGATCAATGCCGCCTGTCGCTGCATGCGGATGGAATCATAATGAAACGGAATCATACCCAGGAAGTATTTGTACCCCCTGGGTATATTTTTTCAAGGCAGTTTTTGTTCAGATTCAGATCAGCAAGCCGCAGACCGCCTGCTACGCAGGCTATATGCTGCTAATGCGTCGTATGTCTGTGGCTGATGGGCGTCTCCGTTCCACTTCGCTTAGCGCCCGCCCATCCCAAAATGAAAAGACAGCCTTTAGCAGATAAATCTGCACAGTCTGTCTTTTCATTTTGATGCTGCTCTGAAGTGTAAACACATAATGGGAGAAACGATTATGTTTAAAGTGACTTTTAAGTTTGAACATGGGCAGGATGTCGAAGGCTTTGCTTTAGCGGGAGAAAGCCTTCTGGATGTGGCAAAGAAGATGAATGTTGCCATTGATGCGCCATGCAATGGAAATGCAGCTTGCGGAAAATGCAGAGTAAAATTGATCGGAGGAGAACTGGATACCAAGAAGACCATGCATATCTCCGATGAGGAATTTGCGCAGGGATGGAGGTTAGCCTGCGTGAGCAAAATCAGTGCGGACGTAGAGGTACTTGTGCCAGACATTGCGTCAGCGTACCGCAGTCGGATGAAAGTTGCGGATCTGAGTTCGGCGGAAGAATTACAGATATTTGAAAAGACGAAAGCGGATATTTCGAATGCCGGAATCAAATTTGAAAATGACTTTAAAGTGATAAATCTGACAATGGAGGAGCCTTCGCTGGATGATACCATGCCAGACAATGAACGGCTGGTGTGGGCTGTTGAGACAGCCTGTGGAGTGCCGAAGGCGAAGCTTTCTTTTGCTGTATTGCAGAAGTTGGCAGAAACCCTGCGAAAATCAGCGTTTAATGTGAAGTGTATCGTAACAGATGGAGCGGAGGATGAAGTATACGTACTTGATTTGCTTCCGGAAAATGAAGACGCAAAGGTCTGTGGGATAGCCATTGATATTGGTACGACAACCGTTTCTTCAGTGCTGATCAACATGCTTTCCGGTGAAATTCTCGCAAAGGGTTCTGCCGGGAATGGTCAGATCCGCTATGGGGCGGACGTGATTAACCGTATTATCGAACAGCAGAAGGAAGGCGGGCGCAAAAAGCTTCAGAATGCGATTGTCAAAGAAACTCTGAATCCAATGATAAAAGAAATGTGCGCTTCCATTGGAATTCCGCCGCAGCAGATTTATCGTGCCTGCATCGCCGGAAATACGACCATGAATCATCTGCTCCTTGGTGTAGATGCGGATCCGGTTCGTATGGAACCGTTTATCCCAACCTTCTTTGAGACAGATTCGGTTCAGGCGTGTGATCTGGGATTGAATCTGTATCCGCATGCATCTGTTTTGATTTCCCCAAACATAGGAAGCTATGTCGGTGGGGATATCACAGCCGGTACACTTGCAAGCACGATCTGGAATAAAGAAGAAATGTCCCTGTTTATTGACCTTGGTACGAATGGCGAGCTTGTCTTTGGGAATTCGGACTTCATGATGAGCTGCGCCTGCTCTGCAGGCCCCGCGTTTGAGGGCGGCGATATCAGCTGCGGAATGCGAGCGACTGACGGTGCAATCGAGGCCTGTGTGATAGATAAGGATACCATGGAACCCACGTTTACGATTGTCGGAGATGAGGGACAAAAGCCGGTGGGACTTTGCGGCTCCGGCATCATTGATGTCATCAGTGAGCTGTACCGCTGCGGGATCATCAGTCCGAAAGGGAAATTCATCCGCGAAGGCGACCGCGTTCGTCATGATCAGTATGGGATGGGCAGCTTTGTGCTGGCCTATAAAGAGGACGCTGCATCTGTGAAAGATATTGAGATCACAGAAGTCGATATCGACAGTTTTATCCGTGCAAAAGGCGCGATTTTTTCCGCTATTCGCGTGATGCTGCAGTCACTGGACTTTGATGTGTCCATGATTGACCATGTTTATGTGGCCGGAGGCATCGGCAGCGGCATTAATATGCGCAACGCTGTGTCCATTGGTATGTTTCCGGATATTGAGATGGACAAATTTACCTATATTGGCAACTCCTCTCTTTCCGGAGCGTATGCGATCCTGCTTTCAAAAGAAGCTGAAGCAAAGGTATCAGAGGTAGCTCATAACATGACTTATCTGGAACTCAGCAACGAACCAACCTACATGGATGAGTTTGTGGCAAGCTGCTTCCTTCCGCATACAGACGCAGGATTGTTTCCGTCTGTGATATTAAAATAACCTGAAACATGGGCAATGGGCAGAAGAAACACCATACCTCTTCTGCCCATTTTTGCCTACTCTTCCTCTTTATCCGCTGCTCCCTGTCTGATCATTCGAACCATTTCCATAATCGTTTTAAACTCGTCTCTTGTCATACAAAAATTTTTTGAACAGAATCACAATCCTCTGCTTTTCAGAACCCGATGCTCTAGTACAGAGAATACGCATCGATCAATGAGAATTCCAATTACGATAATGACCAGCATCACGGCAGTTACCTGGTTGATATCCGCCATATCGCGTCCGGTCATCAGGGAATAGCCCAGGCCGACGTAAGAGGACATCACCTCACCGGACATCAGTGCTCTCCATGCAAAGGACCAGGATTGGCGCAATCCCGCCAGAAAGCCGGGCAGAGCTGCCGGGAAAATGACATCCTTATACATCTGGAGCGGACTCGCGCCCATGGTTGCCGCCGCCCGCTTGTAGATGGGAGGAATGGAGGCAATCGCGTTTTCGATTGCCAGCGCCACACTGAAGGTAGAACCGATCACAACTACAAAGAGAACAGCGGATTCCTTCAGGCCGAACCACAGAATTGCAAACGGCACCCAGCAGACGCTTGGCAGCGACTGAAATCCATTCAGCAAAGGCTTCATACAGCGGTTTAAAAATGCTGACGCAGAGATCAGCAATCCAAGCACGGTACCGATCAGGAGAGAAATCAAAAAACCGATCAGGACTCTCCTCAGGCTATAGATCACGGCCTGAGAGAGCGTCCCTTTCGCAATCAGTTTTTCAAGGCTCTGAAGGACTCCAAGAGGGGAGGGCATCGCGTAGGATTTCCACCACCCAAGCGTACCCGTGCCAACAAAATAGATTACCTGCCACAGGAGGATGAGCAGAAGATAAAAGCAAAGGCAGGAAAGAATTTTTCCCGGCTTATTCTTACTGGTCATATTCTTCTTTTGCAAGCTTTTCCACCTCCTTCTCAACACTGCTTAAAATCTTATGGCGGGCATTTAAAAATTCCTGGGAGTCGATCTGGCGCGGACGCGGAAGGTCGACGGTATAGATATCCTTGATGCATCCCGGATTATCCGAAAGAATGACAATTCGATCCGCGAGAAACACTGCTTCCTCCACACTGTGCGTGACAAAAAGAATCGTTTTTTTTGTCTCCTCCCAGATCTGTTCCAGATCCGCACGCAGTTTATTTGTCGTCTGCTTGTCCAGTGCGGAAAAAGGCTCGTCCATTAAAAGAATCGGACTGTTCAGGCACAGAGCCCTGGCCAGTGCGGTCCTCTGTTTCATTCCACCGGAAATCTCATGAATCCGATAATTGCGAAATTCCCAGAGACGCACCATTTTCAGATAATGCTCTGCGCGGCGGTTCTGTTCCTCCTTTGCCACGCCGGCGAGCTTCATCCCGAATTTTACATTATCCATCACATTCAGCCATGGATAGAGCGCGTGTTCCTGAAACATCATAACCCGGTCTGCGCCAGCTCCGGTAATTGCTTTTCCATTGATAAACAGATCACCGGAAGAGGGCGTATCAAGTCCGGCGACAATATTCAGCAGGGTCGACTTTCCGCAGCCGGACGGCCCCACAATACATACAAATTCCCCGTCTTCGACCGTCAGAGAGATATCCTTCAGTGTTTCCCTTACGGAATTATCAAAAGAGCGGGAGATATGTTTTAATTCTAATGACATTTTGGGTTCCTCTTCTTCCTGTTTTCTGTGTACAGCCAATCATGGACTATTCTTCACTCAGTAGGCTCTCCAGTATGGACAGATCGACGAGCGAATCGCCTGGCATTTCGTCGATGAATTCCTGCTCAAGAGAAATTGCCGCAAAATCCATGAGCGCATCTTCATTTAATTCTACCGTGAGCGTCGTGCGGGAGAATGCGCCCAGAATCACGTCCTTTTCATAGGAAGTTCCGGTGACCTCGTTAATTTCCTCAATCATTGCGTCAACGGAACTGTTCAGGTCTGCATTGATCGCCTCTGTCGTATCGATATGTACCTGTAAAAAGGTTTCCACTACTTCCGGATATTCCTCCAGAAAATCCTTTCGCACAACAATGACAGCCACCGGATAATTACCGGAATAATAAATCTCCTCGTAGTCCAGCAAGAGATCGATATTATCCGATGAGGTCAGGATCGTTCCCCACGGCTCCGGTACAAGAGCGGCATCAATACTTCCCTGATCAAACATATTCTGCAGGTTTGAATTATCTACGGCTACCACTTCCACTGTACCGCCATCGGAAACAGGGGAGAGATCATTCTGGGAAAGCAGATTCAGAAGGCACAGATGCTGCGTATTCCCTGTCTGAGGAATGGCGACCGTCTTTCCATCCAGGTCTGCCACAGAGCTGATTCCGGAATCTGCACTCACCACAAGCACTGCGCCCGCGTCTGCTGCGTTTGCAATCACAACGACATCCCCATCTGACTTGACATTGCCATTGATCGCCGGCACCGGTCCGATATAGCCAATATCAATTTCCTGCGCAAACAGTGCTTCTACTTCAGAGGAACCGGCTGTAAAAGACGTCCATGATACGTCATATCCATCTCCGAGCGCTTCTTCCAGCGTTCCTTCATTTTTCATCACAAGCGCCTGCGCGTGGGTAATATTGGGAAAATACGCCATCCGTACCTCGACTGCTTTGGAATTTGCGCCTGAAGTATCAGAAGAAGAATCAGAACTATGAGACGAGCAGCCAGTGAGGCCAAGAAGCATCAGCATAAGGAACGCAATCCACCAAATTCGAAGTGTTTTTCGAGTTGGCGGCTGCTCTGCCCCAGTCTTATTGCAAACGTTTGCAGCAAAATTTTTCATGCGAATATCACCTTTCTGCTTGTTATTTTTGGGTTTGTTTTTTATAATAGCTGTATCATACACGGTTTGTCCGGATTTTTAAAGCTATAATTACACAAACGTTTTCACACAGCGGGAGGGGACAGAATGTCATTAAAAAAAATCTCTGAAATGACCGGGGTGTCAATTTCTACCGTATCAAGAGTGTTAAATAATCGGGATTATAACTGTGCCTCAGAAGAAATTAAGAATAAGATCTGGGCAGCGGCCGAAGAAATCAGCTATGTGCCAAACGAAAGTGCGCGTAATCTGAAGCTCGGCCAGACAAGGCAGACTTCGACTCCGGCCAGAAAACTGGCAGTTATTCTGGAGCGCTTTCATTCACTGGATGACGATCCTTTTTTTCGCGAATTATTTCGCAGTGTAGAACAGGAAGCATTTGCCAACGGCTGTACGATCCGTGCAGCCTGCTTTTCTGAAGCAAATAAGGAGGCGCTTTTTAAGGAAAAAGCAGACGGCTACATTATCCTGGGACGCGCTTCCTCACAAACGCTCGCTCTTATGAAAAAACACAGTAAAAATCTTGTCTCTGTCAGCCGGAATCCGACGAACTTTGAACTGGACGAGATCATCTGTGACGGACGCTCTGCCGCGGTGTGCGCAATGGAGCATCTGATCAGCAAAGGATATTGGCGTATCGCCTACATCGGCGACTGCTCTTATGAAGATCGCTATGTGGGGTATTGCGATACGATGATCCGGCATGGTCTTCCAATGGACTATTCCCGTATTATTCCGACGGATCAGACTGCAAAAAGCGGATGCGCTGCAATGAAAAAGCTGTTAGAGAACAATCGGGAACTACATGCTGTGGATGCTGTTTTCTGCGCCAACGATGCAACCGCCATTGGCGCACTTAAGGGGTGGAACGAATGGCAGGTTTCTGATCCGTCACAGAATAAAGCTGCAAAAATGCCGGCGATTATTTCCATTGATGATATCAAAGCCGCTTCCGAAGTCACTCCCTCTCTGACAACGGTCCACATTCCTCATGAGGATATGGGAAAAACGGCTGTGAAAGTGCTGCTTGACCGAATAAAAAAGGGGCACGCAGAAAAAGTGCGTGTGGAATTCTCAAGCCGTCTGGTCATACGTGAGAGCTGCTGAGAAAAAGAATCTCTTGATACAGACTTGAAATTGTGATATCTTTCTGTCAGATTCATTCTCCACAGCTGTCCCGTATGCTCACAGCTCCGGGAATAAGCTCATTTAAATCGCAGAACAGGAAGTCTGCGAAAGGAGATAAGGAGTATGAAGGCTTGGTCAGTATTCCGGAGTGGCGTGCTCTCGCTCTGAAACATTATTTTACAAAGAAAACCATCCGCATCGGGGAAGGGAAACTGATCGCCGCGCAGCAGAACCCGGAGGAGTACAAAGGCCCGATTGTGCGTGTGGCCGGATACAGCGATCATTTCCGCAATTTCAGCAAGGCGCTGCAGGACGAGATCATCGAGCGTACGGAGCAGAGCTTTGCGTAGTAAGCTTGTCGATGTGGAAAGAGTATGCTATAATTTCAGACGGTTCACAGGGAAAGAAATTCAGGAAACCTTCAGCAGAAGCGAAGCATAGATTTGCGGATTCTGTTCGAAATAGTGAAATCTAAAAAAATACTCGGAGCGTAACGATGGATAATCATACAATCATTCAGCCAGAAACCAGATACTGTGGTATTTTGGATGCGATAGACACAACAATGGAAGCACCGGCGGAAGAACCGCAGCGCCAGTATTATTATATGGCGAAATCCAGAGAAATCATAAAAGAGAAAGAACTGGAATACGGGCGGCATCTGCGCGCGAATGTCACTACCTTCGGTTGCCAGATGAATGCCAAAGATTCCGAAAAACTGCGCGGTATCCTCGAGGCAATCGGTTATCGGCAGACGGAGAGCGAGGAAGCCGACCTGGTTCTCTATAATACCTGCACGGTTCGCGAAAATGCAAACCTGAAGGTGTACGGACATTTAGGGTTGCTCTCCAATCTGAAAAAGAAAAACCCGCATATGATCATTGGCCTTTGCGGCTGCATGATGCAGGAGCCGGAGGTGGTAGAGAAGCTGCGTAAGAGCTACCGCTTTGTCAATCTGGTCTTCGGCACACACAATATCTATAAATTCGCGGAGCTGCTATATGAAGTTCTGGAACGGCAGCTTCACGCGGAGCAGATGCAGCAGTCGCCCGGGAAAACAGACATGGTGATCGACATCTGGAAGGATACAGCTCAGATTGTCGAAGCGCTTCCCGCGGATCGCACCTATTCGTTCAAATGCGGCGTAAATATTATGTACGGCTGTAATAATTTCTGTACCTATTGTATTGTGCCCTATGTGCGCGGACGGGAACGCAGCCGCAGGCCGGAGGATATTCTCTGTGAAGTGGAACAGCTGGCAAAGGATGGCGTAAAAGAGGTCATGCTGCTCGGGCAGAATGTCAATTCCTACGGAAAGAATCTGACGAAAGGATTCTCTATGGATAACCACACCCGAAATAGTGCTATGACTGGCCTCGGTGAGCCGGTTTCCTTTGCGGAGCTTCTGCGGATGGTGGAGCAGGTGCCGGGGATTGAGCGCATCCGCTTCATGACCTCCCATCCAAAGGATTTATCGGATGAACTGATTGCGGTAATGAAGCACTCGGAGAAGATCTGCAACCATCTTCATCTGCCGCTGCAGTCCGGCAGCAGCCGGATTCTGAAAAAAATGAACCGCCGTTATACGAAGGAACAGTACCTTGAGCTGGCCGCGAAGCTGCGACGGGAGATTCCGGATCTCTCCATTACAACGGATATCATTGTCGGATTTCCGGGAGAGACGGAGGAGGATTTTCAGGAAACCCTTGATGTCGTGCGCCAGGTGCGTTTCGACAGCGCGTTTACCTTTATTTACTCCAAACGAACCGGTACTCCCGCCGCTGTGATGGAAGACCAGGTGCCAGAGGATGTGGTGAAAGATCGCTTTAACCGTCTCCTGGCTCTTGTTCAGAGCATCTCACAGGAAATGGCCATGCGGGTAGAGGGACAGACCCTTCCGGTATTGGTGGAGTCCGTGAATGACCATGACGACACACTGGTTACCGGTCGTCTCTCGAACAATCTGCTTGTACATTTTCCGGGAACAGAGGAGCTGATCGGCAGGATTGTAAACGTACATCTGACCGAATGCAAGGGATTTTATTATATGGGGGAGATCACTTCATGACAGAAGAGAAAATCCGGGAACTTTTGCCGCAGCTGACACCGATGATGCAGCAGTATTTGCAGACGAAATTGCAGTATCTGGACTGCATCCTTTTTTATCGGCTCGGTGATTTTTATGAAATGTTCTTTGACGACGCTCAGATTGCGTCAAAGGAACTGGAGCTGACGCTGACCGGGAAGGATTGCGGGATGAAAGAACGCGCGCCCATGTGCGGAGTGCCCTATCATGCGGTGGACGGCTACCTGAATAAGCTGGTCTCCAGAGGATACAAGGTGGCAATCGGAGAGCAGATGGAGGACCCGAAGCTGGCAAAGGGACTGGTAAAGCGGGAAGTCATCCGTATTGTCACACCTGGTACAAACTTGGATTCGCAGGCACTGGATGAAACGCGGAACAACTACCTGATGTGTGTCTTTTATATGGCGGATCGCTACGGCGTCTCGATCGCCGACATTACCACCGGAGAATATCTGATGACAGAGCTGGACAGTGAGCGGAAGCTGTTCGATGAGATTATCAAATTCTCTCCCAAAGAGCTCATCTGCAACCAGGCCTTTTATGTCAGCGGCATTGACCTGGAGGATATGCGGGAGCGGCTTGGCATCACGATTTTTTCCCTGGATGCCTGGTA
The DNA here is from genome assembly GCA_021200475.1 of Lachnospiraceae bacterium. Classification (GTDB taxonomy): domain Bacteria; phylum Bacillota; class Clostridia; order Lachnospirales; family Lachnospiraceae; genus Choladousia. The sequence goes on from JAJQGP010000094.1 coordinate 59,888, forward strand.
TTTTGACGATGAACTCTGCAGCAGGATACTGAAGGAGCATTTTCATGTCTCCGCACTGGAGGGACTGGGTATTGCGGACTACAGCTGCGGCGTAATCGCGGCCGGTTCTCTTTTGAAATATCTGATGGAGACGCAGAAGACATCGATCGCGAACCTGACACGTCTGGTGCCGTATTCGATCGGAAAATATATGGTACTTGACAGCTCGACCCGGCGGAATCTGGAGCTGTGCGAGACACTGTGGGAGAAGAAAAAGCGCGGTTCGCTCTTGTGGGTGCTCGACAAAACACGGACAGCAATGGGCGCGCGTCTGTTGCGCAAATATGTGGAGCAGTCACTGATTGAAAAAGAGGAAATCACAGCCAGACTGGACGCGGTAGAAGAGCTGAAGAACAATGCGATTACCAGAGAGGAATTGCGCGAATATCTGAACCCGATTTATGACCTGGAGCGTCTGATCAGCCGCATCAGCTACCAGACGGCCAACCCGCGGGATATGATTGCTTTTAAGACCTCTCTCGCAATGCTGCCGCATATCAAATATATCATGAAGAGCCTGGAAGCCCCCCTTCTTCATGAGCTGGAAGAACAGATCGATGAGCTGAATGACGTTCATGACCTGATTGAGCGGGCCATTCTTGACGAACCGCCGATCATCATCCGCGAGGGCGGAATCATCAAGGACGGCTACAATGAAGAGATAGACCGACTGCGCAGTGCCAAGAATGACGGGAAAAGCTGGCTGGCAAAGCTGGAGGCCGAAGAGAGGGAAAAGACCGGAATCAAAAACCTCAAGGTAAAATACAACAAGGTATTTGGTTATTATCTGGAAGTGACCAATTCTTACAAGAATATGGTGCCGGATTATTTTATGCGCAAACAGACACTGACGAATGCAGAGCGTTACATAACGCCGGAGCTGAAGGAGCTGGAGGATACGATCCTCGGCGCGGAAGACCGGCTGGTTTCCCTGGAATATGCGCTCTATGTTGAGGTGCGCAGCCAGGTGGCAGATCAGATTGTGCGCATTCAGGAGACCGCAAAGGCCATTGCCGGGCTGGATGTGTTCGCTTCTCTTGCTCTGGTTGCGGAGCGCAACAATTATGTAAAGCCGCAGATCAATGAGCGCGGTACGATTGAGATCAAAAACGGCCGCCATCCGGTCGTGGAAAAGATGATTCCCAACGATATGTTTATCGCCAATGACACCCATCTGGACAATGGGAAAAATCTGGTTTCCATCATTACCGGTCCCAATATGGCTGGAAAGTCAACCTATATGCGGCAGAGCGCACTGATTGTCCTTCTTGCGCAGATTGGCAGCTTTGTGCCGGCGGACAGTGCCAAAATCGGACTGGTCGACCGCATCTTTACCCGCGTCGGAGCCTCCGACGATCTGGCGAGCGGACAGAGTACCTTTATGGTCGAAATGACCGAGGTGGCGAATATCCTGCGCAACGCGACAAAGAACAGTCTGCTGATCCTGGATGAGATCGGGCGCGGCACCAGCACCTTTGACGGCTTAAGCATTGCCTGGGCGGTAATCGAACACATCAGCAATCCAAAGCTGCTTGGCGCTAAGACGCTGTTTGTAACACACTACCACGAGCTGACGGAGCTGGAAGGAAAGCTTCCGGGTGTGAACAATTACTGCATCGCAGTGAAAGAACAGGGCGACGATATTGTCTTTCTTCGAAAAATCATCCCCGGCGGCGCGGACAAAAGCTACGGCATCCAGGTTGCGCGCCTGGCCGGAGTGCCGGCCAGTGTCACAGACCGCGCAAAGGAGCTCGCGGAAGAGCTTTCGAACGCGGACATCACTGTTCATGTGCAGGAGGGCGCAAGTCAGACGCCTAAAAGCAAAAAAACGCGCACAAAAAAGCCGGATCCGGTCGAGCTCAACCAGATGACCATCTTCGACACCGTCAGCGATGCAGATGTGCTCAAAGAACTGCAGGAGCTCGACGTACCAAATATGACACCGATGGACGCGATGAATACGCTGTATCGACTGCAGAGTAAGCTGAAAAACCGGTGGAGCAATCAATAGACAGAAAGGCTGCAAATATGAATACAATTTCTTTGCTCAGCCAGGACACCATAGATAAAATTGCTGCTGGTGAAGTAGTGGAGCGTCCGGCTTCGGTTGTAAAGGAGCTCGTTGAAAATGCGGTAGATGCCGGTGCAAATGCTGTCACGGTCGAGATCAGGGACGGCGGTATCTCCCTGATCCGCATTACAGACAACGGCTGCGGTATCCCGAAGGATCAGGTGCAGGCCGCATTTCTTCGTCACGCGACCAGTAAAATACGCACGGTGGAGGATCTTCTCACGTCTGGAACACTGGGGTTCCGGGGAGAAGCTCTCTCCAGTATCGCGGCCGTCTGCCAGGTAGAGATGATCACCAAAACGCCCGGCAGCCTGCTCGGTGTGCGGTATGTGATTGAAGGCGGAATGGAGAAATCTCTGGAGGAGATCGGTGCTCCCGAAGGGACGACGTTTCTGGTACGGAACCTGTTTTATCACACACCCGCGCGGCGTAAGTTTTTAAAGAGCGCGACAACCGAAGCCGGCTATGTCAGCGACCTGATGGAACGGCTGGCGCTTTCGCATCCGAATATTGCCTTCAAATTTATCAACAATCAGGATACGAAGCTGCACACCTCCGGAAACGGCAAGATAAAGGATATCATTTATGGAGTATACGGCCGGGAGATCACTTCGAATGTTGTAACAATTGAGGAGGAAAACGGTCCTGTCCGCATCAGCGGCTATATTGGCAAGCCAGTGATTTCGCGGGGAAACCGGAACTATGAAAACTACTTTGTCAATGGCAGATATGTCCGCAGCTCGATCATTGCCCGCGCGATCGAGGATGCCTATAAGCCATTTATGATGAACCATCGCTACCCGCTCACGGTATTGATGCTGGGGATTGACACAGATCAGGTAGATGTCAACGTCCACCCCACCAAAATGGAGGTACGCTTTGCGGACCAGAGCTTCGTCTACGAGCAGGTATACAACGCGGTCAAAGAAGGGCTGATTCACCGGGAGCTGATTCCGGAATTTACGATTGAAAATAAAACAAAGCCAGTGAATCGGATGGGTGCTGACATTCCAGCAGCAAATTCCGGAAAAGATACAAAAGAGACGGTCGATTCTTTCAATCAGACCGTGGCCGCCGGTAGCGAACCGCCGCAGGAACAGATCTCTGAAAAAGCAAACGAGAATGACACAGCCACCGTAGATGGGGTTGCAGAAAAGCAGAATAGCAGAGCAGAAAAAGTGCAGCCAGGTACAAAGCATTTCCGCTACCCGGAACCATTTGAAAAAGTGCGCAGCCAGCTGCTGGCGGAATCCACAAGTCCTTATGAACCGAAGTATCCGGGGCATTCTGCGGCCACCACTGATTTTCGTATACCTGAAAAAAAGCCAGGCGTTCTAAAACCGGTCACAGGAACCATTCGAAACGGCACAGAGGAAGTGAGCGCCCCTGCGGCAAAGCCCGTACAGATGGAGCTCTTTGATGATAAGCTTTTAAGTGAGCAGAATATCAAACGCCACAGGCTGGTTGGCCAGGTGTTCGATACCTACTGGATTGTGGAGTTTCAGGATAACATGTATATCATTGACCAGCATGCGGCGCATGAAAAGGTGCTCTATGAGCGCTTTATGAAGAATCTTGCCGAGAAAAAACAGACCTCGCAGATGATTACGCCGCCCATCATTGTCTCTCTTTCCATGCAGGAGGAGGAAATGCTGAAAAAGCACATGGATCGTTTTACCGAGGTTGGCTTTGAGGTGGAACCCTTTGGCGGAAGAGAATACTCGATCTGCGCAGTTCCAGGCAATCTCTATGGCATCGCGGAGGGATCACTGTTTCTGGAAATGCTGGACGGGCTGACGGACGTCTCAGAGCGGGCTTCGGATCAGTCGATCCGGGAAAAAATTGCCTCTATGTCCTGCAAGGCGGCGGTAAAAGGAAATCATCGCCTATCCACGGCAGAGGTCGATGCGCTGATCAGTGAACTGCTTTCTCTGGAAAATCCATATAACTGCCCGCACGGGCGGCCGACGATTATCATGATGTCCCGATATGAGCTGGAAAAGAAATTTAAGAGGATTGTGTAAAAAGTGGAAACCAGGAAACAGAAAAAACAGCCCCTGATTGTTCTTACCGGCCCGACGGCAGTGGGCAAGACACATTTGTCCGTGGAGCTGGCGAAGCGTGTGAATGGAGAAATCGTCTCTGCTGATTCCATGCAGGTTTATCGGGGCATGGATATCGGTTCTGCCAAAGTCACCCCGGAAGAAATGCAGGGCGTTCCGCACCATCTGATTGATGAGCTGGAGCCCTGGGAAGAGTTTCATGTAGTGAAATTTCAGGAGCTAGCGCGAAAATACATTCATGAGATTCTGGAGCGCGGACGAATTCCCATTCTGACGGGCGGCACCGGTTTTTATATTCAGGCGGTCTTGTATGGCATTGATTTTACGGAGCATGGCTCGGATCTGGCATACCGGGAAAAGCTGGAGGCGCTCGCGTCGGAGCGGGAGCCTCAGGTGCTTCATGATATGCTGCGCTCGGTCGACCCGGAATCCGCGGATGCGATTCATGCGAATAATGTAAAACGCGTCATCCGCGCATTGGAATTCTATCACGCAACGGGCGAAAAAATCTCAGAACACAATGCGGAAGAGAGGCAGAAAGAATCGCCTTACAATTTTGCCTATTTCGTATTGAATGATGACCGCGCCCGTCTCTATGAACGGATTGACCGCCGTGTTGATCAGATGATGGAAGACGGACTGTTAGAAGAAGTGAAGAGGCTGCAGGACGCTGGCTGCACGCGTGAGATGGTCTCCATGCAGGGACTGGGGTATAAGGAGCTGCTCGATTATCTGACGGGGATATACCCGCTTGAAGAAGCGGTGCGCGTCCTCAAACGGGACACACGCCATTTTGCGAAACGCCAGCTTACCTGGTTCCGCCGGGAACGGGATGTCATATGGGTGAATAAAAATGAGTTCGCCTATGAGGAAGAGCGGATGCTGAAATATATGATTGCTCATTTGAGACAGAAGGAGATTATTTAACAAATTATGAATACGATGTATGAATCCCTTGGTATCAGCCGGGAAGTTTCTGATTTTGCAGAGACAATTTTAGCAGGACTGGAAGAGCGCTTCCATGAAATCGATGAGACTGCGGAGTATAATCAGCTGAAGGTCATCAAAGCGATGCAGGACGCCCGCGTGAGCGCGGAATGCTTTGAAGCCTCCAGCGGATATGGCTATAATGACCGGGGACGCGATACCCTGGAGGAGGTTTATGCGAATGTGTTTCAGACAGAGGCGGCTCTGGTGCGCCCGCAGATCACCTGCGGCACGCATGCGCTTGCCGTCGCACTGTCCGCAAATCTGCGGCCCGGGGATGAGATGCTCTCCATTTCCGGCAAGCCTTACGATACCCTGGAGGAAGTGATCGGCATCCGTCCTTCAAGAGGCTCTCTCGCGGAATATGGCGTGACCTATGCGCAGGTTGATCTGCTGCCGGACGGAAGCTTTGACTATGAAGGAATCCGTCACGCGCTCCGCCCGCAGACGAAGCTGGTGGAGATTCAGCGCTCGAAAGGCTATCAGACCCGTCCGACGCTTTCGGTCTCTCAGATCGGAGAGGCGATCGCGTTTATCAAACAGCTCCGTCCGGATATCATCTGTATGGTGGATAACTGCTATGGCGAATTTGTGGAACGCATCGAACCGGGAGAACTGGGGGCGGATATGGTAGTCGGTTCGCTGATTAAAAATCCCGGCGGCGGACTTGCCCCGGCCGGAGGCTACATTGCGGGTACGCTTGCCTGCGTGGAACAATGCGCATTCCGCCTGACTTCACCGGGACTTGGCCGGGAGGTCGGCGCCAATTTTGGCGTGATGCAGTCCTTCTACCAGGGACTATTCCTTGCCCCGACTGTGACAGCGGCAGCCTTAAAGGGCGCGATCTTTGCCGCAAATGTCTACGAAAAGCTGGGCTTTGCTGTCGTTCCGAACGGAACGGAGGCGCGCCATGACATCATTCAGGCTGTGGAATTCGGTTTCCCGGAAGGCGTGATTGCATTCTGTGAGGGGATTCAGTCAGCGGCTCCCGTCGACAGCTATGTAACGCCGGAGCCATGGGCGATGCCCGGCTACGACAGCGACGTGATCATGGCGGCCGGAGCATTCGTACAGGGTTCCTCGATCGAGCTGAGTGCAGACGGACCGATTAAACCGCCCTACGCGGTTTATTTTCAGGGAGGACTGACCTGGCCGCATGCGAAGCTGGGAATCCTGAAATCCCTGCAGAGATTAGTGGAAAAGAAACTGGTGCGCCTGCCATAGTTTTTGTAACTGTTCGGATCGAGGCGAAGCGTAGACCTGTGGCCTGCGTTCTGGACACTTACAATTCTTTTTTAATAGCGGAGAGGAAATGCAGATGAAAAAAACAGTAATTGTGATCGGTGCCGGTGCGGCTGGCCTTATGGCGGGTATCTCTGCCGCCCGCTGCGGCGCAAAGGTCACCATACTGGAGGCACAGGAGCTTCCGGGCCGCAAGCTTCTTGTCACAGGCAACGGCCGCTGCAATCTGACCAATACAGCGAAAACGCTTCCTGAAAAATATCATGGAACCGGAGCGGCACTTGCCCGAAAGCTGACGGGAGAATTTGGTTCCGATGAGACGCTTCGCTTTTTTGGAGAGCTGGGGCTGCTCACGCAAAGCAAAGACGGACTGATCTATCCGTATTCGTCGCAGGCCTCCTCGGTTCTGGATGTCCTGCTCGCAGAATTCCGCCGCTGGAACGGAAAGCTGAAGTTTTCTCAAAAGATCGAGCGGATCATAGATCATCAATCGGAAAAAAACGATGCAAATCATGCCGCCGCCGCAAATAGCACCCGTTTTTCTGTCATTACGCCGACCTGGACCTATACTGCAGATGCAGTGATTCTTGCCTGTGGTTCAAAAGCTTCACCCCAGGCAGGAGCAAATGACAGCGGATATTCTCTCGCAAAAAGTCTTGGGCATACCATTATTCCCCTGCGGCCGGCTCTGGTGCCATTTGTCTGCTCCGGATATTTTACGGAACAGGAGTTTGCGGGGGTACGCTGTCACGCTAAAGTTACTCTGCTGCACAGCGAGAGCGGATTATGGACGGATACGACTACAAAAGTCCTCGCCTCTGATACCGGGGAATTGCAGTGGACGCAATACGGAGTCTCCGGAATTGTGATCTTCCAGCTTTCCCGTTATTTCATGGATGTGTCCGACCCGAAGCCGGAAAAAACATCCAGACATTCGAAACTGGCAGAGACCCGACGCATTCCTGCAGACCCGGTTTATTACGTCCTGCGCATTGATTTTCTACCGGATTATACCAGAAAAAAATTAAAGGAACTCCTTCTCCGAAGGGCCGCAGAGCTCTCAAAGGAAGCGCCTTCCGTCCTTCTGCGAGGGGTTTTAAATGGAAAGATGATTCCGCGCATGCTCTCCCGTGCCGGGCAGGGAAAGGTTCCCAAAACCTGCGGGGAATTAGGGGAAGCATTTATCGATGAGCTTATTCAGACAATGAAAGTGTATAAGCTGCCTGTCACAGGTACAAAATCCTTTGACCAGGCTCAGATCTGCGCGGGCGGAGTGGACTGCCGGGAGCTTACCGGCCGGCTGGAATCGAAGCTTCATGAAGGACTTTATTTTGCCGGAGAGATGCTGGATGTGGACGGTCCGTGCGGTGGATACAATCTGCAGTGGGCTTGGACAAGCGGATACCTGGCGGGTAAATATGCAGCAGAAAGAACGTCGATGGAAAACGAAGCAGATTGGCGGGATTCTAATCGGTATTGAAAAATAGTGGCTGCTGATTTGAAGCGAAACGAAATGATCTGGAACATCTGTGGTGCACCGGCCTATTTGCAGCGCGAAAGATAGTGAGGATAATCGGCATGACAAGAAAAGAATTGATCGAAACTATTCTCCTTGAGCATCCCATCTGTGAATATTACTTTGGGACAAAAGAGGAGATGATATTTTCAGACAAGGCCTGGGCGATCTGTGAGCGGGACTGTGAGCGGTATGGTCATTGCTGGACCTGCCCGCCCTACTGCGGAACGATAGAAGAAAAAATCGCCAAATGCCGGCAATATGATTCCTTCTGCCTTTACTCGACCGTCACAGAGACCCCGAATGCCTGGGAAAAGGCAGCGAATCTGCGCGTGAAACGACAGCATGACGACCTGACTCTGGCGATTCGGGATGAGCTCGTGAAAGAGTTTTCGGATTTCTATATTCTCTCAACCGGCTGTACGGAGTGTCAGGTTTGCACCTGTCCGGACGCGCCCTGCCGTTTTCCGGAGAAACGTTTTTTTCCATGGAAAGCCATGGCGTCATCGTCATAGAGATGCTGGATCAGATCGGAATGTGTTCCAATTACGGCCAGGATACCGTCGTCTATTTTACTATGATTTTATTTAATGAGGTTCAGGATGACAGTCAGAATCAATGAGCTAAAACTTCACATCGGTCACAGCCGCACAGAACTGGAACAGGAAATATGCAGAATACTGCACATCCGGCAAGCCGTGCCGAAAGAATCTTCTCCGTGGATTCCTGCTATACAGGAAAAAAATGGCGAACAGGAGAATCGCACGCAAACGAATGAATTCAGAGCACGTGAAAAAAACAAAAAAACAGATTTCACTCCGAAATACGAAATCATCCGTCGCTCTCTGGATGCGCGAAAAAAGCCGGATTTATTTTATGTCTACACCATTGATGTAGATCTGCCCCATGCGCAGGCGGTTGTGAAAAAGCTGCGAAACCGCCATGTAACAGCTGTTGAGCCAAAGACCTATATTTTTCCTTACACACTTCGAGCAAAAAGCGGCCATGTTCAGACTGCCGACCGGCCAGTCATTGTCGGCAGCGGTCCGGCAGGACTTTTCTGCGCGCTGATGCTTGCCCGAGCCGGGCTGCAGCCAATCCTCCTGGAGCGGGGCGAGGCGGTTGAAAAAAGAACCAGAAGCGTACAGCATTTCTGGGAGACAGGGGAGCTGAACCCATCTTCCAACGTGCAGTTCGGGGAGGGCGGCGCCGGCACCTTTTCGGACGGAAAGCTCAATACATTAATCAAAGATCCGGATGGCCGGATTCGTTTCGTCCTCCGGGAATTTGTAAAGGCAGGCGCGGCTCCTTCGATTCTCTGGGAACAGAAGCCGCATATCGGCACAGATGTCCTCGCAAAAGTTGTCAGAGAAATGCGGGAGGAGATTACCCGACTGGGCGGAGAGGTACGGTTTGAAACGCAGCTGACCGATATTTGCAGTGAAACGCAGAATATTGCGTATAATTCTGTGCTGCACCCGGATTCTCCTGACAGGGAGTCCATAGGAGGTTTTTCAGAGGACCTGAAACAAAAATCGATACAAAAACCGTACTGGCAAAATCCAGTATCCGGCAAATATCTTCTTGAATTGAATCATGGAGAATCATACCTCACAGCCAGTCAGATAATTCTTGCGATCGGGCACAGTGCACGCGACACCTTCCGGATGTTGCAGACCAAGGGGATTACTATGGAAGCAAAGGCATTTGCAGTGGGACTGCGCGTGGAACACAGCCAGAGTCAGATCAATCGCACAATGTACGGCACAGAAAACGAAAACAGTCTGGGCGCCGCACCCTATAAGCTGACGCACAAATGTGAAAATGGGCGGGGTGTCTATTCTTTCTGTATGTGTCCGGGCGGTTATGTTGTAAACGCATCCTCCGTTCCCGGCATGACAGCGGTCAACGGTATGAGCTACAGCGGACGGGATGGAAAAAATGCCAACAGCGCCATTGTCGTGACCGTCACACCGGAAGATTATCGGGCCTATGCGAATATGGCCCCCGAAAACGGATCTGCGGGCGAAAACGGTACGAATCCCCTTGCCGGCATTCGGTTTCAGGAAAATCTGGAAAGAACAGCATGGAATTGTGCGGACGGCCGGATTCCCGTCCAGCGCTTTGAGGACTTCTGTAACAGACAGCCATCAACCGCACCAGGGAAGCTACTCCCTGAAAATAAGGGGCTGTGGAAGATGACGGATATCAGCTCCATTTTTCCGGAAGAGATAAATACTTCCTTTATCGAAGGGATGCATGCGTTCGGGCGCACAATTCCGGGATTTGACGACCCCGATGTCCTGCTCTCCGGCGTGGAAAGCCGCACGTCCTCGCCCGTGCGTATTTTAAGGGGAGACGGCTGCCAGAGCATTTCTCATCCAGGTATTTACCCCTGTGGGGAAGGCGCCGGATACGCGGGTGGAATTACATCCGCAGCGATTGACGGCATCCGTGTCGCAGAGGCGGTTTGCCGGGTTAAAATATGTACGTAACTGAGTGGCTTTATTATGAAAAAGTAGGAAGAAGGAGCATATCATGCAGACAATCACTGTTTCAAAAACCTCCCCGGCAAGCTTCCGGACATTACAGGAGGCAGTTCTTTCCATTGACGACGGGCATAAAGAAAGAATCCGCATCCACGTAGAACCGGGCATTTATGAAGAAAAAGTGTTTATCCGCAAGGAAAATATCGAAATCATTGGCGACGACCCGGAAACGACAGAAATCTGCTACGGGGACGGCGCGTATCGTCTCCGTCCGGACGGATCGATGACCTATGGCACGTTTAATACGGCCGTGATTCTGTTTGCCGGAAGAGATATCACAATGGAAAACATCACCGTAAGGAATACGGCAGGACCTGGGGAAACTGCCGGACAGGCGCTGGCTATTTATGCGGGCGCAGACCGTTCCGTTTTTCGCAACTGCCGTTTTCTCGGGTACCAGGATACCATTTTCGCCGGATACGTGGAGGATTTCCCTCTGAACCATCCGGCCATGCACCCGGATTTCTTTGTGAATTCCGAGGTGCCGATCGGATATACCCCCATCCGTAATTATTTTAAGGATTGTTATATCTGCGGGGACGTTGATTTTATTTTCGGTCCGAACGCTGCCTTTTTTGAAGACTGCGAGATCCATACAGAGCGGCACTCCTTCATCACGGCTGCCAGTACACCCATCGGACAGGAATACGGACTGGTATTTTACCACTGCAATCTGACCGGGCGGGAAGACGCAGAGGAATGCTATACGTATCTGGGACGTCCGTGGAGGGATTTTGCGAAAACAGCATTTATATGCTGTACCATGGGAAAACAAATTTACCCGGAAGGCTGGAACAACTGGGATAAGCCAAAGGCGGAGGCCGTCTGCAGCTATGTGGAATATGGAAATGAGGGTCCTGGCGCCAGCGCTCAGAATTCGGGTGCCCGGGCGGCTTTTTCCAAACAGTTGGATAACCCTGGGATACCGGATTATTTTTCCAAAAAGAACGTGCTGGGCGGCGATGACGGCTGGAACCCGCAAGGAGAGATATGAGATAACAAATCTGGGTCTGGGACACCGCCCGCAAAATGGCGGATACGATTATGAACACACATCCTGTGGTCCCTTCGGAAAGCAGGATACCAGGCGAAATGGAACACTGGATTATTATTTTCATGAAAAAATACGAAAGAATGATTACAAAGGAGTCGGGCCGCTGCTTTTGCTTGAGACCTGCCATTTAGAAGAGTAAAAAAAGCAAAATGACTGCATTTCTGTTTGAGAGGGTTGCCTGGTGGCTGGCAATCCTCTTTTTGATGCATACGCCGCACATGGAATCTGGCAGCTTTGCTGCCCGCAGCTGGCGCAGGCGAGTAGCAGGCAAAAAGGTCGCCTCCTACTCGATCACACGAAAAAATAGCAATTGACAGCGGCCAGAAATACAGGTATCTTAAAAGAAATATTTTTATGACGGAGTGGAGAGAGGAGAGTTTACCGATGGAATTTATTAAGGGAATTACTTTTGCTGCGTTTTCCCCGAAAGGCAGCCTGGAAACGCCGGAAGCGCAACAAAGTCTTCGGAATCTTGCAGAACGGACAAAAGCAAACTTTATCATCCTTGTTCCGGTGGGACTGCAGGATACGCCCCAGTCAGAAACGATCGACTACCACTCAGATGCAACCGTAAGTGATAAAGAACTGGCAATAACCATTCAAACGGCCAAAGCGCTTGGGCTGCGGGTCGCATTAAAGCCAACTGTAAACTGCCGCAATGGTGTCTGGCGGGCACACATTAATTTTTTTGATGAAGATGTGCCCTGTGAGCCGAAGTGGAGCAACTGGTTCCCGGCTTACACGGATTTTCAGCTGCATTATGCGGAAATTGCGCAGCGCGAGGGCTGTGAGATGTTTCTTCCGGGCTGCGAAATGGTACAGAGTGAGCACCGGGAGCAGGAATGGAGGCAGCTGATTGAGAAGATTCGCGGAGAATTTGGTGGCCTGGTTTCCTATAATACAGATAAGTATCAGGAGCATAATGTAAAATGGTGGGATGCGGTGGACGTGATTTCCTCGAGCGGCTATTACCCGATCAACGACTGGGAACGCCAGCTGGATCGGATTGAGGCAGTCGTCCGGAAATTCAACAAGCCTTTTTTCTTTGCGGAGTGCGGATGCATGTCTTCAGAAGGCTCCAAAATGGTGCCGAACGACTGGAATATGAAAGGAACTGTAGACCTGGAAGGTCAGGCCGACTGGTACCGTATGATGTTTACAGCCGGCAGTAATCGTGAGTGGGTCGGCGGTTACGCACTCTGGGACTGGAGCTGGAGGCAGTATCCCCTTACCGAGGCGGCAATGGATAAAAAATATGATATCTATGGAAAACCGGCAGAGCAGGTCGTAGCGGAATTTTACGACCAAAAATAGGAGAAAAAGCGGATTGCCTGGTTTGAGCATAGACTTTCATCCAAATATGTGAAAAAACATATGTACAACAGGGAAGCACGGTTTGGAACAGGGAAAAGGAGGGGACTATGAGAAACAGAATGAGTTATCAAAATTTTAACGTTGCGGTGTACTGCCCGGTAGGGGATGTCAATCGGATTACAGATTTTAGGGCATTCGAAGAAAAATTCCGTCTGCTTTCAGATCATGTGAAGGTCGGACGGGTCTATCTGGAATGCTATCGGAGCGAAGAATGGTGTACAAAAGATCATCTGCTGGAAGTGAAAGACTTTTTTGAAAGCAGAGGAATCGCTACATCCGGCGGGATTACGACCTGTGCCGACAGCAGCAAGGAAGGCTTTGCCTCTTTGTGTTATTCTACTCCCAAAGACGAGGAAACCCTGCGGAAAGCTGTCGCTCTCAATTCAAACCTTTTGCGCCGCTCTGGAGCAGATGTTTGCGGACGCGGATGTGTTTTTAGGCAAGCTTGGGAATCCGGTCGGCGTAGCTGCCTACCGTCCGGCAAACGCGCGCGGTGAGAACAACATCCACAATTACCTCGGTATGTGCGGTATCCCATTTGAACCTTGTCTCCGATATCCCAAACAGGCAGGGGTGATTTTCTTAAGTGAGGGTGCCGCCGATGACAAAGATATCGTGATAAAGATGCAAAAAAGCCTTCTTGACGGTGCACAGGTAATTGTAACCAGCGGCTTTGTCCGCAAGCTTGGCTCTGCGTTTGAAGAATTCGTAAACGTAGCTTACAGCGCAAGGAAAGCGCTTGTGACCAGATATGCGGACAGCAAAGATAATGGCATCAACATTTGCGGCTGTTACAGCGGTGACGCGCCGGTACTGATTCCGCAGATGGAATACTGCACGAACGATGTCTGGGAGCTGGCGGCAGGATACGGCACAGAGAGCGCTTTTCCGATTGTACTTCAGTGCAGCTATGGGAATGGAAAGGTCAGCATTGTCACCATCCCGGATGATATGGGGGATCTGTATCACTATCCGGCGGAAGTGTTGAATGTAATCCGACGGACGTTATGCTCCAAAATGCCGGTAGTGCTGGAAGGACCTGCGGGAATCCAGATGTTTGTTTACGACAACAACCGTATCATCCTCCGCTCTGATCTGGACTATACCTGTGTAGTAACGCTTCGGCTGGCGGAAAATATTCGAACTGTGCGGGAGCTTAGAAGCGGCCGGGAATTTCCTGCTACAGATCATGCAATAACCCTGCCTCTGAGATCAGCTGTGAATGTAATTCTGGAACTGGCTTAGCTCTTTCGGATGGTAAATCTATAAAAACAGAAATTTTCCCCGGCGCTAAATGCTGCTATGATCAGGGGGCTTACTTCATTATAGGAAATTTCAGATTCTGCAGAGGGAAGGACTGACTATATGGGAATATATTTAAATGGGACAAGTGCGTATGGTTTATTCAAAGATGATTTTTCACTCACCTACTATATTGATAAGTCAGATATAATTAAGGAACTTGTTCCCCTTATAGAAACAGAACGAGAGATATCGGCAGACTTTGCTACACGGAAGGGAAAAGATCCCAGATATGTTTGTATTACCAGACCAAGACGTTTTGGCAAGACAGTTATCGCTAATCTGATTTCTTCTTATTTTGGAAAAGGAGTAAACAGTAAAGCTGAGTTTGATACCTTAAAAGTGTCTTCTTATGACTGGTATGAAAAACATCTGAATCAGCATAATGTTATCCATATTGCATTTAATAAACTGCCTAAAAATTGTGTTTCCTATGAACAGTATATAACGAGAATTGAGAAGAGACTTATCATGGATTTGATCAGAACTTATCCGGAAGCAGAAATTGAAAAAGATGATGCGCTTTGGGATGCTCTGACGAATATTTACGAATACTGTAATGGAGTTAAGTTCATTTTTATATTGGATGAATGGGATTATATTTTTCATAGAAAATTTATGACTGATGCGGATAAAGTCAGGTATATTGACTTCCTGAGTAATTTTCTGAAAGATAATGCATATGTGGAAATGGCTTATATGACCGGAATTCTGCCCATTACGAAATACTCGAGCGGCTCGGAGCTGAATATGTTTTGTGAGTATACAATGGTTACAGAAGAAAAATATTCTGAGTACTTTGGCTTCACAGATCAGGAAGTGGATGATCTTTTTGCAAGATATCTTATGCAGGATATTCCAGATAAGCATGTGAGCAGAGAAGGTTTGCGTCTCTGGTATGATGGCTATCATACAAAAGGCGGAGAATGTGTGTATAACCCACGTTCCGTTGTATATGCACTGACCAATAATAACCTGGGGAATTATTGGACAAGCTCTGGACCGTATGATGAGTTGTTTTACTATATAGGTGCAAATGTAGATCAGGTAAAGGATGATGTTGGACTGATGATTGCGGGTATTCCGGTTCCGGCGAAGGTGTGCGAATATGCAGCAACTTCGATGGAATTAAAAACGCACGACGAGATTTTTTCTGCAATGGTTGTGTATGGCTTCCTGAATCATGAGAATGGCTGTGTATCAATTCCAAATAAGGAGTTGATGGATAAGTTTTCGGATATGGTTCGGAAGGAAGAATCATTAGGGAATGTTTATCGATTTGCAAAGGAATCGGGGCGAATGCTTCGGGCAACAAAGGCCGGCGACACGAAGACGATGACAGAAATTCTGGAATTTGTACACAACACGGAAAACCAACTGGTGGTTTACAGTGATGAGGCAGAATTGGCTTCTATTATCCGATGGGTCTATCTGGAAGCAATTGATTATTATAGAATAGAGAGAGAATAAAGCCGGTATTGGATATGTGGATTATATTTTTTATCCTTTCAGGAAAGATGATGACGCGATTATCATTGAACTAAAAGTGAATCATACTGTGGAAGAGGCGATTGAACAGATCAAGGATCGCCAGTATGCGCTTCGCTTTATGGGAAAGATCGGTCAAAAACCGGAATATACAGGCCGTATTCTTGCAGTGGGGATTGCTTATAATAAAGAAGACAAAAATAAGCGGCATGCGTGTAAGGTGGAAGTGTTAAGGGAACGCTTATGATTGAGACGATGCTAACCCACTCGATCACAGAATCGGCAGGAGAAGACAGAGGCTCCGGAAAATTCAGAATCAGCTGCACTGCCACAGAAATGGGAAAGCTTCAGCAAAGCTGGCAGGATTCGGATATGAGCCTTATATTCTGAAAACCGGTTCTTCTGAAAACGTGCAGAATCCTTCAAAAGTGTTCGTGCACCAGGGAAAAACGCTTCTGGCTGCACTGCCTCCGGATGGAACGATTGGATGCGGACTGGGGGCAATTACCCGCCTGGATGGGATGGCCTGCCAGAACACCGTAGAATTTCCACATTATCTGGAAGCCTCTGATCAGATTGCACGGATTGCGCACAGCATTTGAGCAGAGAGACCATAAAATTACTGCCAAAACCCAATAAAATCATTTAAAGCAAGAAAACGGAACTGTTCTGACCTGTCAGATGGTTCCGTTTTCTTTACTACAATTTGTAGGAAAAGAACTCAGATTTTCCTCAGAATTAACACTGTTGAAAAAACTGTGCAAATGATACAATAGTCTCATCAAATTCGACAGTGCGGACGTCGTTTTGACTATAGCAAATCGAGTGCCAGCCTTTTTGAAGAAAGCAATTTCGCTATACCTTCGAATGGTTTGTGGTGCGCGAAAAAAGGAGGTATATGAATATGTTGACACCAAAACAAAATATGCTCGAGGTGATTCGCGGAGGGAACCCGGATCGCATTGTGAATCAGTATGAAGCTGTACAGCTTCTGATGCATCCCTTTATGTTTTCCAGTCCGCTGCTTCAGCCTGGACAGGAAAATGTGGTGAATGCCTGGGGCGTCACAAATACGTTCCCGGAGGGCGTACCGGGCGCGTTTCCGGTACATACGCCCGATAAAATCGTGGTAAAGGATATCGAGGACTGGAAAGAGTACGTCCATGCGCCGTCACTGAAATTTACACAGGATCAGTGGGATATGGTGAAGGCGACCTATGACGCAGTGGATGGCGAGCAGTCCTTTAAGGCCGCGTTTGTCGCACCGGGACTTTTTGAGCAGACGCATCACCTCTGCGAGATTTCGAACGCGCTGATGTATTATATTACCAATGAGGACGAGATGCACGACCTGATCAAATATCTGACCGAATGGGAGCTGGAGCTGGCGGAAGGCATCTGCTCGAACCTGCATCCGGACGCGCTTTTCCATCATGACGACTGGGGCGGCCTGGACAGTACCTTTATGAGCCCGGCTATGTTTGAGGACTTCTTCGTAGAGCCGTACAAGCAGATTTATGGATATTACCACAGCCATGGGGTAGAGCTGGTGATTCATCACTCCGACTCCTATGCGGCAACGCTGGTTCCGGACATGATCGAGATGGGCATTGATGTATGGCAGGGCTGCATGGAGACAAATAACATCCCGGAACTGATCAAAAAGTACGGTGGAAAGATCAGCTTTATGGGCGGCATCGAGAACCGTGCGGTAGATTTTGAAGACTGGACCGACGAAAACTGTGAAGCCGTCGTGAGACGTGTTTGCGAAGAGTGCGGCAACAAATACTTTATCCCCTGTATCGCGCAGGGTGGTCCGGGATCGGTATATCCGGGCGTGTATATGTCTCTTTGCAACGCCATTGATAAGCTGAATGTGGAAAAATATGGCATTGACGCTTCAAAATCCACAAGACTTCCGTGGCAGATTATGTTTTAAGGAGGGACAGAACAAGTGATCATTATTGGTGAAAAAATAAATGGTTCGATCCCCTCCGTTGCGGAGGCAATTGCGAATCGCGATGCAGAATTTATTAAGGCACGGGCAATCGCACAGACGGAAGCAGGGGCAACCTATATTGACTGCTGCGCGTCTGTTCCGGAGGCGCAGGAGGTTGAAACCCTGCACTGGATGATTGACTGTATTCAGGAAGTAACAGATCTCCCGATTTCGGTAGACAGCCCAAGCCCGGCTGTACTGGCGGAGGCATACAAGTTCTGCAAGCGTCCCGGTATTTTTAACTCCGTATCCGGTGAAGGGAGCAAGATTGATACGATTTTCCCAATCATGGCGCAGCCGGAGAACAAAGGCTGGGAAGTGATCGCGCTGCTTAGTGATGATACCGGTATTCCGAAAAATGCGGCAGATCGTCTGAAGGTCTTTGATAAGATTATGGCGAAGGCAAAGGAATATGGAATTTCTCCGAGCCGGCTCCACATTGATCCGCTGGTAGAGATGCTCTGCACCTCTGAGAACGGAATTGAAACCAATACCGAGGTCATCCACTCAGTGAGAGAGCAGTATCCTTCCATACATATTACGGCGGCCATCAGCAATATTTCCTTTAACCTTCCGGTGCGGAAGCTGATCAATTACGGATTCCTGGTGCTGGCAATGAATGCGGGACTTGACAGCGCGATCATGGATCCGACTAACCGGGATATGCTGGGACTGGTGTACTCGACTGAAGCGCTTCTCGGACTGGATGATTACTGTATGGAATACATCGGCGCTTACCGGGAAGGACTGATCGGACCGGTGAAAAAATAAACTGTCGTATTTTTTAGAGAGAGTTTACAGAGAACTGTTATAAAAAATAAGTAATATAGGCAAGGAGGTATATATTATGTCAAAGATTACAGAAGTTGCGGAACTGGTAGAAAAAGGCAAGGCAAAGCTGGTGGGGCCGGCTGTTCAGGCGGCTCTTGATGAGGGCTGCGATCCGATGGATATCCTGAACCACGGAATGATCGACACCATGACCATCGTAGGCGACAAATTTAAAAATGGCGAGATCTTTGTACCGGAGATGCTTGTGGCAGCGCGCGCGATGAAAAAAGGAGTGGAGGTACTCAAACCACATCTCGCAAGCGGTTCCACCGGTGCAAATGGAAAAGTGATTATCGCTACTGTTTCCGGGGATTTACATGACATCGGCAAGAACCTGGTAGCCATGATGATTGAAAGCGCTGGCTTTGAAGTGGTTGACCTTGGCGTAGATGTTTCAACGGACAAGGTAATCGAAGCTTACAGGGAGAACCCTGATACAAAGATCATCTGCCTGTCTGCTCTGCTGACAACAACAATGCCGGCGATGAAAGCTACAGTGGCGGCGCTCAATGAATCAGATTTCAGAAGCAATATTAAAGTAATGGTAGGCGGTGCGCCGATTACGCAGGAATTTGCGGACGAAATCGAGGCGGACGGATACTCAGAAGATGCAGCAAGCGCGGCATCCCTTGCGAAGAGACTTGTAGCGGCATAATTATATGATTTCCGCGAAGCTGTCATGATGATGCATATACCGTTGTATATGCCGTCGATGTTCTATAAGAATTCGATAAGCACCGTCCTGCTTTGTAAAAAGTACATTGTAGGGCGGCGCTTTTTGTGTTACACTAAAAAATAGTAAAAATTCGTGCAGTGATTATAGAAAACGATGAATGACTCTTGTCGTTTTCTGCAAAATACGTGGCAGTCAAGATTCGTGAAAGAAGAGGGGTTTCATGTATAAGGTTTCTTTTATCAGGGAGGGAATGAGCATCCGCGTTCCGGAAGGCATGACGGTGCTGGAGGCGGAGATCCAGGCGGGATTGAAGCCGGACGCGCCCTGCGGCGGTGCAGGAAAGTGTGGTAAATGTCTGGTGCGGATCGCGGATATGCTATCTCACGGAAATACGGCTTTACCATGCGAGGATATTGATACAAAAATATCTTCTCATGACAACATAGCATTGTCGTATGAAATTCGTAATTCGGAAAAGACAATTGCAGCCAAAGCGTTCAGCAAGCCTGTGCGTGCCTGCCAGACAAAGGTGATGGCGGATATCCTTGTCGATACGCTCTCTTCGCAAACGAAGGAATATGCAATACTGACGGAGGGTTATCTGCGCCCGGTGACTTATCATCCGGAACTTTCAGTACATAAAATACAGCTTGAAAAGCCGGAAACCGGAGATAAGCGCTCCGATTGGAATCGAATGACAGAACAGCTTACACAGGACGAACCGTTCGAACAGATATGCCCTGATCCCGCGCTGGCTTCTTCCCTGTATGACAAGCGCACGAAATCCGCAGAGTGGTATGCCATTCATACAGATGAAAAGATTCTTGATCTGCGCCGAGAGCCGGGCCGGATTTGTTTTGCAGCCTTTGATATTGGAACGACCACCGTGGCGGGGTATCTTCTGGACGCGAAGGACGGCCGTACCCTGGCAGTCGAAAGCCGCCTGAATCCGCAAGTGCAGTATGGGGCGGACGTGATCATGCGGGCAAATTACGCATTGGAACACGGAACAGAAATAGTAAGCACATGCATTCGTGAAGCGGTAAACGAGATGCTTTCGATTCTTGCGAAAAAAGCGTCAATACGTACAGAGGACATTTTTCAAATCAGTGTGGTTGGAAATACCTGTATGCACCACCTGTTTCTCGGCATTTCACCGGCGAGTCTGGTTCATGCGCCATACACGCCCGCAATCAGCACCCGGCTGGCGCTGCGCGCCGCGGATTACGGGCTGCACGTTCATCCGAACGCACAGCTGCTGATGCTGCCGGTGATTGCGGGGTATGTAGGTGCGGATACCTGCGCCTGCCTGATGGCGACGCGCCCAGATCAGGAGGATAACATTACGCTCATGCTGGACATTGGCACGAATGGCGAAATGGTGCTTGGAAACCGCAAAAGGCTGGTTGCCTGTTCGACGGCCGCGGGGCCAGCGTTTGAAGGAGCGAAAATCACCTGTGGAATGCGCGGGGCAGCAGGGGCAGTGGATCATGTTTTTTATGAGAATGGAAACTGGAGGTATACAACGATCGGCGGTGAACCGGCTGTGGGACTGTGCGGCTCCGGCCTGATTGACCTGGTCGCCTGTCTGCTTCGCGCAGGTCTGATTGATGAGAACGGCAGACTGGAGAGCGGACAGGCGGATCCCCAGACGTTTGTGCTTGTCCCTCCAAAGGACTCCGGAAACAGCCAGGGTGTTTATCTGACCCGGAAGGATGTGGGAGAGGTACAGCTGGCGAAAGCCGCGATTGCCGCCGGAATCCAGCTTCTGATGGAAGAGTTTCAGATAACAGAGGACGATATCACAGAAGTGCGCGTTGCCGGTGCATTTGGCAATTATATGAATCCAACGAGCGCCGGGGAGATTGGGATGTTTCCGCGTTCTCTGGTCGGACGGGTGCGGTCGATTGGGAATGCGGCCGGAGAAGGAGCGAAGCTGGCGCTTCTTAGCTGGGAGGAACTGAAAATATCTGAAGAGCTGGCGCACAGGACAGACTTTATTGAATTGGCGGCGCTTCCGGAATTTCAGGATTGCTTTGTGGAGCAGCTGGGATTTGAAGAAGCGTTATGACTTAAGAGTTCAGAAACAAGACTGAAAACTCAAATAAGCAGGAGTGATTTGAATTGATTGATATGGATAAGTTAAAGAAACAGGGAGAAACGCTGGGCTTCACCCACGTTGCGTTTCTGGACTGCAGCACATTAGAGCTGCGCGAGGAAGTACGTCAGATGTGTGAGGCAAATACCTGTCATATGTATGGAAAATGCTGGAGCTGTCCGCCGGGATGCGGTTCTCTGGAACAATGCCGGGAAAAGATCGGACAGTACCAGGAAGGAATCATCGTACAGACTGTCGGGGAACTGGAGGACGAGCTGGACGGGGAAACTATGATGGAGACAGAACAGCGCCACAAGGAGACTTTTTACGCATTTGAGAAAACACTGCGGAAACAGTATCCGGGAATGCTTGCGATTGGCGCGGGCTGCTGCACGAAATGTAAAACATGCACTTATCCAGATCAGCCCTGTCGTTTTCCGAATGAAGCCTTCTCTTCGATGGAAGCGTATGGTATGCTGGTCACACAGGTCTGTCAGGCCAATCATCTGGACTATTATTATGGCCCCTGTACGATTGCCTATACAAGCTGTTATTTATTAACATAAGAATATTATGTTAATCTGAGAAATGGTGATGACGGAACAATCAGAAGCGAAGGATTCTGTTTCTGACATATTGGGGGATATTTATGACGGTATTAGAAGAATTGCGGCACTCCATAGAAGCCGGACATCCAAAAGAGACGGAAAAGCTGGTAGCGGAAGCCCTGGAACAAAGGGTAGACTCCATGCGCATTGTGGAAGAGGCCATGATGCCGGCGATGCGCACAATGGGGGAGCGCTATAAGGAGCAGGAGGCAGATATTCCTTCCATCCTCGCGGCAGCCCGCTGCGTCCGTTCCGGTTTCGCATTGATTGAAAAAAAAGACGCTTCCTTTGAGGAGCAAAACATCGGCACTGTGATTGTTGGCACTGTCGAAGGCGACCTCCATGACATCGGGAAAAACCTGGTTGCGCTGATGTTCCGCAGCGCGGGGTTCAAAGTCATTGACCTTGGCGTGGATATTTCAGAAAAACAGTTTCTGAAAGCAGTCCGTGAGAATCCGGATGTGCAAATCGTGTGCATCTCCTCTCTGCTAAGCACCTCTTTGCCTGAAATGGAACAGGTGGTAAAGGTTCTGCGGCGCAACGATCCGGAGAAAAAATACAAAATCATGGTAGGCGGCGGCGCGGTGACCAAGCAGCTTGCCGAGGATATGGGTGCGGATGCCTACACGGAAAACTGTGTAGAGGCGGCGGAAGTTGCGAAGACATTTATTGTCTAAGAGGATGGCAAAGCCGAAGATAGCAGTTGTTCCCTTGTGGGACGACGAAAAAGAAAGTATCTGGATGCTTCCCGGATACATGGATGGAATCAGGGATGCCGGTACTTGGTATCTGCCGCGGCATTCAGCTGATCAATGTCCTGCAGGGTGGAACACTTTATTCAGGATCTGCCGACGGAATATAAAAGTACGGTTGAGCATCATATGAAGCCGCCCTACACCAATATTG
>JAJQGP010000105.1 GCA_021200475.1 Lachnospiraceae bacterium
CGATAAAATCTACGTTTTTCCCAAGTTTAAATTTTCTTCATGAAACAACCCTGATAAAAAACACCTCCACGCACCTTCTGATGATTACAGGTCCCCCCCTTGACCAAATTTACCTTATTTTTATATCTGCAGATGTGACCGTAACTACGATAGCTCTATTTCAACCGCCAAGTCACAGCAAAGGAACGATCTGGTGCGTATCGGACATCTGCTTTTCTTATTTATAGTGAAAGCAGACTCAGTTAAATGATTGTTCTGATTTTTATTATATATATTTTAAGTCTATAATAATTGTTCTGTCTATTATCTTATATTTTATGATTGACATTTCATTTGTTTTGTTGTATTATCCTTTTGCCATCTTTACCGAGCCATCATACGCTCGCACAGCGATTATTACTATGAGGTACACCTCGATCCGGGTCTTTTCATTTTTCACATTACATGGTAAAATCAGGAGGAAAACATATGGCAGAAAAAGATATTACGGAAAAGCTGCTGGAAGATTATCCGGACGTCTTTGCCGACATCGTGAATGTTCTCAGAATACATTCCTTCTGCGCAAGAAATAAAACACGTTGAAGATGTATTAAATCTACTGGCCGCAGTGTCCGGCGATCAAAGATTTCAGATTACGCAAAATGAACCCGAAGAAAGGAGGATCACGAAAATGGAAGACTGGTTAACGAAAGCCCTGGATAAGGCAACTGAAAAAGGGATGAAAGATGGTTTAGAGAAAGGCATGAAAGCGGGTCTCGAAAAATTTGTAAAATGTGTCGATTCCCTTATGAAGAATGAAGGTTACACAAAAGAACACGCCTGCAGTGTTCTGGATTCTACTGTAGACGAATATGAAAAAGCCAAACAGCTGCTGGCGGAGGCTGCTGTCATGATCTGATTGAAAAATGCAGGGAAAAGGCAGGATCATTCCTGCCTCTTTCCCGCATTATTCTTTTTTGATTTCTCTTTTGAGGTATTCTCTGAGCATGGGATACTGATCCAGAATGGCCCTTATTTCACGGTTCACGGTTTCGATCTTTTTTTCTGCCTGCCGCTGGGTCTGCTCCCGGATCCCTGCGCATTCCTGCTGTGTCTGCATGCGAAGTTCCTCACACTCCTGCTGCGTTTTCATGAGAAGCACATCGCACTCCTGCTGCGTCTGTGTGCGATGTCCGTCACACTCCTGCTGTGTCTGTAAACGAAGTCCATCCAGTTCCACCTGCGTCTGTGCGCGAAGCTCCTCACACTCCTGCTGTGTCTCCTGTCGAAGCCTTTCGCATTCCTTCTGTGCATCCATTCGAAGATCGTCGCATTCCTGCTGCGCTGCTTTCCGGAGGGCATCGCTCTCCTGCTGCACTGCTTTCCGGAGGGCATCGCTCTCCTGCTGCGTGTCTTTCTGGAGGTCATTGTTCTCCTGCTGCGTGTCTTTTCGGAGAACATTGTTTTCCTGCTGCACATCGTTCCGGAAGGCATCGTTTTCCTGCTGTACATCGTTCCAGTGGTCTTCCCCGTTTTCGCAGGTCTGTGCGGCTCCCGCTTCCTGCGCCTGGCTGTCTTTCGCCTGTGTCTGCGGCTCGTGTGCCGCTTTCAGCGAGTCCAGATATTGTCTGGCCGCCGCCTCCGCGTCCTCAAAGATATGATTCAGACTTAAAGCCGCCTCGGCGATGGAACCGGCATTTTCCATCCGGATCGTCCGGTCGTCCAGCTGTCTGCGCAGCTCTTCCGTTTCTTCCTGGAGTATCTTGTCATTCTGCTGCAATGCATAAATAATTTCAATCAGCTCTGTACGGTTCATTTTCCGCAATTCTTTTTCTGCCATATTTCTTCATCCTTCTGTCTGTTCATCGGTGCGGCTGCATCTTACCGCGACCCGGGCCTGTCCGCCGATGGTACAGGTAAACAGGGTCAGATCCCATGCCTCCCCGGCTCCATCCAGCATTTCCGCTACATCAGTTGGCTGGAGGGTCGTGACCTCCCGCACCTCGTAAGAAAATACGTTTCCGTTCACATCGGTAAATGTGAGAACATCCCCGGCTTCCAGATTTTTCAAATTTCCAAAATGGCGCTCGTAGTTATGCCCGCAGATCACCAGGTCATCGCTCCAGACGGAACCTTCATAACGACCAGGCGCGATTTTCAGACCCGCGTAGCTCCACTCTGCCATCACCGGCAGCTCCAGACCGAAACGGGAAATAGACAGCGTCCCGATATAGTCATAACCGTCGATCTCCACTACAGCCATTTCCGTATTCGCGGACCCATCCTCGTCTGTCTCATCATCCGCACCGAATTTTTCCTCTGCTGTGCTGCTGACGCCAGCTGCTGTGTCCGTGTCTTCCAGCTTTGCCTGGATTTCCGTCACCGCTTTTCCTGCCCGCCAGGCATCCCAGCTATTATAGACGAAAAGGGCCAATGCCGCAAGCACCAGCACTGTCCCTATTGTCATCATAATCGAACCGCATCTATGTCTCATCGTTTTCTATCTCTCTGCCTGTCTTTTGCATCGGTCATCGTCAGATATCTGCCAACCACAATTAACAGCACGCCGCCGACCGCCAGCAAGGGAATGGGCCAGAAAAGCTGCCCGGTCTGCGGAAGTGTCTCCGTCTCAGTTTCCGTCTCCGTCGCTGACGTCTGCGGCTCAGTTTCCGCCTTATTTCCGCTTTGCGGCTCCGTTTCGCTTTCCGTCTCCGATTCCGTCTCGCTCTCTGTCTCCGTCTCACCTTCACTCTCCGCCTCAGTCCCGCGTTCGCTCTGCGCTTCTGACTCGCTTTCGATTTCCGACTCAGTTCCGCGTTCACTCTGCATTTCCGACTCGCTCTCTGCCTCGGTCTCGCTTTCACTCTGCGGTTCCGACTCGCTCTCACCAGGCGGTTCGGTCTCACTTCCGCTCTCCGGTTCCGTCTGGCCTTCGCTGGACGGTTCGGTCTCACTTCCACCCTCCGGCTCCGTCTCATCCTCAACCGGCGGCTCGGTCTCTGTTTTACTCGGCGGATCCATTTTGGGAGTAGCATCTACATCGTAAACCCACTCGGAGGCTTTCTCATACGGCACACTTACCAGGAACGGCAGAAACGCGTCGTACCCTTCCGCCGCCTCCGTCTGCACAATGAGATACAGGCCCAGAGTGACATCCTCATAACAGGCTGTGCCATCCGCGTCAATCATGATCTCCTTCGCTTCCAGTTCATTCTCTTCCGCATAGTCCACCAGACCGGCGATCAGCTCAAGGGATTCCAGGTCGTCCAGGGATTCTGTGCATCCCGAAAAGTCTTCCGTATACTGCCACGTATAACCGCTCTCACCGGACACCAGAACCGCCACCTGATAAATCGCGATCGTCCCACCGGGAATCGCTTCCCCGGTATCTTCATCCTTCAATGTGATCGTTATGGAACCCATCCGGCTCAGATCCGGCAGTTCGGAAGCGGCAAAAACAGTCGCACCGACCGCGAAAACCGAAACCAGCCATAGCAATAGCCAGAACGGCAAAAATCGAAACTTTCTTCTCCACATTTTCTTCTCCCAAAGCATCGGCTACCGTCGCCTCCGTTTCCCTGTTTCCTTTTCTGCGTCTGTCCTGCGCCGCAGCCTGTCCCGGTTCTTTGTTCCGCTGCCTGTGGCGGCCTCCGGCATGATCGCGTCAGTCGGGTTCTTTCCTTTTTTCCTTACATCGGATACGACCTCATATACCATCAGCATCACCAGGAAAAGAGGAATCACCAGGAAGGCAGCAACCAGCATCGGCGCAATCTTGTCCGCCTCAGCCGAAACCTGAATATGCGTTCCGGTATTTTCAATTCGTTTTCCCCTCACCAGCAGCCGCTGCGTATTGATCCCGTACGGCGTACAGGTCACCAGCGTACAGTAATCCTCGCCATCTACTATATAAAGACTTTCCGTCTCATTCGGCTCCACAATCAGGATCTGGTCGATTTCATACGTTATTTCCTCATTCAGTACTGTGAGCGTAAAGGTATCCCCGATCTCCAGCTTATCCAGATTCGTAAAAAGCAACGCACTCGGCATCCCGCGATGACCGCTTAACACACAGTGGGTGTTCTCCCCGCCGACCGGCAGGGACGTACCGCTTAAATGCCCGACGCCCGACTGGAGAACCGCGCTGTCCGTGCCATGGTAAATCGGGAGCATAACATTGATCTTTTCAATCGTAATATACCCCATCAGACCATCGCCGGATACGTCCAGCATACTTTCATAGGTCTCCATCTCATCCTCATCAAGATAGATCCCGTCCTGGCTTTCCGTCAGCGCTTCGTTGTAGCTTCGCGCCTGCTCCAGCAGTTCCTCGTAGACATCGTCATCCAGGTCTGCCACTGCCTCCGAATAATTTGACACCACCTGCGTCGAATGAAGCGAATTCCAGTAATTGCTGACCGTCGGATACAGCAACAGACTTACGCCCGCGAGGAGCATGCCGATTATGAGGATTGTGGATAAATGCTTTTTCATGCTTTCCGGTCCATATCATTTCCTTTTTGCAACAAGCCCCTTGCCCGGTTTCATCGCTGCGCAAAGGGGCTTGTGAAGAATACTTATTGCTGTTCTCTTCTGCCTACCATCCATCTGGTGATCAGCAGAACGATCGCCAGCAGAACCAGCACAGCGCCGACCACGTAGAAGATCGTCGTACCGATACCGCCGGTGCTGGGCATTTCTGAACCAGTGTTATTTACTACATCAATTTCTGTCTGATCTGTCTCAGATTCCGTTTCGTATTCATATGACATCGTCATACCATTTATTTTACCATTACTATCATATGTAGCAGAAATGACAATAGTAACACTGGAAGTAAGCTTGTTATATCCGTCTGGTGCGGTTGTTTCTGTTAAGGTATAAGTACCAACGTCTAAGCCAAAGATTGTAACATTACCGGCTTCAATCTCAGCAGTCGCGCTAGTGGCTGTACTGCTTGCAAGTGTGTAAACGTCACCAGATTTTGTAAAGTAAAGCAAATTATTATCTGAGTCATACAGGAAAAACACCGCCCCTGAAATAGTCGTCTGGCTGCTGTTTACTTTGTTCAGGGTAAACTTGGAAACATACGTAGTCGTTTTAGAAGAAGTGGAATGCGTCTCCGAACTACCATATGTAACATATGTCTCATTGTTATATGCTATTGTTGTCCCATCCCCATTTACGGTAGCTGAATAGGTGATTACAATGTAACTTTCATCAGTCGCAGATGAGATAGGTGAAGATGACATAATGCTTGAAAAATCAATAGAAAATTCTCCATCAGCACTGTTAGTCGTATCAATAGTCACATTACTAGTA
>JAJQGP010000107.1 GCA_021200475.1 Lachnospiraceae bacterium
TCCTTGTAGGCGGGACGGATGATCTTGCCGTCGTTCACGACCTCCTCCAGCCGATGCGCGCTCCATCCTTAAATACGGGAAATCGCGAAGATCGGCGTGTAGAGCTCCTCCGGTATACCCAGCATCGAGTAGACAAAGCCGCTGTAAAAATCCACGTTGGCGCAGATCGGCTTGAACAGATGGCGTTTGCGGGCGATCGTCTCCTTCGCGAGCCGCTCCACACGGTCATAGAGGCGGAACTCCCGCGCATACCCCTTCGCCTCGGAGAGTCTCCTGGCGTACTCCTTCAGGATGATTTCACGCGGATCCGAGAGCGAGTAGACCGCGTGTCCCATGCCGTAGATCAGGCCGGCATGATCGAACTCCTTTTTATCGAGCAGCCCCTCCAGATAGGTCCGCAGCGCCGCCTCATCCTCATAGTCCGGGCAGCGCCGCCGGATGTCCTCAAACATCTGCTGCACCTTCAGGTTCACGCCGCCGTGCCGCGGTCCCTTCAGGGACGCGATGGACGCCGCCGTCGCAGAATACGTATCCGTGCCGCTCGAGGTCACCACATGATTCGTGAAGGTAGAGTAATTACCGCCGCCGCGCTCCGCGTGCAGCACCAGGGCGACGTCCAACACCATCGCCTCCAGCTCGGTGAACTACCCATCCGGACGCAGCATCTGCAAAATATTCTCCGCGATCGACAGCGACTGATCCGGCTTGCGGATGACGAGCGTGTCGTCGTTCTGGAAATGGCGGTACGCGTTGTAGGCGTAGACCGCGATCAGCGGCATCTTCGCGATCAGCTGCAGCGACTGGCGCAGCACATTCGGCGGCGATACCTCATCTGGATTTTCATCGTAGCTGTAGAGCGTCAGAATGCAGCGCTGCAGGGAATTCATCACATTCGGGCTCGTCGCCTTCATGATCACATCCCGAACAAAGGCGCCGGAGAGCTCCTGCAGACTCTTGACAATCCGCACAAAGCTCACGAGCTGCTCCCTGCTCGGCAGACGCCCGAACAGCAGCAGGTACGTCGTCTCCTCGAAGCCATAGCGGCGATTTTCAAAGCCCTCGATCAGGGACTTTACATTATAGCCCTGAAAATAGAGCTCGCCGTCCATCGGCATCCTCTTGCCGAGCACGCTCCGCGTCGCGACGACATCGGAAATCTCCGTCAGACCGGTCAGCACGCCGACGCCGCTCGCCTCACGCAGCCCGCGCTTCACATCGTATTCCGTATACAGCTCCTGGTCGATCACGCCGGAGACCATACACTCGTTCACCAGCCGGTCAAACTGCTCATCCAGCTCAGGGCTCAGCTCCATCATGGACACATTACTCATAACTCTCACATCCATTCTCATTTTCGTATCTTTGTATACATGTATTCGCTATTGCGTCCTATTATTCTTATTTTCCTGAGGATTTCCGACTAAACGGAATTTCGCTTCAGAATTCAGTGCGGAGAATCGAGAAAAATCAGTAAAATCAAGGCCTTTTGGCACTTCCACGTTGACAGGAGGTAGAAAATGTGGTAAACTGTATTTAGTAGGAATTCCGACTAAATACAGAGGAGGTACCGCATGTATCTGGATACAGTTGTAAAAGTTCCAGATGTCCACGGGAAAATCACTTTTCGGACAAAAGGAACGACCACTTATGTCGAGTATGAATATAATCGTACGTACGATTCAGCAAAGAGATATACCACCGTTAAAAGAAAGACTATAGGAAAACTGACAAGCGTTGATGAACGGATAATGCAGCCGAATGAGAACTTCCTGAAGCTTTTCCCGGATACGGAGTTTCCGGAAGAAAAGGAACGTTCTGTGCGGAGTTGTGGACTTCGGATCGGGACATGGATTGTTATCAGGAAAATCACAGAGGATTACAAACTGCCGGAGTTACTTGGACGGTATCTTCCTGAGAAGGATGTAGGCCTGATGCTGGATCTGGCTGCTTACTCCATTGTGGAAGAAGACAACCGCGCCCAGCATTATCCGGCGTATGCATACAGCCACCCGCTTTTTACAGATGGCATGAAAATATATAGTGACTCAAAGATCAGTGATTTCCTGCATTCTATGGATGGGGAAACGAGGGCCGCTTTTTTAAATGACTGGAATGCGCAGCGGAACCACAGGGAAAAGGTTTATATAACCTATGATTCCACATCAAAGGTTTGCGAGGCAGGCGACCTTCGGATCGTAGAGAAGGGGCATTCCAAAGAAAATGTAGAAACGAACATTTTCAACTATGCCATAGCATATGACATGAAATATAGGGAACCGCTTTTTTATGAGCTATATCCCGGCAGTATCAATGATATCTCCCAGCTGCAATGCACAGTGGATAAGGTAAAGGGTTATGGCTATAAGCGTATGGGTTTTGTCCTTGACAGGGGATATTTCAGCAAAGAAAACATTTACTATCTTGAGGAAAACGGTTATAGTTTCATCATGATGCTGAAGGGGAAAGCGGATCTGGTCCGGCAATGGGTATTGGAGAACAAAGGAACGTTTGAGACCAGGAGGGCGAATAATATCCCCGCATACCAGATGTATGGGAAAACACTGGAAAAGAAACTATTTGCAAGCGATCAGAAGCCCCGGTACATCCATCTTTATCACAGCTCCAGCTTGGAGGCACACGAAAGGGAGGATGTTGAAAAGAAGATCAACCAGCTGACGACATTCCTGAAGAAACACATCAACCAGTTCCGTGAATTCGGCTCAGGAATGGAAACCTACTTTGAACTGTATTACGATGAGAATGCAAAGAAAAAAGGGAGAGAATCCAAAGGGGAAAAACAAGATCAGACGGCCCGGAAGTTTATATTTTTCGAAGAAAAGATAGCAGTGATCGAACTGGAGCTGAAGCTGTGCGGATATTTTTGCATTGTGACGTCCGAAAAAATGACGGCAAAAGAGGCACTGGAGATATATAAAGGAAGGGATGCATCGGAAAAACTGTTCTTGTCAGACAAGACGTTTCTCGGGAACCATGCATTAAGGAACAGTACAGAAGAGACTGCCGCTTCAAAGGTATTTGTTGAATTTCTGGCATTAATCATCCGGAACCGTATGTATAACTACCTTAAGGATGCCGTGAAGGAAATGGATTCGAAACCGAATTATATGACGGTGCCGGCAGCAATACGGGAGCTGGACAAGATAGAAATGGCGCGCCAGCTGGATGGTGTATACCGGCTGGATCATGCGGTCACAGCGACCCAGAAAAAGATTTTAGAGGCTTTCGGGATCACAGCGGATTATGTGAAGAACAAAGCGGAAGAGATCAGTATAAAACTCAAAACCGGAATATGAGGAGGATAAGGAAGTGGCAAGGACGACATCCTTGGAAGCATTAGAGCACAAGATTGAGAAAGCGCAGGAACAGGTAAGTAAAACAAAGAAACAGTATGATGCGGCTGTTGCCGCGCTCAGTGACCTGTTGGACAAGCGAGAAGCGCTTCAGAGAGATGAGCTGGTAAAAGCCATCATGAAAAGTGACAGGACGTATGAAGAAGTTCTGACTTTTCTGGATACCGGTGCAGGTGAGGAAGAGTGATATGGCAGAGAAGGTGGAAAAAGTAACAACGAAGCTGAAAGAGATGATTGACCGGAATGGATTGATTTATCTGACAGAGGAACCGTATAAGGTATATCAGGAACTGCTGCAGAGTGAGACGGCAGACAGAAAAGCTGCAGGACTGATTCTGTATGCGTTCGTGAATGATGTGCAGGGAGAAGTCGAACCGGGCAGCGATCCCGTTTCGTTCTCGAAAGAGATACAGAGAAGATGTTCCCTCAACAAGAAAGCAGCGGATTACCTTTCGGCAGTTTTTCTTACTCTGTACTCAAAAGAAAATGAGAATAGCTGGAAAGGAAAGAATCTGAAGGGGCTCTCGCAGTTTCTGACGGAGGATTTTATCTGTAAGTGGAAAGGATCAGCGGTTTGGGATGAAGGAAACGGAACAGTGGACTGTTATTATCACGCAGAACTCATCTTATCTCCCTGCGATGGTGCCGTTCCAGACCGGAACCTGTCACAGCAGCTGAAGAAGAATCCGTTCATGACAAAGGAGGCAATCCACCAGTACTATGAAAAAGATCTGAGAGAATATCTTGATACTGAATTTGATGAATACTGTACTTGCGATGATTATTACCAGCCAGTTGTAGAGGACTTCGAAATAGATGCGTATGTATCCGAGTGGTGTGGAAAGCATGGCTTTGAACTGGTCTCCTGTGATGGCGATGGTGAAGACGGAGGTTATGAACCGAAGTTCAGAAAAGGCTGGTATTAATACTGTTTAGTCGGAAAATTTCTGGAAAATAAGGTTGTAAGTTTTTACCAAAAATTATGAACAAATTGTAAACTGCGAGACATTCACCTCCAGATGCGGTATAATCCGGTTATGGCGGATCCGCCGGTCGGATATATCCAAATTTCCCATTATATTATAAATGATACACAGTTATAATGGAGGTGGACAGTGAAAACTGTACTTGCAAATGAGATCACTTTCGCCGCGTGCAAGATCCAGTACGATGAGCATGTCAAGCGGATATTGGCCAATCGCTACATTCTCGCGTGGATTTTGCACGAAACAGTGGAGGAATTCAAAGAACTGGGCGTCGAGGAGATTGCCAGGGACTGTATCCAGGATGGAATCGAGATCTCCAGGCGTCCGCTTGTCCCCGGGCAGGCAAACCCGCCGGATCGGATTCTCGGCGAAAATACGGAGGACAAGGTTCCGGACGAGGGCTCTATCTATTATGATATCCGATTCCACGCAAGACTCATGACAAAGGAGGCCGCGCTCATCGAACGCCTCGTCAACGTAGAGGGACAGCGGGATTATTATCCTGGTTATGAACTGGTCACACGGGGCGTCTTCTATGGAGCGCGCATGATTTCCTCGCAACTGGACACGGAATTCCGTATTCCAGATTATAACAGT
Organism: Lachnospiraceae bacterium; assembly: GCA_021200475.1. Lineage (GTDB taxonomy): Bacteria > Bacillota > Clostridia > Lachnospirales > Lachnospiraceae > Choladousia. The sequence goes on from JAJQGP010000107.1 coordinate 4,955, forward strand.
CTGAAGAAAGTGATCAGTATCTGGGTCTGTATGAATACGCCGGAATCAGTTAGCGGCGCCATCAGCCGCTATCGCCTGGTAAAGGAGGATCTGATCGGTGCCATGCCCGCGAAGCGGGAAAGCTACGACAAGCTGTGCCTGATCTTCATCGGACTCGGCAAAGAGCCTCCTGAGGACGGCATTCTCCGGCTGTTGGGAGTGTTGCTGTCCCAGAATATGGCAGTCCAGGAGAAGCAGCGGATTCTGGCAGAAGAATTTGGCATACCCATGGAACAGGAGTCATTCGGAGAGGAGTTGAAT
>JAJQGP010000098.1 GCA_021200475.1 Lachnospiraceae bacterium
GGCATATGATACGCTGGATCAGGCATACGATATTATCGTGATTGAGGGCGCGGGCAGTCCCGCGGAGATCAATCTGAAGCAGGATGATATTGTCAATATGGGGATGGCGAAGCTGGCGAAGGCCCCTGTGCTGCTGGTCGGGGATATTGACCGGGGCGGTGTGTTCGCGCAGCTTTACGGGACAACGGAGCTGCTGGAAAAAGAGGAGAAGGCTCTGATTAAGGGGCTGATCATTAATAAGTTTCGCGGAGATAAGACGATCCTGGATCCCGGTGTGGAAATGCTCGAACAGCTGACCGGTATCCCGGTGGTGGGCGTGACGCCTTACCTGCACGTCAGCCTGGAGGATGAGGATTCGCTGAGTGAACGTCTGGAAAAAGACGGGATTGCGCAGGAAGGGGACTCTGCAAGGGTTCCGCTGATTGATCTGGCGGTGATTCGCTTTCCCCGTATCTCAAATTTTACCGATTTTAATGTTTTTGAGAGTGTGGAGAATGTTTCCGTGCGCTATGTTTCGTCGGTCCGGCAGCTGGGGCAGCCGGATATGATACTCCTGCCGGGGACGAAAAATACGATGCGCGATCTGCTCTGGATGAGGCAGAATGGTCTGGAAGCGGCAATCCTGAAAGCACAGAAGGCCGGTACCGTGATCTTTGGCGTCTGCGGCGGATACCAGATGCTTGGCCGGACGATCACCGACGCGGAAGGAGTCGAGGAGGGCGGAACGATTCGCGGGATGGGACTGCTGGATATGGATACGGTTTTTGAAAGTGAAAAAGCGCGTACCCGTGTGGAAGGAAGCTTCCTTTCTGTCGGTGGCGTCCTTTCGGAATTGTCCGGGCTTCCTCTGTATGGATATGAAATTCATATGGGACGCTCCCGGCTGACGGACGGGGGCAATTCTGACAGCCCTCCGGAAGAAGCCGGAGGCAGGGAAGCGGGAAGCGCGACCGTACCATTTACTTCCATTGAAAATGTTCTCTCCTGTGAACAAAAACAGGAGGGCGCATGGAAAGGGAATGTCTACGGTACCTATGTGCACGGTATTTTTGACCGGGAAGAGGTGGCGACCGCGGTGATTCATTCTCTGGCAAAGGCGAAAGGCGTAACCGAACAGATGGGAAAAGCCGTGGACTTTGCGGCCTTCAAGGAGACGCAGTATGATCTGCTTGCGGCCGGACTGCGGGCCAATCTGGATATGGGCGCGATTTACCGGATTCTGGAGGCGGGAGTATAAGGATAAGGCGTCTGGCGGTATCATTCGTTTCGAATGCCGGAGGGTGCTTCCGCTTTGAACAGTTACAGAACTTTATAAACAGCAAGAGGAGAAAACAACAGATGAAAGAGATATCAAAACTGATGGATTACCGCGAGAGTGTGCGGGTGGTAGATGCGACATTGCGTGATGGCGGGCTTGTCAATGATTTTTATTTTACGGATGATTTTGTCCGTGCACTGTATCAGGCAAATATCCGGGCGGGCGTTGATTATATGGAGTTCGGCTACAAAGCCTCCTGCGAGATGTTTGACCCGAATAAATTCGGAAAGTGGAAATTCAGCAGTGATGAGGATATTCGCGCGATTGTGGGGGAGAACAATACGGATTTGAAGATTTCGGTGATGGCGGATGTCGGACGCTGCGATTATAAGACCGATATCATCAATCGCTCGGACAGTCCGATTGATCTGATCCGTGTCGCCACTTATCTGAATACGATGCCTGGCGCGATTGATATGATTGAGGATGCGTACGCCAAAGGGTATGAGACAAGCTGCAATATTATGGCAATCTCTAACGCGCAGGAGGGAGACCTTGTTGTTGCGCTGGATTTGCTTGGAAAGACGCCGGTGGATGTCTGCTACATCGTGGACAGCTATGGCTCTCTTTATCCGGAGCAGATTGCGCGAATTGCAGATATTTATATGAATTTTGCGGCGAAATACGGAAAGAAGGTCGGTATACACGCCCACAACAACCAGCAGCTGGCGTTTGCGAATACGATCGAGGCAGTCGGCGACGGCGCGGACTGGCTGGACGGTACCTATGCAGGGATGGGACGAGGCGCGGGCAACTGCGCGATGGAGCTTTTGCTCGGCTTTCTGCGCAATCCCAAATATAAAGTCTTCCCGGCGATCCAGTTTGTCGATGAATGGATCGGAAAATTAAAAAAAGAAGGTGTCGTCTGGGGATATGATCTGCAGTATCTTATGACCGGTCTTCTGAACCAGCACCCGCGCACTGCGATTGCCTTCACCAGGGAAGGACGGAGCGATTACGCGGAATTTTACCGTGAAGTGGTGGCGCAGGACTGATTTGGTTGCGGTTTACACCCCGACCACGCACTTACTGCGTAGTCAGGGGCGCATGATGATATCAATATCATAGGCAGCAGGGTAACTGGGAGGGCAGGAACAGTTACGCTTCAGAAACGCAGATGTGGAGGAAATCGCATGGACAGCGAAAGAATGGAAGGAACACTGCTTGCGCGTGATTCCCGGGAAAAGGCAGTATCCCTGAATGACATTGAACGCCTTGGCCCGATGGAGATTGAGCGCCGCAGCTTTGCGATCATTTCGCAGGAGGCCGGGGACCGCATCCCGGACGATAACCGCGCAATGATTATCAGGCGTGTGATTCACACCTCAGCGGATTTTGATTATCTGGATACACTCTGCTTCTCGGACGGCGCAGTAGATGCGGCGCTGGAGGCACTGCGAAAGGGTGCGTGGATCATTACGGATACCAATATGGCGCTTTCGGGCATCAACAAACCCAGTCTGAAAAAGGCCGGCTGTGAGGCCTGCTGCTTTATGGCGGACGAGGATGTGGCGCAGGAAGCGAAGCGGCGCGGTGTAACACGCGCCTCGGTCTGTGTGGATAAGGCGGCGGCGCTGAACCGTCCGCTGATCTATGCAGTCGGCAATGCTCCCACGGCTCTGATCCGGCTGTATGAGCTGATTCTGGACGGAAAGATCCGGCCAGAGCTGATTATCGGCGTACCGGTCGGCTTTGTCAATGTGGTGCAGTCCAAGGAGCTGATTATGCAGACGGATATCCCCTATATTGTGGCACGGGGACGGAAGGGTGGAAGCAACGTTGCCGCCTGCATCTGTAACGCCCTGCTGTATGAGCTGGACGGGAGCCGGAAATAGCCACGTTTTAGACAGAAAGGAAAACGATATGTGTGGAATTGTTGGTTACACAGGCGGAGGGCAGGCTGCTCCGATCCTTTTGGATGGCCTGTCAAAGCTGGAATATCGCGGATATGATTCATCCGGAATCGCGATCCGGGATGGGGAAAAGGATCCGGAGATTGTAAAAGCCAAGGGACGTCTGCGCGTTCTGGATGAGAAGACAAATGGCGGGACGGCCATACGCGGCACCTGTGGATTAGGCCATACACGCTGGGCGACGCACGGGGAGCCGTCTGAGATTAATGCGCATCCGCATGCATCCGATCAGATGAACGTTGTGGCAGTACACAACGGGATTATTGAGAATTATCAGGAGCTGAAAGATAAGCTGCTGCACAAGGGATATACCTTTTATTCCGAAACCGATACCGAGGTGGCTGTCAAGCTGATCGATTATTATTATAAAAAATACAAGGTGGGGCCGATCGATGCACTCGCGAAGTCGATGGTTCGTATCCGCGGCTCCTATGCCCTGGCGGTGATGTTTAAAGACTATCCGGGTGAGATCTATGCGGCGAGAAAAGACAGCCCTATGGTGATCGGTGTGACAGAGGGGGAGACGTTCCTGGCTTCCGATGTGCCGGCTATTTTAAAGTATACCCGTCAGATCCACTATATTGAGAATCTCGAGATGGCCAGACTGACGAAGGGTGCGGCTGAGTTCTATGACCTGAACGGCGACCTTGTGGAAAATTCTGCCGTGGAGATTCAATGGGACGCGGAGGCGGCTGAAAAAGGCGGCTTTGAACACTTCATGATGAAAGAGATCCATGAGCAGCCCAAGGCTGTGGAGGATACGCTTCATTCGGTCGTCAGAGATGGAACGATTGATTTTGAATCGATTGGTCTTACCAGTGAAATCATGCAGGGGATTCATCAGATTGAGATTGTGGCCTGTGGTTCTGCGTATCATGTAGGGATGGCAGCGCAGTATGTGATTGAGGATCTGGCGCGTATTCCGGTCCGGGTCGATCTGGCAAGTGAATTCCGCTACCGGAATCAGATTCTGGATCCGGACTCTCTGGTGGTGATCATCAGCCAGAGCGGCGAGACTGCGGACAGCCTGGCCGCGCTGCGCAAGGCAAAAGAGAATCATCTTCGCACACTTGCAATTGTCAATGTCATCGGCAGTTCCATTGCACGCGAGGCGGATCATGTTTTCTACACGCTGGCCGGGCCAGAGATTGCGGTAGCGACCACCAAAGCTTACAGCACACAGCTGATCGCCAGCTATCTGCTGGCGATTCAGCTTGGAATCGTGCGGGGGACGGTGACAGAAGAACAGTGCGCTTCTATGCTGGCGGAGCTGGAGACGCTTCCGGCAAAGATTGTCCGCATCCTGGACGACAAAGAGCGGCTGCAATGGTTCGCGGCGAAATACGCGAACGCGAAGGATATCTTTTTCATCGGCAGAGGTCTGGATTATGCGATTTCCCTGGAGGGAAGCCTGAAAATGAAGGAGATCAGCTATATCCATTCCGAGGCATATGCGGCGGGAGAGCTGAAGCACGGTACGATTTCTCTGATTGAGGAGGGAACACTGGTGATTGGCCTGCTCACTCAGAATGATCTCTATGAAAAGACAGTCAGCAATATGGTCGAGGTGCAGAGCCGCGGCGCGTATCTGTTCGGCCTGACCAGCTATGGCAATTACGCGATTGAGGACCATGTGAATTTTACGGTGTACATTCCCCGTACCGATCCGCATTTTGCAGCCTCTCTGGCTGTGGTGCCACTGCAGCTGCTCGGTTATTACGTGGCTGTTGCCAGAGGTCTGGATGTGGACAAACCGAGAAACCTGGCGAAAAGCGTGACGGTAGAGTAGCAGCAACCATTTTTGTAACAGTTCAGAACAGCATCGAAATGAAAAGACAGACTGTGCAGGTTTACCTGCTAAAGGCTGTCTTTTCATTTCGGGATGGGCGGGCGCTGAACGTCCAGTGGACGTTCGCTTAGCACCGACCGAAGTGGAACGGAGACGCCCATCAAGCCACAGACATATGACGCGTTAGC
>JAJQGP010000088.1 GCA_021200475.1 Lachnospiraceae bacterium
AGGGCTACCAGGATTCGAACCTGGAAATGACGGAGTCAGAGTCCGTTGCCTTACCGTTTGGCGATAGCCCTATATCTGATTTTTATTTCGGACAGCCTGTAAAAACAACTGTCTCCCACACGCAAGGGGTATTATAACCGAAGTTTTCCCGGATTGCAAGTCCTTTTTTTAATTTTTTTTATTTTTTTCCTTCTCCCTCTTTTCTTTTTAAAAAAATGTGGTATAGTCTAACCGAACATTTGACACCCTTTTATGATAAGTAAACGGAACCCCTTCGTTTATTTTGCGTCGGGCACCCGGATTCTGAGGCCCGATTTTCTTACCCCGATACAAAGGAGCATAATTATGAGTACTTTGAACCTGACCCTATTGACAGACCTTTATGAACTGACGATGATGCAGGGCTATTATGAGTCAAATTCCACTGAGACCGTCATTTTTGACGCCTTTTACCGGAATAACCCCTGCGGCAATGGCTATGCGATCGCCGCAGGGCTTGACCAGGTGATTGATTATATCGAAAATCTGCATTTTTCACAGGAGGACATTTCCTATCTGAGAGGGCTTGGCATATTCCACGAGCCGTTTCTGAAATATCTGGAGGAGTTCCACTTTGAAGGCGATATCTGGGCGATCCCGGAGGGTTCGGTCATGTTTCCGCACGAGCCGATGTTGAAGGTAATCGCGCCGATCATGCAGGCCCAGCTGGTAGAAACCGCCATCCTGACCATTCTGAATCACCAGAGCCTGATTGCGACAAAATCAGCGCGGGTGGTACAGGCCGCGCGCGGCGATGGAATTATGGAGTTTGGCCTGCGGCGCGCGCAGGGACCGGACGCCGGTATATATGGCGCGCGGGCGGCGATGATCGCCGGCTGCGTCGGCACCTCGAATGTGCTGGCGGGGCAGCTGTTTGACGTGCCGGTAAAGGGAACGCACGCACACAGCTGGATCATGAGTTTTCCGGATGAATATACAGCCTTCAAAAAATACTCTGAATTATATCCGGACGCCTGCCTGCTGCTGGTGGACACTTATGATACCCTGCGCTCCGGCGTACCGAACGCCATCCGCGTCTTTCAGGAAATGCGCGACGCAGGGATGGAACTGAAGGGCTACGGCATCCGTCTTGACAGCGGCGACCTGGCCTATATGTCCAAGCAGGCGCGCGCGATGCTCGACGCGGCTGGCTTTGAGGACGCGATTATCTCCGCCTCCAGCGACCTTGATGAGTACCTGATCAGCAGCCTGAAAACGCAGGGCGCGGCGATCACCTCCTGGGGCGTCGGCACCAATATGATTACCTCGAAAGACTGTCCTGCGTTCGGAGGCGTATATAAGCTGGCTGCTGTCCTTGATCCCGTGACCGGTGAATTTATCCCGAAGATCAAGCTGTCCGAAAATACCGATAAAATTACAAATCCAGGGAACAAAAAAATCCTGCGTATCTATGACAAAGCTACAGGTAAGATTCGCGCCGATCTGATCTGCCTGGCGGATGAGGAATATGATGCCGCAAAGGACCTGATCATCTTTGACCCGATTGAGACCTGGAAGAAGACGAAAATCAAAGGCGGAACCTACACCATTCGTGAGATGCTTGTCCCGGTATTCCGCAGCGGAACGTGCGTCTACACCTCACCTTCCGTCATGGAAATCCGCGATTACTGCACGCGTGAAAAAGAAACGCTCTGGCCGGAGTCACGACGTCTGACTAACCCGCACGACGTCTACGTTGACCTCTCAGATAAGCTCTACGCAATCAAAAACGAGCTTCTGGAGCAGATGGGACGCGCTTCACTCGCACACTAAGGACGAACTGCAAAGCGTCAGTATGTCCTGCATTCCAGCGATTATTTCGTACCCGGCTCTGCGCATCAAAAAACAGACCGCCGTTTTCCGGTTCAGAAGCATCTTCCCCGAAAAACGGCGGTCTGTTTTACATTACTGCGATTCTGATTCTATTTCTCAGTCAATCCGATAAAGGACGAAATGATCCCACGCGCCCCAGCAGCCGGAGCTTGCGACTACACTGCAGCCTACGATCACCGTGGTTGTCTCGGTAATTACAATATTTTCGATCGTCGGAGCTGACCATACTCTCCAGCCATCCAGGGAAACATCCTCCGTCACCATCGCATCGCCAATCTGGATAAACATCGTAAAGGTGTCCCCTTCCGCAGCGTCGCCGCCCTGTACGTACACCATCAACGTATACGCACCCGGCTCCAGCGTCACCTCCTGAACAGTGTCAAACGCAAAATCTGAATCGCTCCAGAAATGCAGACACCAGGAGCCATCCCATACATTGGAAGTCTCCGTATCTTTGATTCCGCCACCAGTACCGGTAACCGTCCATCCGGTATCACCGTCTTCAAAATCTCCGTTTACCAGAAGATTTTCAACCGTATCCAGAAATTCTGTTTCCGTCTCAGCTTCCGTCTCTGTAACGATACGCTCTGCCGTCGTCCCGGTCTTTACGTAACGGAATGTCATCAGTGACTCCAGCGGATGCCCCTGGAAGTCAAACAAAGCCTGATTATCCACCGCCGAACCGCCGTAATAAACACCTGCGTCATCCGGGTCATATTCCGCCGCATAGGAGGACGCCCAGCCGGAACCATACGTCTCCCATATCTCTTTGTTTTCACTCAGTATCGTCTCTGCTTTCACAGCGTCCGCGTTATATACCTGCACCGGAATCCAGGCCGGTTCCCAGTAAAAGACGCCAATGCCATTCGTCGTGTCCGCCATCGCGGCAATCACCGCGCTGATCTCATCTGCCTGTCCCTGTACGGAAAAATCATAATAAACCAGATCTCCATAGGCCGTATCATTGCTTCCCTCAGCCACGGTATTTCCGGAACCATCGCCATCCTCAAGCGTATAAGCCCAGGAGGTCTCGGCTACAATCACATACTTGTCATATTTCTCTGCAATCGCAGAAAGAGTCCCGGTCAGGTTTTCCAGCGTCCCGTGTCAGTATGGGTAATAAGAAGAAGCAAATACATCATAATCTACCCCGTTTTGATACAGTATCTGTGCATAGGTCTCATACTTTCCGCTTTCCGGATTCGTAAAGTGCAGCGCGACAAGAATTTCCTGGCCATATTCGGCCGACACTGCCCGCACTGCCGCACTGCCTGCGGAAAACAGCCTGCACATATTCGACCAGTCGGTTTCACCCGCTATTCCGGTCGTCGTTTCATTGCCGATCTGCACCATCCCGACGTCCACCCCGGCATCCAGAATCGCAGACAGACTTTCTTTCGTCCAGGTTTCCAGCGCTTCTGTCTTCTCCTCCAGCGTCATATCCGCCCAGGCCTTCGGCGCGTACTGCTTGCCCGGATCTGCCCAAAAGTCAGAGTAATGAAAATCAATCGCTACCTTCAGGCCGGCTTCCGTCGCCCACTGGCCGATGCGAATCGCCGTATCCGTATCACAATTGCCTCCGCCATAGCTGTTACCTTCCGCATCATAAGGATCATTCCAGACACGAATACGCACATAGTTCACGCCGCATTCCGCCAGCAGCTCAAAAAAACCAGCCTCGTCCAGTTCATTCCCTTCAAAATCATAGAACGTCACACCACTGTCAATCAAAGAGGCATAGGATGAGATATCCACACCCTCCATAAAATTCTCCGGCAAAGCAACCCGATCGACAGCAATATCGGATTCCACCGGGGTAATCTCCTCTGTCTCTGTCGCTTCTTCCGTTTCCTCACTTTCATCCGCATCCGTGTAAGCAACAGCCGCATTTGTCTGTGTGTTTGAGCTCGAAGAGACCGATGCTGTCGTCTCGGACTGCGTACCTGAAGTTGTCTCACTCTGTGAAGTCGACGTGTCTGTATTCGAATCTGTCTCTGTATTTGCGTCCGTCTGCGTATCCGTTCCTGCAGAAGTCTGCCCGGAAGCTCCTGTTTCCGACTCTGTCACAGCAGCCGCATCCGAAGACGCTCCCGTCTCATTCTCCACGACCGCACTTGGCTCTGCGGAAGAGCCCGTCTCACGCTCCACAACCGCCTGGTCATCCGCGGATGCAGTATCCGTATCCTCCGATACAGCTCCCGCCGTTGTCTCTTCCGCCACGGCTGACAGCGTCCCGTCCGGCACAGCCAGAGACGAAGCCATCAAGGCAAAAGCCATCGCTCCCGCCAGAAGCTTCCGTTTCCAATCTGACATCTTTTTCCAGTGCATAGCAATCCCTCTTTTCTCTCAGGTTTTCAAGCGCTAAACCATCCTTAACGCAAGTCATCAGGCGAATTTGAACCCGGCAGAGCCCACACCATATCTGCGCTTCAAACCCGGCCGGAACTGTCACGTTATCCAAAATCAGCCTCTCCCAGACAGTTTACCACAAACGCAGATAGATTCAAATATATTTTTGAATAAAGTCCCACAATTTACAGATAATAGAGTTTATACTACTCAGTATTAAAATACACGTAACTGTTTTGAATCATTACAAATACACAACGAAGACGGAGGAAAAATACAACATGAAAGCAACCGGAATTGTAAGAAGAATTGACGACCTTGGCCGCGTAGTAATCCCAAAGGAAATCCGCCGCACTCTGCGCATTCGTGAGAGCGACCCGTTGGAAATTTTTACCGATCGGGAAGGAGAAATCATTCTCAAAAAATACTCTCCCATCGGAGAACTTGGCAGCTTTGCAAAAGAATACGCAGAGGCGCTCGCTTCCGCCTCCGGCCACAGCGTCTGCATTACCGACCGTGACCAGGTCATCGCCGCAGCAGGCGGCATCCGCAAAGACAGCATCGGCACTCCAGTCACCGGGCAGCTCGAAGAGGTCATGAACGACCGCGAGTATATCAGCACTGACCAAAATTCAAAAAAACACATCAAAATCACCAGCGAGGATGTCGGCGATACTCTTCCGCAGGCCATCAGCCCCATTCTCTGCGAAGGCGATGTCATCGGCTCCGTCATCCTGCGCGGCCGCGACATGAACCACCACATGGGCGAGACCGAGCAGATCCTCGCCAAATGTGCCGCCGGATTCATGGGAAGGCAGATGGAACAATAAAATTTTTTCAGAAAAATCAACATTTCATTTGACAATGCCAAAAAGTTATGCTAAAATAATAAACCGTAGCGAACAGCTACGTGCTGATGTGGCACAGTCGGTAGCGCACCTCATTGGTAGTGAGGAGGTCACGAGTTCGATTCTCGTCATCAGCTT
>JAJQGP010000006.1 GCA_021200475.1 Lachnospiraceae bacterium
AGGTGGAGTGAGCACATGATTCGATTGACAAACCTCACCGACGAAGAAATAAAAGTAATCGGCAGGCGCATTGGTGAGGCGTTCTATGATGAGGGTGATGGCTTATTTACCTGCCTTGACCGTGAGAATGCAATAACGGCTCTGGAGATCATGACGGAGTGCTATTATCGTCTCGGCGTCCTCTATACGACCTCCGAACAGCAGGAGGGCTATCTTGCTTATTGGAGAAAGGGCGAAGCAAGGGAATGGGGCATAAAAATGATGCGTGTGTCTCTCCATATGGCATGGCGGTTCCTGCGGGAGACTCCCTTTAGGTCACTGAAAAAGCTGCTTCCGCTGATGAGCAATCCGTATGAGAGGATATATCAAAAGGAGCCGGACTATGTGGTCATTTCCATGGTCGCTGTCCGACGGGAATTTCAGGGGCAGGGATTTCTTCATGTGCTGCTGGAAGAACCGTTTCGCATCGCCCAGGAGCGGAAGACCCCCTGTGTTTTGGACACGGACACAGAGCTGAAAGTAAAAAAATACATCTCCTGCGGCATGAAGAAAACGGCGGAAACGCCGATCAAGGGCGGCGGAATGATGTACACGATGGAAAGAGATTACAGAGATGAATAAAAAGAATGGGACATCTACGCCCGATTAGGGATAATTTCCGCGCCATATTGAAGGGCAAAATCAATTTCACTGTTTTTGTCAGAAAAATATCGAGGGTCTACTTCAAACTGTCCGCGAAGCTGCTGCAGGATATAATTTTCCGTCAGCGGCCCTTTGAACTGGTAATCTTTTTTCAAAAGAATTGCACTGTTGTCAATGCCAGCCATGTGTTTCAGAAGACCGGTGTCGAATACAAAGAGCTTAAATTGATCCAGCTTGTCAAACGCGGCCAGCGGATGCTCTGTTTTTGAGACATTATAGACTCGGTTGAGCATACCAGCCGATACAATCCATTCAATAGCTTCTTCGAAATCACGGGCTCTTCCACCTTCCCGAACGGCTCTATACATGAACTTTTCATTGGATTTGGCAAGCTGAGTAACGATGCTGCGGAAAACCATAAGAATACGCCCACTGTTGACGTTGCCACTATGTTTGGAAAAGTCATTTTCATAAATTTCAATAAGTTCCTGTTGTATCTGATTAATTTTTGCAGGATCTTTGTATTTTATCCAGGAAGCTACACATTCAGGCATACCACCAATAATGAGGAGTTTTTGATGGTCTCTGTTTTGGTGTGCAAATGTTCAGGTTTTGTATTGATTTCTTCTCTGGTATCTGTTAAAATGTGAGTTAGCTAATACTAACGACTGGTAGAGGGAAAGAACGATATGAGCGTTTCCGTCTATATTCTTGAGTGCGTTGTGATGTGCGCCGTTTTCGGTGTGTTTGTTTTCGGGATGCTGCTGGTCAATCCTGTATCCTTCATTGGCGATTATCCGCCGGAAACTCAGGCACAATATTATTCCTCCCAGCGCAAGGAAGCAGTAAAGGTAAAGATGACATTCCTCACAATTTTCCGGAAAAACATCGGTATCATCGCATTTTTGTTTGTGTTTGCGTGGATGGCCCATATAGCGGGAGCGGAAGCCTTCGTAGATGGGCTTCTGTTGGTGTATGGTTACATGATTGTGCTGGCGGCGTTTGATACTTGCTTTCTCGACTGGGTGCTGTTTGCCAACATCAAACGGGTGCGCCTGCCGGGGACGGAGCATATGGACCGAGCGTATCATCAAAAATGGTTCCATGTGAAGGTTATGCTGCCCATGCTGCCGGTGTTTGCCGTGGGAGGAGTCATCATTTCCCTGATGATGACGTGGATTTGGTAAATACACAGGGAGGGAGGAAACTATGGCATTTGCAGAAGAAATACAAAGGTTTGGCAAAACGCACCCCTTTGCAGAAGAAAAAATATATGGGATTAGCACCCGCTATCTTTTGTGCGGGAAAGCTGATACCAGGTATACGCTGGTATATCTTGTAGGCGGCACGGGGATTTCAGATGTCTGGTTCAACCATATTATTCAAATGGAAGAAAATTATCGGATTCTTACCTTTGATTATCCTATGGAAATCAACGATCTGGAACAGCTTGCCGACCATATCATGAAACTTATAAAAAAGCTGGATATTAAGAACCCCGTGTTAATCGGTGCTTCATTGGGCGGGTTTATCGCTCAGCTTATTGCAAGGCGGTATTCGGATATGGTGTCCGCTGTGGCTTTATATTCTACGTGCAGCCTGTCACTCTCGAGCATTGCGGACTTGAAAAAGCAGTATAAATCATACGGTGTGATGATGGGGCTTATGAAAGTTGTTCCTTATTCATGGATAAAGAAAATGCTGTTTGCGGTGTCAAAAAAGCAGGTTGGCATGGAAAATGAGAATCCCACTAACAGAGTGTATATGGAAGATTTCTTTGCCTGGATCTATGGGCAATACACGAAGGAGTTTGACCTGCATATGACAGGCTTGATCATGGATGTGGCAGACATAAAGCCATTTGAACTTTCGGATTATAAAAGGTTTGATGATAAAACGCTTCTGGTTCTTCCGAAGGCAGACAAGGCTTTTTCGGAGGCTGCGCAGGCGGATTTGTTTCTTTCTATGCCGAAAGCAAAGGCTGTTAAAGTAGAAGGCGGCCATACCGCCACACTCTATAAGGTTGATGAATATGTGCGGGAAACAAGAGAGTTTCTTGAGACGGACCTGTGACGCCTGGTTACTGTTCACACCCCGACCACGCACTTGTTGCGTGGTCAGGGGCGAAAACGTAGTGGTTGCGAGCATCTGGCCCCATCGCGAAGCGATTTTAATTGGCCGGATGCCGTTATAGGTCACACCTGTAGAGGACAAAATAACGTAAATTTGGTCGGGGTGTGACCTGTAACGACGCCTGCTGGATCATTCATTTTTATTTTAAAATGGTGTTGAAATATCACTTTGTTTATGCTATCCTAAATTTCATTAGCTATACATAACTACAACAAATCCGTAAGGACATTTTGACGTAATGAATGAGTGACAGGAGGAGACAGCCATGAGTGCATGGAGTAAAGCAGGTTTGTTTGTCGGTGGTGTTTTATTTGGAACGGCCGGAGTAAAGATACTGGGAAGTAAGGACGCCAAAAAGGCGTATACGCATACCGTTGCCGCGGCATTGCGTGCGAAAGAGAGTGTGATGACGACTGCGACGACGATCCGGGAGAATGCGGATGATATTCTGGCGGATGCGAAGGAAATCAATGAAAAACGCGCTGCTGCGGAGAATGCGGAGGATATCCCGGATGCTTCCGATGCTGTGGGTAGGTATGAAGGCCAGGAAGCGGAGGCTGCGGCGGTATAATTATGAGATGCAGAATCTTACACGAATCAAAAGGCAGGCTGCGGGTTCATGCAATACAAAGAAGCATGACCCTGCGGCAGGCAGACATACTGGAATATTATCTGCGTGCGACAGAGGGCGTGACCGATGTGAAAGTTTATGACCGTACCGGGGATGCGGTCATCTTTTTTGCGTGTGACCGTGCAGTCATTATCGCGGCCCTTAGCCGTTTTTGTTATGAAAGAGCAGGAGAACTGGTGCCGGAAAATACCGGCCGTGAGCTGAACCGACAGTTTGAGGACAGGCTTACGCTTATGGTTCTGCGCAGAGCTGCCGAGAAGCTTTTTCTACCGGCTTCCTTGCGGACGGTAGTCGCAGCAGCAAAGTCTGTGAAGTACATCTTTCGAGGTGTCCGTGCGCTTTTTAGCGGAAGGCTGCAGGTCGAGACGTTGGATGCGACAGCGATTGCCGTGTCGATGGCAAGGGGGGATTTTGCCACCGCGTCTTCGGTCATGTTTCTGCTGAAGCTTGGAGAGATACTGGAAGACTGGACGCATAAAAAATCAGTCAATGACCTGGCGCGGACGATGTCCCTGCGGACGGACAGGGTCTGGATGCGGGTGGAAGCTCCGCGCCTGCAGGAAAATCTTATCCCTGGCGAATCGATTTCAAACGACCGCCATTCGGGCGGCCAGTCTTCAGAGGGTGGGCCTGCAAATCGTGAGTCTGCAAATGGTGGGCCATCAGAAATACAGGAGATTTTGGTTCCTGTATCCGATGTCAGGGTGGGCGACTGCATCGTCGTGCGTATGGGCGGCATCATCCCGCTTGATGGAAAGGTGACCGGCGGTGAGTGCCTGGTCAATCAGGCTTCCATCACCGGGGAATCCATGCCTGTCCGAAAGCGGGAAGGCAGTCTTGCATATGCGGGTACGGTGGTCGAAGAAGGTGAATGCGTGATCCGTGTGGAGAAAGCCATGGGCAGTGCGCAATATGACAAGATTGTGCGCATGATTGAGGAATCCGAAAAGCTGAAATCCGCGACAGAAGCAAAAGCGGCTCATCTGGCGGATCGTCTGGTGCCGTACAGTCTCGGCGGAACGGCATTGACATATTTGCTGACCCGGAACGTGACGAAAGCGGTCTCAGTGCTGATGGTTGATTTCTCTTGTGCGCTTAAGCTTTCCATGCCTCTGGCAGTGCTTTCCGCCATGAGGGAGAGCGGCGCGCATCAGATTACTGTTAAGGGTGGAAAATTTCTGGAAGCGGTATCCATGGCAGATACCATTGTATTTGATAAGACCGGTACACTGACGCACGCCGAGCCTACGGTGGCACAGGTGGTTCCATTCCATGGGCAGCAGGCGGATGAGATGCTGCGGCTGGCAGCCTGCCTGGAAGAACACTATCCGCATTCCATGGCGAACGCGGTGGTGAAAGCGGCCATGGAAAAGGGGTTGAATCACGAGGAACACCATACAAAGGTGCAATATGTGGTTGCCCACGGTATTTCCAGTATGGTAGACGGACAGAAAGCGGTAATCGGCAGCTATCATTTTGTTTTTGAGGATGAGGGTTGTGTCGTTCCAGAAGAAGAACAGGAGAAATTCCTCGCGCTTCCGGCAGAGTATTCCCATCTTTATCTGGCGATTTCAGGCATACTTTCGGCAGTTATCTGTATCGAAGACCCGATTCGGCTTGAAGCGCCGGAGGTAATCTGTGAACTGAAAAAGCTGGGGATCGGAAAGGCAGTCATGATGACCGGCGACAGCGAACGCACCGCACAGGCGGTAGCGCGTCAGATTGGCGTGGATGAATATTATGCGGAAGTGCTGCCGGAGGATAAGGCAAAATTCATTCAGGAAGAGCACCAAAACGGCCGCCATGTGATTATGGTCGGGGACGGGATCAACGACTCTCCGGCGTTGTCGGAAGCGGACGTGGGTATCGCAATCGCGGATGGCGCCGCCATCGCGCGGGAGGTCGCCGACATTACAATCTCTGCGGACGATCTCTCGGCGCTGGTGACCTTGAAACGCATCAGCGACGCGCTTATGAAACGGATCGACACCAATTACCGGCAGATCATCAGCTTCAACGCGATGTTGATCCTGCTGGGGGTGATTGGGATTCTTCCGCCCGCTACGTCAGCGCTGCTGCATAATACATCCACAATTCTGATCAGCATGAAGAGCATGACAGATTTGTTAGCACCATGACTTTAGCCTGCAAAATTGGGCAGTGAGAATGTTTCAACTGGTACAGCGATAAGTAATGCTTTGTGTTTCATGAAAAGTAAAGAGAAATTTCTGTAAAGCATTCAGAGAGGTGATTTCTGAGTGCTTTTATCTTTGCCCAGAATCAGGGAACACGAGAAAAGCAGATGTGATGGGAGAAAAATTTTCCGATAAAGAATAAAAAACACTTGGCGGGTAATTGATTCAACGGTATAATGGAATTAGGTCTTCACAAGGAGGTGCTTAAAAATGACATATACGGATGTTTGTGAGGACAGGCATACGCTTATGGTTATGCGAGGAAAAGCAAGTGAAACTTTCATCAGTATGGCTTTATGAACAGATTTTAAAGAAATACAGAATGATCGGACATGCGGGTTTGTCCGGCAGGGACAGTTATCTGCGGCCTTATCTTTGTCTGGACGCAGATGGTAATAAGTGGCCCGGGCACGTGTGTGTGGTGTCGGTTCCATCAGAGCGTGAAGCAAAAGATATCGTAAATGCAGCTTTAACGGATAAAACGTTTCTGGTATTTTGTCTGAGGGAAACTGTGAAGGATAATAGCGAAGCAGAGAATCATTCTGCTGACAATTTCATTTGGACCGCGGAAGAGAACAGTCCGGGTGGCGCGTATGTATGCATAGCAGCAAATGACGCAGCAGCTGTTTTGAATGATATTCAGGCGGCATTTGACTTTTGCGATGAATGGGAAGATACAATTATCAGCCTGCTGGCCGGAGACGCCGGAATGGAAAAGGTTCTGGAAGTAAGCGCCGGATTCCTGGGGAATCCACTGATGGTTATGGGCGCTGATTTCTCTTTGATCGCAGACTCTGACATGGAGAAGCTGCCCGAGCGTGCAAGACTGTTTGCAGAGGATGGGGTCAATGTAGAGTATATGAATGCCCTGCTGCAGGATGCGGCATACCAGAAGATCGCACAGGCGGAGCACACTGAATTATATCCGGGTTATATCAGCGGTTATCGTACCGTGAATCGAAATTTGTTTGTAAATGGCCGGCCAACCCACCGTCTGGTGCTGACAGAATGTGATAATCCGGTCACGCCGGGCTGTATCTGTATTCTGGAAACACTGGCCGGGCATCTCGAATATCAGCTTTCCCGTGAAATGCCTGCTTCTATGAAAGGAACCCTGGAAACCATCTTCCAGAGCATCCTGACGGATCGAACCGCAGATTATGTGCAGATCGGCCGCCAGCTTAACGCGGCAGGGTGGGGCAGTGGCGACGAGTATCTTTGTCTAATTTTGCAGATCACTTATTTAAATCAAAAACAGCTTTCGACAGGAGCGATCTGTCATTATATTCAAAAGCTGTTCAGGGATTCCGTCAGCTTCCTGTATCGGGATGAAGTGGTCAGTTTTTTTGACTTGACACGCCTTGGCATGGATGAGGAGGAAGCGGCCTCAAAACTGGTTTATTTTATCCGCGACAGCTATCTGAAAGCCGGATACAGCAGAACCATGCGGGGACATATGAACCTGCGGCGCCAGTATGTGCAGGCGCGAACGGCTTTGGATGTGGGCAGCCGCAAAAAGCCCTATCTATGGATTCATTATTTTGATCAGGTAGCGCTGCCTTATATCATCGAGCAGGCAACTAAGAGACTTCCGGCAAACATGATCTGTCATAAGGGACTTTTGCGCCTGAAAGAGCAGGACGAGAAAAACCACACCGAATATATGCTGACCCTGAAAACCTACCTCGACCAGCATCTGAACGCAACGCAGACGGCAAAGGAGCTTTTTATCCACAGAAGCACCTTTCTGTACCGTCTGGATAAGATAAAAGAAATTCTGCATTCAGACCTGGAGGATGCGGAAGAAGTTTTTTATCTGGAGCTTTCCTTTCGGCTGCTGGAACAGGATGAAGAGAAGGATTGAAATGTTCTTTGCCATTCTCTCAGGTGACAGCCGCAAGAAACTCTTTCAGCGCATTTTCCCTTGCTGAGAAATCCAGCTGCTCCCAATACGGTGTACAGGGATTATCCGGATATCGTTTGAAAAAAACTCCGGCGGCCGGGTTCTGCCAAAGCGAGGATAAAAAGAGAACGAGGGCAGCGTTTTTCCCCGCCTGATCCGGGATTTTTTCAAGGTGGTTTGATGATTGTTCATTCACAGAATTTCCGGTTAACACTGGTCTGATAAGTTCCGGATCCATGGTTCGGATTGCACATTCCAGCATTTTTAAAATATCATTCGCAGCTTCCTCACAGACAGCTTCTTTGCGTATAAGTTCGTCTTCACTGGCCTGATACAGGCTGTGATGATATCCCATTTTCTGTACCTCAAGAAGCGCCTGCCGCATTTCCTCCAGCTCAGAGTCAGGTGAGAGTCCGTGATCCCGCCGTACTTTCAGAATACCGTGTTCTTTTTCAAGAAAAGCATGGATGAGGGCCGCCGTTGTCTGAAACGGATGGTTCTGTTTCTGAAAACGTAACAGCCGATCGACCGCATCTGAAAAGCGCGTTTTCTGCTGACAGCATTTTTGCCATTCGTTCAGCTTTCCGTTGATGCAGGAGAGCATCAGGTGAACCAGATAAAGCTGTTCCTCGAAAGAATCTTCGCGGAACAGAGTCTGGCAGGCTGTCATAGCCTCCTTCTCTCCGGCGAGCATCTGCGCTACAGGCAGATGCTCTTCTCTGGAATGATATAAATGATAGAAGAGAGCAAATTCTTCCGCAAGTTCTCTATCCTGCAGATACTGGATAATTAATTCTGCATCGACCGGATAGTTCAGACTTTCATATTCTTTCAGCATACAGGAAAGATCCTCCCAGCCGCGGGCAGTGGCAAAAGCACGGCTGGCGTAAGTTTGCTTCAAAAGATAGAACTGATCCGGGTGCGTATCCAGATAAGCAAGGATCGCGCCGTGAATTGCTTCCCCGAGCGCATAGGAGCGCCAGGCACTGTAATCTGCCTCTACCGAAATGTATTTCAGACGGTCCAGCGTTGCGATATCGAATTCATGAACCGATTTATTGTATTCCGGCGGATTTCCCGCGGCGGCCAGAATCCACCCATCGGGCAGGCGATGGCTTCCAAAAGTTTTGTTTTGCAAAAACTGCAGGATTGCGGGAGCAAGCGTCTCTGAGACGCAGTTGATTTCATCAAGAAACAGGAGTCCGTTATGGACGCCGGTCTCCTCCATACAGCGGTATACGCTGGCAATGATTTCACTCATCGTATATTCTGTTACTGCGTATTCCTCCCCGCCAAAGCTGCGGTGCTCGATATAAGGAAGACCAAGCGCGCTCTGCCGGGTGTGGTGTGTCATCGTATAGGAAACAAAGCCGACCTGGCATATCCGGGCCGCCTGCTCCATAACCGCGGTTTTCCCGATACCGGGAGGCCCAATCAAAAGCAGCGGGCGCTGCCGCAGAGATGGAATCATGTACGTCCCGTCTTCCTTCTGTGCTGTGTAAGCATGTATTGTTCGAATGATTTCCTCTCGTGCTTTTTGTATATTCAAAGCGATTCCTCCCTGTGGTTTTCAGTCAAGTATGATTTGCTGGGCCCATGCAGGCACCTTTCCCTTTACCGATTCCTGATTCAAAAAAACGAAAGCTGTTTCATATACCGGTACTTTCTGAGGGTAAATACCGTCCCCATCGGTAAAATATAAAAGCGCCCGCAGTGTGCGGATTTCCTTTTTATCTATCAGATCATCCAACAGCTCAAAAACAGGGCGAAAGTCCGTATTCCCGTTGCCCTGGACTTTAAAAGTTCCGAGTGATGATTCCCATTCCTCAACACTTGTAAAAAGCTGATACTCCTGAATCATTGAATCGCACTGAATCAAGTGGAGCCTCATCCGGGAGAAGAAGTTTTCTCTTTGCCTCAAAATGCTCCACGTTTCCTCCAGAAAACGCGTAACAAGTTCCCCGGAACAGGAGCCGGAGGTGTCAATCGCAATCGCCAGCTCATCCAGGCGGTTCACTTCACTGTATTCCAATGGATCGATCAGGCACAGTCTGGAAGACATGTTTTGCCCATACATATAAGGGATGTAATCAAAGGAATCCAGATCCGCAACCACTTCTTCGCGCGGTACACAATACCTGCGCAGAAGCCGACGGTAATCCGTTCCATCCCGGCGGGAGAGTGTGACATCGGAGGAATCCGTTCCTGCATCCTTACCGCGGCCTGCACCTGCTCCGGCGCCAAAAGAACATATTCCCGTTTTGGAGCTGTTCGCCCCATATTTCCGTAAAAATGCCTCCTGGCAAAGCTGATGAAATCTTTCCTGCAGCGCATCTGAATTCTCTGTGAAGCATAAAGCAAGGACTTCAGCGCAATAGAAAAAACCGTCATTATCTTCCCAAAGAGCATGGTCAGAATCATGTGCCAGTACGACCTTACAAGACGCTTCTTTAAAATGAGAAAGATCATATGCCCCCGCGTGCTCCGGATCGGATGCGATGGCCTTTTCCTGCAAGAATTCGAGAATCATCGGCGCTGCCTGCTCTGCTTTTTCCTCAAAGGGTATCATCTTTATCCTCCGTGACTGTGGATGCTTTCTTTTGCTGAATTAAAGAAAGAACTGCCGCTTTACGTGATTGAGAATGCCAACCACCCACTGGAAACAGGTGATGTAGGAAAAGACCTTGTCAACCTCAAGTTCATTATGGATAAAACGGAAGAATATATCGGAAGCATTTAGGACTACACGGGATTCATTTCCAGCTCCTGTAAATCTCTTTTGCTCTGTCCTTCTGCTCCTGGCTTTCCGTTCTGCCGCCGTATCGAATGCTGCGGTACAGGTGAGTCAATTCTTCGGATTCCTCATTTTTTCCCAGGCTGGATGCAGCAAATTCACTCACGTCTTTGCTAGTCAGAGGATGCTCTGTATCCAGCCCTTTTTCAGCGCATAAATACAGGATCTTTTTATAGTAATACCGGATGTTTCGCTCCTGCCATAAAAAGCTGCGCTGCCTGGGCTGTTTGGTGTTTTTATCATCGTTGCTCCTGGTTATGCTTCCATGGGCTGCGTTCCTCCACCCGAATGCATTACCGGATAGCTTGCGGTAGAAAAAATAAAGGATCGCTAAAGCCGCCAGCCCGATCAGTATATATCCGATCACTTTAGCGACCAGCGGCGTTTGTGATGTGTCCATTTCTTCCAAACGCAGGGAATCCCCCAGGTCCATAAGCACGGTTTCCTGGGCTTCTTCCTGCTTGGCACCGGAAAAAAGCATTAGGAAAAAAGAAACGATGGCAGACAGAATTCTGGCTAAAATCCAGAAGATTGCTTCCAGAACCGGAATTACCAGGCGATTATAGACCGTGCGTAAAAGCCAGAGTACGCTATTTAAGACTGTTTTTGAAGTAAGAATTGCCGCAGAACAAAACGCTGCGAGAAGCGAAATGCTGCTGGAACCCCAAAAACTGCGTTTTCCTCCCGAGGTATCTGCAATCCGCCCCGCCCGCAGAAGAAAAATACCAAAAATAAGAAATAAAAGCACAGGACGGCCGCATAATGCCTGCCATTTGGCGGGACCGACGAAAATAAGCTCAAGCAGACTGATACACAAAAGGAATCTGGCTTCGAAGAGAACCATACTTGGGATATCGGATATAAAGTCACGTTTTTTCCAGGAAAGGACCACATAGATCACCCACACTGCCGGTACTGCCAGAAAAATCACCTGAACCGGGGTGAAAACAGCCACGATTGCCGGGGCAATAAAGGCGGCATACCAGACAATATCCGTCAGCATTTTTAAAATTGCCAGAATCATATTCGTCAATCCCCCTCATGCAGTTTCTTTCCAAACTTCCATGTGCGTCACCTGTATATAAAAAGCAGGTTATGAATACAATGCATCTGCGCAGAGCAGCAGGACTTTCCTTCGTAGTTTTCTTTCAAAACGTGCGGCTGCTGCGCGGGCGGTTTCCTCGTCTGTCGGAGTGACAAGGATGATGCTTTTTCTATTCTGGGCATTTCGTATTTCCCGCTCCCAAAAATCCGCTTCTGATTCCCTGATATCGTAAGTCATGCGCCCCAGGCCTTCCAGGACAGTTTCCAGATGGGCTGCACCCAGGCCTTCACAGATATGATTCCAGTCCCCCATCGGTCCGGCGATACACCCGTTTGTCTGGAAGTCATAAGAAATTTTCTTCTTCTCCAGAATTTCACATACGCTGCGTACAATGGAAAAACACTGCTCCAGAAGCAGTTCCTGATTTTCCTGTCTGGGGCAGTCTGTATTTAAAAGAACCGTGCAGGAGAATTCGGCTGTATTTTCATATTGCTTCACCAGCAGACGATTGTATCTGGCGCTTTGGCTCCAGCTGATTGCCCGGAAAGGCTCCCTTCCGGTATAGTCCCGGAAACCTGCCGTCTGGATTGGGTCTTCCATCAGGCTGTTTCTTACAGAGTTTTCACCAAGATACCCGCCTAAAAGCTCCCCAGGCTCTGACAAATCACATCGCTGCGGCTTTACTACGATTTCCCGCAGCTCCGGATAAGTATCGGTAACGGAGCGAAGTCCAAGGAAATCTCCCGCATCCACAGATACGCCGCGGAAAAAATAGCGGCCGCGCTTTGGTATGGATACCTCCCGGTTTAAGACAACCTTCTGGTGTCGCCCGAGGTAAAGAGTCGAAACCAGCCAGGAGCACCATTTATCCCCTACCTTTCCGCTCCCGTCCGTGAATACAAGCCCTTCCGGTACAAGCTCGCGCAGTCGGAGATAGGGAACCATCATTCGTTTCCCATTCCGGATGGTGATCGACCAGGAAAAAGCCTCTCCGGGTTCTACCACAACCCTGTCCAGAGAGGTGCAAAACGTAACCTGATCCAATACGTGCTTCAGAGAATATTTTTCTGCAAAATATAATACAACGGCAAATACCGCGATCAGCAGGATCATTTTTTCAGGTCCTCCAGAGGAACCGGTACTTCCCCGATCAGGCGATCCAGGTACTTTTTGGTGTCCTCATAGCTTTCGGAGCCTTTGAATAGAATCCTGTGGCTCAGCACGTAAGGGGCCACGGAGATCACATCCTCCGGAATGACAAAATCTCTGCCCGTACACGCGGCTGTTACCTGAGAAGCACGGTAAAGAGCAAGCGCACCCCTCGTCGATACGCCCGTGACGAACCGGCTTTCTTTTCTGGTCTTTTCTACAATATCCATCATATATGCCAAAACATCCTGCTCAACATGGACGTTCGGATATTCGGCTTTCATCTCACGGATATCCTCCGGCGAAACAACAGCTGTTAATTCGTCAAGCTTCCTGGCAGAGGGTTCTCCGGAAATGACAGACATTTCCTGCTCACGGCTCATATATCCGAGATGGATTTTCATGAAAAAACGATCCAGCTGCGCCTCTGGAAGCGGGAAAGTGCCATAGGACTCCACCGGGTTCTGCGTCGCCATAACAAAAAACGGTTCCGCCATCGGGTAAGTCGTTCCGTCCACAGTAATCTGGCCTTCCTCCATGGCCTCCAGAAGACTTGACTGTGTCCGTGGAGTAGCCCGGTTGATCTCATCCGCCAGTACGATATTTGTAAAAAGCGGTCCCGGACGGAATTCAAAATCGCCAGTTTTCTGATTATAAAAATTGATCCCAGTCAGATCAGACGGCAGTAAATCCGGCGTAAACTGAATCCGCTTAAACCCACTGCCGATCGTTTTTGCAAAGGCACGTAAAAGCATCGTCTTGCCCGTTCCGGGAACATCTTCCAGAAGTACATGGCCAGAGCAAAGAAACGCTGTGAAAATCAGGCGTATCTTATCCTCTTTTCCCACAATTACTTTCGAGCAGTTCTGTACCACCCGTTCTGAATTTTTCAAAAAAATTGTACAGTCCATCTTTTTCCTCTTTTGCGTCATCCAAATTCTGCACTTCAGAACACGCGCAGGTCATTTACAACATGCGCAGTGTCTGTCTAAATGTAAGGATATCTTAACATTTTGCCCTGAAAATAACAAGGTGCACATCTGGAAAAATACCATGTTTCTGTACCGTTTTGTTACTGGTTTATTTCGGAGATTTACAGAATCGTAAGTGATATGCTATAATCTGATTCAATATGCTGCAGCCTGACTGCAGGAATGAATGGCGAATATTTGGGAACGAATCGGTAAGGAGATAAAGACATGGATATTGCAAAGAAGGAATACAGCTCAAAGGCAGAAATGTACGCCGCAATGGCACTGCATATCAAAGAAAGCTTCCAGGAGACCACAGATATCTGCGCAGCATTATCTAACATTTCCGCAATGCTTGCCCTTTACCTGGAGCATGTAAATTGGGCCGGATTTTATATTATGAAAAATGTACCGGAGCACGGCAAAGGTCAGATGCTGGTGCTCGGTCCGTTTCAGGGGAAGCCGGCTGTTGCGCTGATCGAAGCGGGCAGCGGGGTTTGCGGAACAGCTGTGGAATCCCGTACGCAGCAACGCGTGGATGATGTGACACGCTGCTGCAATCACATTGCCTGCGATGTGGCTACTGCTTCTGAGATCGTCACTCCGATATTTGTAAACGGTGGTGTATGGGGTGTCATTGATATTGACAGCCCACTTCCATCCAGATTCGATGAGGAAGACGAGGATGGGATGAAATTGCTTGCAGAAACTCTGGGAGAATTGCTGGGGAGGCCCAGTACAATGGACATGTAATAAAGGCGGGGAGGATTCGCTATGAAATTTCCTTTGAGGTAGCGAGTGAAAAGGTAGAATATGTTGGTTTTTCTGTCCCCGGAGAAAAGCTCTCATATTACTTTTTCTACGGACCGGAGCCGAAGGAGATCCTGAAAAACTATACGGCCCTGACCGGCCGTCCGGCGCTTCCTCCGGCATGGACGTTTGGTCTGTGGCTCTCCATGTCCTTTAAGACAAATTACGACGAAGAGACCACCGGTTCCTTTATCGATGGAATGGCCAGGCACGGTATTCCGCTTTCCGTTTTCCATTTTGACTGCTACTGGATGCGTACATTCCACCTGTGCGATTTTGAGTGGAATCAGGATGTGTTCCCGGATATCCGCGGCACACTTACCCGTTTCCATGACAAAGGGGTAAAAATCTGCGCCTGGATCAACCCATATATCGCGCAGGGAACCGAATTCTTCCGGGAAGGGGTGAAGAACGGATATCTGCTGATGCGCGCGGATGGAAACGGCGTATGGCAGACAGACAACTGGCAGCCAGCAGTTTCCCGTACACTGGGGCGGAGACTGTTCCGCAAATTACCCATCTATGGCGGAGACACTGCGCGGCGGGCTTTCCTTTGCCATGAGCGGCTTTTCCTTCTGGAGCCATGATATATCCGGCTTTGAAAACACCGCCACCCCAGACCTTTATAAACGCTGGGCCGCCTTTGGCCTGCTTTTCTCGCACAGCCGCCTGCATGGGTCAGGCAATTATCGTGTGCCATGGCTTTTTGATGAAGAGGCATGTGATGTGGTTGCGTTTTTCACAAAGCTCAAATGCACTCTGATGCCGTACATCTATGATAAGGCAATCGAGGCCCACAAGGAAGGAACGCCAGTTATGCGGCCGATGGTCTTTGAATTTACCCGGGATCCGGGCTGTGCTTATCTGGATATGCAGTATATGAATCCCGGCAGGCGTAACGGATTATATAATTTAGAGTCTAAAGTATAGAATGAATATACTTCTGGACACCAGCAAAGGGCTGTGATATAATGCTTCAAGCTTTATCACAGTCTTTTTGTCACTGGAGAAAGGAACTGAGAAAACGGTATGATATTCGGAAAACACGTAAATCGTTACTACCTGAAAAACGCGCCGATTCTTCTGCTTGGCATAGCGGCACTTGTGCTGGTGGATTATTTCCAGCTGCTGGTGCCGGAGCTTTACCGCATCGTGGTGAATGGCGTAAATACCGGCCAGGCAATTGTCGATGGGGTTACGGTGGATTTTACCATGGATGTACTGCTCGATGAGGTCTGTCTGCCGATGATTTTTATTATCCTCGCAATGGTGATCGGACGCTTCCTGTGGCGCGTCTGTTTTTTTGGCTCGGCAATTCGCGTGGAGACAGATCTGCGCTGCCGGATGTTTGAGCACAGCAAGGATCTTTCCCAGCAATATTATCAGGAAAATAAGGTCGGTTCGCTGATGAGCCTGTATACAAATGACCTCGACACAATACAGGAATGCTTTGGCGACGGCGTACTGATGTTCTGCGACGCTCTGGTGCTGGGCGGAATGGCTTTTTATAAAATGCTTCAGATGAACCTGCTGCTCACCGCATTCGCATTAATTCCACTGGTATTTCTCTGTGTCATCGGCCTGACGCTGGGGAAAATCATGGTGAAACGCTGGGAGCTGCGTCAGGAGGCCTTTTCTGATCTGTCTGATTTTGCGCAGGAGAATTTCTCAGGCATTGCCGTGATAAAAGCATTCGTCAAAGAATATCAGGAGCTGCGGGCGTTTTGCAAACTGAACCTGCAAAACGAGGACACAAATGTGTCTTATACGCGGATTTCCACCCTGCTGGATATCACGGTGACCCTGTTCATCGAATCCGTGGTCTGCGTTATCCTCGGCTACGGCGGTTATCTGGTATACAATGGACAATTCGACGCCGGAATGCTGATCGAATACATCGGTTATTTTACTTCTATCGTGTGGCCATTTATGGCGATCGCGATGCTGATCGAGAAGACCTCGCGCGGAAAAGCCTCGGTAAACCGCGTCAGTGAGCTGCTTGACGCGCCGGTTGATGTCAAAGACCG
The DNA here is from genome assembly GCA_021200475.1 of Lachnospiraceae bacterium. Classification (GTDB taxonomy): domain Bacteria; phylum Bacillota; class Clostridia; order Lachnospirales; family Lachnospiraceae; genus Choladousia. Next base: position 16,301 of record JAJQGP010000006.1, read on the forward strand.
GGAAGGCGTGGAAAACCTTAAGGAAGTGCAGGGAAAAATTGAATTCTGTCACCTTTCGTTCCGCTATCCGGGCGGAGATTTTGATGTGCTGAAAGACATCTCCTTTACCATCGAGGCGGGAGAGAGCGTCGGTATCGTCGGGCGCACCGGTGCGGGAAAGACCACTCTGGTAGATCTGATTTTGCGTACATATAATGTAAAAGACGGCACCTTATTTATAGATGGACATGATGTAAATACCATTTCCATCCATTCGCTGCGGGACGGCTGTGCGTATGTGCCACAGGATAACTTCTTATTCTCCGATACAATCGCGAATAATATTTCATTTGCTGTGGACAAGGAGGAAGCGACATACATAGTGGATGGTATGATTGCAGGATCCAAAGGGAGACCCGGGGAATCTGACCTGGCAGATCGCGATATGCGGATAAAGGCTAACACCACAGAAAAAGACGTTACGGGCAGTCTGGCTGCAAGAATCCGCTCGGCGGCGGTTGCTGCGGATGTCGCTGAGGATATTTCCGGATTTACAGACGGTTATGAGACCATCCTTGGGGAGCGCGGCGTGACAGTTTCCGGAGGACAGAAGCAGCGTATTTCCATTGCCCGCGCCCTGATGAAGGACGCCCCCATCCTGATCCTGGATGATTCGGTGTCCGCGGTCGATACAGGGACAGAACGCGTGATTCTTGACCATTTAAAGGAACGGACTGGAAAGACAACCATCCTGATCGCGCACCGGATTTCGACAGTAGAGACAATGGATAAAATTATCTTTCTGGAAGATGGCTGTGTGGGTGCAGTTGGGACCCACGAAGAATTATATAAGACCTGCGAAGCATATCGGAAGATGGTAGACCTGCAGCGACTGGAAGAAGAAATGTCCGGCAAGGCGTCTAAGAATCCGTCCGGGTCTGAGAGGAGGAACGGCCATGCGTGAATATTTTCCCCTTTTGCTGGTTGGCGCGATCATCGGCACAATCAGCGCGGTGCTCATTCTGGCTTACGTGCTGGTAAAAGATAAAAAAGAATCCATGGGATTTGAGCGCCATATGAAGGACAGCGTGATTTTAAAGCGTCTTCTCCTTTACGCGAAACCGTATTGGAAGCAGTTTCTGCTGGTATTGTTCCTGATGCTGTTTTCCATCGCCTATGATATTCTCTCTCCGCTGATTGTAGGAAGAATCGAAAACCTGGTAGCAGGCAGATTTACCCTGCAGCCGCTGTTTGACTATGTAGCTGTTTACGCGGTGATTCTCGTGGTTTCTATGGTATGTTCGTATTTCCAGGCCATTATTTTGCAGAAGGTCGGACAGCGGATTATCTCCCGCATGAGAGAGGAACTGTTTACGCACATTGAAGCGTTTTCGCATGCGCAGCTGACTGAGATCCCGGTCGGCAAACTGGTGACGCGTGTAACAAATGATACCAACGCGATTTCTCTGATGTTCACCAGCCTTCTGGCACGGCTTTTGAAAAACTGCTTCGTGATTGCAGGCGTACTTGCCGCCATGCTGGTTCTGAATTATGAGCTGACCCTGATGGTTCTCTGTTTCGTGCCATTTATCGTGCTTTTCACGGTCATCTTTCAGAAATTTTCACGGCGCGCATACCGCAAGGTAAAAGACTGTACCACCGATATCAATACCTGGCTTTCCGAAAATTTATCCGGCATTAAGGTCACACAGATTTTCAATCGGGAAGAGGCGAAAAACAAAGAATTTTCCGCAAAAAGCAAGGCTCTCGGGCGCGCCAGAGGAGAGCAGGTATTTGTATTCGGAATTTTCCGGCCTCTGATTTATATGCTTTATATCAGCTCAGTACTCTGCCTGCTGTATCTGGGCGGGAAAGGATATCTTAAGGATACCACGTTTCTCGGCCAGGCGTTGACCAGCGGAACGATTGTTTCCTTTTATATGTACATTTCCAAATTTTTCGATCCGATCCAAAATCTGGCGGAACAGTTCAACTGGCTGCAGTCAGCATTCGCGTCCGCGGAGAAAGTGTTTTCACTTTTGGATCTGCCATTGGAAATGACCGACGCCGAGGATGCGATTGAGGTTCCCAGGCTTCGCGGAGAGATTGAATTTAAAGACGTATGGTTCGCCTACATTCCCGGTGAATGGGTACTAAAAGGTGTTTCTTTCCACGTCAAAGCGGGAGAAACCGCCGCTTTCGTCGGTGCGACCGGTTCCGGTAAGACGACGATTCTGGCATTGCTCACGCGAAACTATGAGTTCCAGAAGGGCGAAATTCTCATTGACGGAATGGACATCCGGAAAATAAAAACGGATTGCCTGCGCCGCCAGATTGGGCAGATGCTTCAGGATGTGTTTCTATTTTCGGGTACTATTCGCAGCAATATCGTGCTGGGCGATACCGCGTCTGCTTTGTCGAGTGAAAAAAACAAAGCAGACGGCTCAGCGGATAAGGAGCGTATGAAAGCTGCGGCGATTTCTGATGATAGAAATATATCGGATGAAGAGATCATGGATGTCTGCCGCTATGTAAACGCGGATGGCTTTATCAATCGCCTGGAGCATGGTCTGGATGAAGAGGTGCGCGAACGGGGTAGTAATTTTTCCGCCGGACAGCGTCAGCTTTTGTCCTTTGCCCGCACCATCCTTCATCATCCGTCCATCATGATTCTGGATGAGGCGACCGCGAATATCGACACTGAGACAGAGATTTTGATACAGGATTCCTTAGAGCGTATGCGCTCCATCGGAACCATGCTTATCGTGGCACACCGTCTCTCGACGATTCGACACGCTGACCAGATTTTTGTGCTCTCTCATGGGGAAATCATCGAGAGGGGAACGCACCAGGAGCTGATCGACGCGCAGGGGCGTTACTACGAGTTATATATGCTTCAATCGCATATGGAGAAGCTTGACGGCAGATGACAGGAAACATTCGAGGATAAACGATTCACTAAAAAAGAAAGCAACGGATGGGAATGAATCGTGTTCCTTATCCGCTTAAACGGGAGGTTATATATAATGGAAGAGAAAACACAAATACACCAGAAATTCCTGACAGGAGAGAGAGCACTTTTCCAGGGGCATGATCTGAAAATCACTGACACGATTTTTGACGATGGAGAATCTCCATTGAAAGAGAGCCGGAATATCGAACTGGACGGCTGTATGTTCAAATGGAAGTATCCGCTCTGGTATGCCAAAAATATATCGGTCAAGAACAGCACCTGGTTCGAAATGGGGCGCGCCGGTGTATGGTATACGGATCACATCTCGGTGGAAGATTGTGCGATTGAAGCGCCGAAAAACTTCCGCCGCTGCGATGATCTTACCCTGCGGAAGGTCTCTTTCCCGAATGCGGCAGAGACCCTCTGGAGCTGCCGGAATGTACGGATGGAGAATGTCATGGCAAAGGGCGATTATTTCGCCATGAACTGCGAGAATATGGATGTTGAAGCATTCATGCTCTATGGAAATTATTCGTTCGACGGCGCGAAAAACGTGAAAATTCGCAATTCACGTCTGCTCTCAAAGGATTCATTCTGGAACAGTGAAAACATCACCGTGTACGATACCTTCATTTCCGGAGAATATCTGGGCTGGAATGCAAAGAACCTGACACTGATCAACTGTACCGTCGAAAGCCTGCAGGGCATGTGCTATATTGACAACCTTGTGATGAAAAACTGCAAGCTGATCAATACCACACTGGCCTTTGAATATTCAACCGTGGACGCCGAGATCGACAGCCATATCGACAGCGTACTCAATCCATCCGGCGGCGTGATCCGTGCCCAGTCCATTGGGGAGCTGATTATGGAGCGGGATAAGATTGATCCGGAGAAGACGACAATTCTCTGTAAACGGTAGAACAAATCAAAGCGAACGAACTGTTTTTCTTCCTGTCTGCGCAGCGAAGCAATTTTATTAAAAAAATAATATTTTGCCAGATGCAAGCGTGAGAATAAGCAAAATAATATTTACACTAAAAAAGAATCGATGGAGAAGATAGACATGATTTATGATTTTGACACTCCGATTAACCGGAAAAATACGTATTCTGAGAAATGGGATGTAAAAGAGTTTGAACTGCCCATGTGGGTGGCGGATATGGATTTTGCGGCGGCGCCGGAGATCCGTACCGCGATTGAAGCGCGGGCAGCGCACGGTGTGTTTGGATATACGTGTATTCCGGATGCCTGGTATCAGGCTTACGGGGACTGGTGGGAGAACCACCATTTTTTCCGGATGCAAAAAGACTGGCTGATCTTTTGTACCGGTATCGTCCCCGCCATCTCCAGCATGGTGCGGAAGCTGACTACACCGGCAGAAAAGGTGGTGCTGCAGACACCAACTTATAATATTTTCTTCAATTCCATCCTTAACAACGGTCGTCAGGTGCTGGAAAACCCGCTGAAATATGATGGAAATACATACAGCATGGATTTTACTGACCTGGAAGAAAAGCTTGCCGATCCCCAGACAACCCTGATGATTCTATGTAACCCGCAGAATCCCACTGGCAACATCTGGGATAAAGAGACGCTCGCAAAAATCGGTGAGCTTTGCCGGAAATATCATGTAATTGTCATTTCCGATGAGATTCATTGTGATATCACAGCACCGGGATATGATTACATTCCCTTTGCTTCCGTATCGAAAGCCTGCCGCGAAAACAGTGTCACCTGCATTGCACCGACAAAAACCTTCAATCTGGCCGGTCTGCAAACCGCGGCTGTCGCGGTCCCGAATGAGACACTGCGGCACAAGGTCTGGAGGGGCCTGAACACAGATGAAGTAGGAGAGCCAAATGCGTTCGCTGTGGATGCCGCCATCGCTGCTTTCACAAAGGGAGGCCCATGGCTTGATGAGCTGCGAGTGTATATCGATCAGAATAAAAGAACAGTCGCGGAATACGTAGAGAAGCACATCCCTCAGCTGACGGTGATACCGTCGCAGGCAACGTATCTGGTATGGATGGACGGCCGTGCGATACCAGGCATCCCAGGGGAAGACCCGGATCTGGCACATCACATCCGGGAGAAATCAGGATTGTATCTTTGTTCCGGCAGTCAGTATGGAAAAAATGGAGAAGGATTTCTACGCATGAATGTAGCCTGCCCGAACGTTGTGGTGCGCGAGGGACTGGCACGATTGAATCTGAGCCTCAAAAACTGAAATTCAAAAATACCCACGGACCAAAAGGTCCGTGGGTTTCTCACACGTAATGCGATGCCGTTCTGAATTGTGTCAGATACTCAGTCGAGATAATCCCCAACCGGGCTGTTATTGTACTGTTTGATCACCTTGAGCATAATTGATCCGTCCGGCTGTTCGTTTTCCTCGATGATCTTATACTTTGTCTGGTTCCGGTCGAGACCTCTTTTATACTGCGCGACTTCTTCCTGCACCATCTTTACCGCGTAACTGTGCTCCAGATCTTCTTTCAGCATAAAATGCAGTGTCTGGCAAATGCAGGCTGCTTTTACTCTTTTCATCACTATCCACCTCCTTGTCTGACTGAAACGCCAAAATGCCTGTTGCGGCACGAGCCTGAACAGAGATATACAGGCACCAGATCTATGGGTATTCATGAAATCACAGTACCTGATATAGTGATATTATACCATTTTTAGCAAAAAATTGTCAAAGTAGAAAATTTAAAAAATTTAACTGGAAAGGATTTTATTTTCGTTGACACGTATAACCTTAAAAGTATAATATGATAGAGTTATCTGATTATGCTGTAGAGATTTTAACGAGAGGATGATGAAAAATGTCTTTTGAAAATGTCCAGCGATATTTTAGCTCTGCAAATTTGGCGGATCGTATCATTGTTCCTGAAAAATCCAGCGCCACTGTGGAAGAAGCTGCAAACGCAATCGGCTGCGAGCCGAAGCAGATCGCAAAAACCATGTCGTTGTTTCTGGAGGAAAAGTCAATACTGATCGTAACAGCCGGGGATGCCAGAATTGACAACAGGAAATATAAAAATACCTTTCACCAGAAAGCAAAAATGATACCAGCAGAGCAGGTAGAAGCTGTGGTTGGTCATGCTCCGGGTGGCGTCTGTCCATTTGCGGTCAATCCGGATGTTGCAGTTTTTCTTGATGTTTCACTGAAGCGATTTGCGTTTGTCTACCCTGCGGCTGGAAGCGGACACAGTGCGGTAAAGCTTACTATTGGAGAGTTAGAAGAGCATTCCAGGTATACAGAGTGGGTAGATGTCTGCAAGGGATGGGACGATAATGGAGGTAGAAAACTGTCAGATTGATGTATTGGAATAAACTGTGCCTGAAAATCTGGTCAAAACTCCTCAAATAGCAGCATTTTTTCAAAATATTTTATGAGATATTCAGCCTTGACGAATCGCGTATAGAAGATTATAATACCCATAGATTGATAAAATTTTAACGTTAATTTTTTATCAGTTTCTTAGTAAGAATATAACCAATGTGAAACTGAAACTGAATTTCGAATATCTCAAAGGAGGATTTCCAATGGCGAACACAGACGTAACCATTCCTGACATCATTGACACAGCGGAAGCCCTGGAAGCGAAGATGGCTGCCATGAAAGAGGCACAGAAGGTTTTTGCAACTTATACGCAGGCGCAGGTCGACCGAATCTTTAAGGCCGCCGCTACCGCCGCAGACAAAGCCCGCATCCCACTTGCAAAAATGGCCGTAGAAGAGACCGGCATGGGTGTTGTGGAAGATAAGGTAATCAAAAATCATTATGCTTCTGAATATATCTATAACGCATATAAAAACACAAAGACCTGCGGCGTAATCGAAGAGGATAAAACCTATGGCATCAAAAAGATCGCGGAACCGATTGGCCTGATTGCGGCTGTGATTCCAACCACAAACCCGACCTCGACTGCGATTTTTAAAACGCTGATTTCGCTGAAGACGAGAAATGCGATCATCATCAGCCCGCATCCGCGCGCGAAGAAAAGTACCATTGAGGCGGCGAAGGTGGTTCTGGAGGCTGCGGTAAAGGCCGGCGCTCCGGAAGGCATCATCGGATGGATTGATATCCCCAGCCTGGAGCTGACCAATATGGTTATGAGGGACGCAGATATCATTCTGGCGACCGGCGGCCCCGGGATGGTAAAGGCTGCTTATTCTTCCGGCAAACCAGCTCTCGGCGTAGGCGCAGGAAATACGCCTGTCATTATCGATGATACGGCAGATATCCGTCTGGCAGTGAATTCGATTATTCATTCTAAGACCTTTGACAATGGTATGATCTGTGCATCTGAACAGTCGGTTACTGTCCTTGCAGACATTTATCAGCAGGTCAAGGACGAATTTCAGTACAGGGGCTGCTATTTTCTGAAAGAGGATGAGCTGGAGAAGGTGCGCAAGACGATCCTTATCAACGGCGCCCTGAATGCGAAGATCGTAGGACAGTCTGCCTATACCATCGCGCAGATGGCTGGCGTAGAAGTCCCGACCTGGACAAAGATTCTGATCGGCGAGGTAGAATCTGTAGACATCAGTGAAGAATTCGCACATGAAAAGCTTTCTCCGGTTCTGGCCATGTATAAAGCGGAGACATTCGATGAAGCCATCGCAAAGGCGGAGCGACTGGTAGCGGATGGCGGCTTTGGCCACACCTCTTCTCTCTACATTAATGTAAATGAGACCGAGAAAATGGCAAAGCACGCGGCGGCGATGAAGACCTGCCGGATTCTGATCAACACCCCTTCCTCTCAGGGCGGAATCGGCGATCTGTACAACTTTAAGCTTGCCCCGTCTCTGACGCTTGGCTGCGGTTCCTGGGGCGGCAATTCCGTATCCGAGAACGTAGGCGTGAAGCATCTGATCAATATCAAGACCGTGGCCGAAAGGAGAGAGAATATGCTGTGGATGAGGACGCCGGAAAAGGTTTACTTTAAGAGAGGCTGCATGCCGGTTGCTCTGGATGAGCTCGGCACCGTAATGGGGAAAAAACGCGCGTTTATCGTAACGGATTCCTTCCTTTATAAAAATGGAAACACCAGGCCGATTGAGAAAAAGCTGGATGAAATGGGCATCGTTCACACCTGCTTCTCCGATGTAGAACCGGATCCTTCCCTTGCTTCCGCAAAGGCAGGTGCGGCGGCGATGACTGCCTTTGAACCGGATGTGATTATCGCTCTGGGCGGCGGCTCTGCGATGGACGCCGGCAAGATCATGTGGGTACTGTATGAAAATCCGGACGCGAATTTCGAAGATATGTCGATGGATTTCATGGATATCCGCAAGAGAATCTACAACTTCCCGAAGATGGGAAAGAAAGCGTATTTTGTAGCCATCCCAACCTCTTCCGGTACCGGCTCTGAAGTGACACCGTTCGCAATCATTACCGACAAAGAGACCGGCATCAAATGGCCGCTGGCAGATTATGAGCTCCTTCCGAATATGGCGATTGTTGACACGGATAACATGATCAGTGCACCGAAGGGACTTACCTGTGCATCCGGCATCGATGTCATGACCCATGCGATCGAGGCTTATGTGTCAGTCATGGCTTCGGATTTCACAGACAGCCTGGCGCTGCAGGCGATCAAACTCGTATTTGAGTATCTGCCGCGGGCGTACAAAGATGGAAACGACATCGAGGCGCGCGACCATATGGCAAACGCTTCCTGCCTGGCTGGTATGGCTTTTGCCAATGCTTTTCTCGGCGTAAATCATTCTCTGGCACACAAGCTGGGAGCATTCCACCACATTCCGCACGGCATCGCCAATGCACTGGTGCTCACCGAGGTAATGCGCTACAACAGCGCGGAGGTTCCGACGAAGATGGGCACCTTCCCACAATATCAGTACCCGCATGCACTTGCACGGTATGCCGAGATTGGCCGCTTTGTAGGCCTGAACGGAGAAAATGACCAGGAGGTACTGGATAAGCTGATTGAAAAACTGGAAGACCTGATGCGAACCATTGAGATTCAACCGACAATCCGCAATTACGGTGTAGACGAGAAATACTTCCTGGATACGCTGGATGAAATGACAGAACAGGCGTTTAACGACCAGTGCACTGGCACAAATCCAAGATATCCTCTGATGTCTGAGCTGAAAGAGATCTATCTGAAAGCATATTACGGAAAGGATCGTCAGTAACCAGTGACATACTTCTATTACCGCTTTTGCTGCCGGAGCGTTCCCTGTTCTGCAAAAAAAGCGGAAATTAAATTGAAAACAGAGCAGGTGGGAGGAGACGAACCATGAATTTAAAGGATAAAAAAATATTAGTCACTCGTCCGTACAAGGTCGTTTATCAGGACGGAGACCGTATTATCAAGGTATTTACAAAAGAACACGGCAAAGCCAATGTATTTAATGAAGCACTCTGTACGGCCCGGGTAGAAGAGAGCGGACTGGATATTCCGCCGGTTCTTGAGGTGACCGAGATCGACGGAGAATGGGCGCTCGCCATTCAGTACGTGGCTGGAGAAACACTGGAAGAAAAGATGGAAAATGATCCGCTCCATATCGAAACCTACATGGAGCAATTCGTGGATGCGCAGCTGTCCATGCACGCAAAAAAAGCGCCGCGGCTGACCTTACAGAAAGACAAATTTGCGCGGAAGATCGCCAGCCTGAAGGATAAGATTGACGCGACCACACGCTATGAACTGAATACCCGGCTGCAGTCCATGCCAAACCACACAAAGCTTTGCCATGGCGACTTCAACCCAAGCAATGTAATTGTCCGTGAGGATAGCTCCATGACAATCGTAGACTGGGCACACGCGACACAGGGAAACGCCAGCGGAGACGCAGCTATTACCTATCTTGAATTCGCTCTCAGAAATCAGAAAAAAGCGGACCTGTATCTGGAGCTATTCTGTAAAAAAAGTGACACTGCAAAGCAGTATGTACAAAAATGGCTGCCCATCGCCGCCGCCGCACAGATGACCAAGGGAATTCCTGAGGAAGAAGCATTTTTGCGCAGATGGACAGAAATCATAGATTTTCAGTAAATATTTAGCAGATAAATCTGCACGGGTTGTTTTTGCATTTTGATGCTGTTCGTTACTGGTCACAACCCGACCACGCACTTGCTGCGTGGTCGGGTTG